>WHTM01000057.1 GCA_009377755.1 Hyphomicrobiales bacterium | reverse complement strand
AGCTCGATCAACGAGGCACGACGCCAGGGCGGAGTCAGGTCGACCTCACGTCCGCCATAGGTGATCTTGGTGGTGCCACAGATCTCCGTGGCGAGATGCGCAGTGAGCTCCTCGGTCAGCTGCATCATGTCGCCGTAATCGGCATAGGCCTGGTAGAGCTCGAGCATCGTGAACTCGGGGTTGTGCCGAGTCGACAGGCCCTCGTTGCGGAACACCCGGGCGATCTCGAAGACCCGCTCGATGCCGCCCACTACCAGCCGCTTGAGATACAGCTCGGGGGCGATCCGCAGGTACAGCTCCATATCGAGAGCGTTGTGGTGGGTGACGAACGGCCGAGCCAACGCACCGCCAGGGATGGGATGGAACACCGGTGTCTCCACCTCGACGAAGCCGCGGTCTTCTAAGAACCGGCGGGTGAGCGAGACGATGCGGCTGCGGGCCTGGAATACCTTGCGGCTCGACTCGTTGGCCCACAAATCCACGTAGCGCTGCCGGTAGCGCAGATCAGGGTCGCTGATGCCCTTCCACTTATCGCCGAAGCTGCGGCGGGCTCGGGCAAGCAGCTGCCACGAGTTGATCCGCACCGACAGCTCACCACGACGGGTTCGCACTATGTCGCCGCTAGCGACCACCCAGTCGCCGAGGTTGAGCGACGTGAACCCAGCGAAGTCCTCGGTGTGCTTAGGGTTGGCCCATAGCTGAATGGCGCCGCTGCCGTCGCGCAACGTGGCGAAGGCGGTTCGGCCCTGGTCACGCAGCAGCATCACCCGACCGGCGACGGTGGCAGTCTTCCCCGTCTCCTCGCCCGCGGGCAACTCGCTGTGCGCGGCCTGAAGGTCGGCGGCGCGGTCGGTGACCTCCACCCGATATGGAGGACGGAAAGTGCTTTCGTCGCTCATTGGTTCTTCTCGTAGATAAGCCGGAGCCCGTGCAAAGTCAGGAATAGCTCATGGTGCTCGCGAGGAGGAGAGAGAGCAGGCCAGGGGCGGAAAAGAGCAAATGCTCCGTGAGCATGTGGCTCCAAACAGCATTGCTCGTGGAGCGCGTCGTTAGCGACGGCCTCAACGAGGTCAGAGAGACACGATAATGGCTGGCCGTAAACCATCGCTGACCTGCGACGAGAAGACCCTCAAGACCATCGAGGGCCTGGCGAAGATTCAGTGCACCCAGGCCGAGGCTGCGGCCGTGCTCGGCTGCCATCGGGAGACCTTCATTAACTTCCTGAACGCGAATCCCGAGGCGCGTGCGCGGTGGGACAATGGGCTGGAGGCCGGGAAGGCGTCGGTCCGGCGCAACCTCTTCAAGCTCTCAGAGACGAACACGGCGGCGGCGATATGGCTGTCAAAGCAGTACCTGGGCATGAGGGAGCCGACGCAATCGCACCAGCATGCGGTCGGGACCTACGATCTCACAAAAATATCAGATGCAGATCTCACCCGGCTTGAATCCATCCTCGGCACGGTTCCCCTCGCTCCAGGAGATCCGGGCGGAGCGGATCAGGCGTGAGGCGGAAGCCGCGCACCGGCGCGCGCTGGATGACATCGAGGGCAGCCGCGAGCGCTGCCGCACCATGGTGGGGTTCGTTCGAGAGGCTTGGCGCGTCCCGGAGCCGACCGCGTACTATGTGCATGGCTGGCACATCGACCTGCTCTGCGAGCACCTCGAGGCGATCACCTTCGGACGGCTTCTCAGTCACGGCTTGTCGAACCGGCTGCTGATCAACGTCCCGCCGGGCTCGATGAAAAGCCTCATCGTCTCGGTGCTCTGGCCGGCCTGGGAATGGGGGCCGTGCGGGCTCGGGTCGCTGCGCTATCTCACCACCTCCTACTCGGAGAACTACGTCAAGCGCGACTGCCGCAAGATGCGCGACCTGGTGGCGAGCGAATGGTATCAGGCGCGCTGGGGCGGTCTCGTTCATTTAACGAGAACCGGGGAACTCTCGTTCGAGAACAACTGCACCGGCAACCGGGAGGGTAGGCCGTTCTCGGGCCTTACCGGCGGCCGCGGTGATCGGCTGATCATCGACGATCCGCACTCGACCGAGACTGCGGAATCGGACGCCGAGCGCGAGCGCAGCACCAGGCTATTCCGGGAGTCGGTCCCGCTGCGGGTGAACGACCCGCAGAAATCCGCGATCGTGATCATCATGCAGCGGCTGCACCAGGATGACGTCTCCGGCGTCGCGCTGGCACTGAAGCTCGGCTACGTGCACGTCATGCTGAATGCCGCCACAACCGCGCGTCCTTCAACAAGTGCAAATCCAAACAAATCTGCGCTACACTCTGTCGGCATCGGGGCGCTCCTCGAATCGCTCGAAAGTCGTTGCTGCACAACCACTTTCGCTGATTCGGCGCCCCGATGCGCCTAGTAGTATGAGATATCCGGGCTAGGTCCCCGCTTTCGCGGGGACGAACGGGATAGACCGAAACATGCGCTAGGGGCTTACGCCTTCGCTCGTGCGGAGCGCAGCAGGGATGCAGGCACTCTTCCTTCAACCTTCTTGGAGGGAGAGAGTCGGCGAAGCCTTTGCGGTTTGCTTGGCCTTCAGCACGATGTTTGGCGGCCGGAACTTGCGGCGGTAGTCGCCGGGCGCCATCCCGGCAAGGCGCCGAAACAGGCGGCGAAACGAGGCCGCGTCCTCGTAGCCGACTTCCCGTCCCACCGCGTCCACCGGGACGGCGCTCGTCTCCAGAATCTGCTTGGCCTCCTCGATGCGCAGCGCCTGTATGTAGGCCAGCGGCGAATAGCCGGTCGCGGCCCGAAAGCGTCGATCGAAGGTGCGCTTGGGCAGTCCCGATCGGCGCACGAGCTCCGTCACGATGTCCGCGCGATCGTAGTGCCGCGCGATCCACTCCTGACAGCTCACGATCACCGCATCGCCGTGGCTGACATTCTCGATCATCGACGCATACGGGAGCTGACCGTCGCGATGCCACTGATAGAGGAATATCTTCGAGATGCGGATGGCCTCCTTCGTGCCCGCGCGCCTGGCGATGAGGAGCAGCGTCAGGTCCTGCCACGACGAAGCTCCACCGGCGCAAACCACGTTATGGCCCGGCCCGGCCTGCACAAGGATGCGCTCGGGATGCAGCGTGACGCGCGGATACTGATCCCGGAACAGCGGCGCATAGCTCGAATGGGTCGTGGCCTGCCCCCCGTCAAGCAGGCCCGCCTCGGCAAGGACCAGCGATCCGCCGCACGCCGCATAGAGCTGCGCCCCTTGCGCGTACATCTTTCCGATCCATTCCAGCAGCCGGCGATCCAGCGAGCGTAGACTCGCCGGGCCGTTGACCATGACGTTCGGCACGAACACCACGTCAGTCGACCGGGCCTCGGCGATCGTCGCCTGCGGAATAATGCTGACGCCGGTCACCAACCGAAGCGGACCCGCTGCCGCGCTGACCAGCTGCGGCTCGAATAGCGGCTCGCCTGCCTTTTCCTGAAGATTGCTCGGCAGGCGGCCGGCGGCGTTGCGTGCCGATTTCGGCGCGGCGCAGCAGATCGCCCTCGCTGACAATACCGATCAGCCCGCCATCCGCATCAACGACGGGCAACGCGCTGATTCGATGCTTGAGCATGCGGATGATGGCGGCCTGCACCGGCGCTTCAGGCTCAATGGAAATCACCGGCCAGGTCATGATGTCCATAGCTTTCATGGCGTCCTCCGTTTCGCTTTTCGATCCGCGTCTCAGGCGTTGAGCCGAGCGAGCGCCGAACGGTTGCGCAGCACGATGTACCGGGAACGCGGCAGCTCGATCGCGGCCTTGCTCTCCAGCTGGGTGAGCGTGCGCGATACGGTCTCAATGGTCAGCCCGAGATAGTCGGCGATATCCTGCCGCGACATCGGCAACTCGATTCCAGCTTGGTCGGGAACTCGTTCGGCCATCTCCAGCAGAAACGCAGCGACCCGTTCCTGTGCGCTTTTGATCAGCAGCATCAGGTGATCCTGCGCACGCGCCAACTCGCGGGCCGTCACCGCCCATAGCTCACGCGCCACGTGGCTGTCCCTCTGCGCCTCGGCCGCGACAGTGCTGCGCTTGACCAATAGTACCGACGCGTCGGTCATCGCCTCGGCGCAGAAGGTGTGCTCATCGCCAGCTTCCAGGCCGAATGTGTCGCCGGGTAGGTAGAAGGACCCGATCTGCCGGCGCCCATCATTGAGGACCTTGGAGGTCCGCACGGTCCCGGAGAGGACCTTGTAGACGTAGTCCGCCGGCTCGCCTTCACCGTAAATTTCGTTATTGCGCTCGAAATGCATGGTCGCGCCGGGCAAAGTGGGGGTACCAAACAGCGTATTCACGATCGGCACGGCTCCGTTCGTGAAGGCGGTATGGGCTATCGCAAGGCGGGTGTAAGAAGCGGTCCTGGTCAACATGTTCGATCCCTCCAATCGTTGCTGAAGGGATACCGGCACGTTGGCAGCGGGAAAATTCAGATATTCGCCCTAAGGGGGTTTCCGTAGGTCTCGGGCTGCCGATTAGCGCCCAAGGCGTCCGGCGGCGGCGCGCCGTCATGACGCCAGCCCCGCGGGTTGGGGCTGGCGATACTTACCGGTCCAGGCGGCGCTTTTAGGCGACGAGTGCGTGCAGTCTCGGATCCTGTTGAATAAATGAGAGCCTCTCCGCCCAAGCGTCGAGCCCCCAGACGTGACCTGCGTGTTTGGCGATCAAGTACACCAGAACCATCGCGTAAACGATGTGATAGTCCACGATGAAGTTGTTGGCATTTTCGATGTAGGGGAAATCCATGTGCGCCAGCCAGTACATCAACAGGAGGACGATGCCGAAGGTCGCACTGACGCGCACCATCAGTCCGAAGAGCAACGACAGTCCGATGAGCGGATGGCCGTAGCCCACGAGGAATGTGACGGCAGGCGCGAGCGCCGGCGTTGTAAACACCGCAAACAGGTCATGAAATGTCTTGGTGTGGCTCAAGAACCCGACCACAGTGAATTTCGGGTCGAACACCTGGTGGGAAGCTGCGTAGATAAATGTCCATGCCATCAGCATGCGGAAGGTAAAGATGATGCTTCGCTCGAACTTGGATTCGCTCATGATGGTTCTCCTTGGCGTAAGAGTTGATCGAATGCAGCCTTGAGTCCTGGTCCCCGTCTAGCCAGCTCGAGACCACTCTGGATGGATCTGACATTGCCGGGCGGTTATTGGACCTTGAGCCGTCAAGCGTAAGATTCAGACGGTCGGACAAGCAGGTTGTCATTGACCACTTTCACTCCGGGGGTGACCTCGGCCGCAACGCGTACCGCCTTTTTCTCGGCTGCTGAATCGACGATGCCCCAAAGCTCCACTGTCCCGTCGTGGGTGATGACATTGATCATTGACGGGTGCGTCCAGGACTACGCCTCCAATTGCGCCACCACCTTGGCCCGGAGTTCAGTGTCACCGACTATCGGCGGCGCCGCCCGCTTGTAGAGCGCCGCCAGCGCCTGCACGAGATTGGCGCGGCTGAGAATACCGACGAGCTTGCCATTCTCGACGATCGGAACGCGCTTGATGCCGTTCTTCTCCAGCACCGTGGCGACTTCACTGATCGGAGTATCCGGCGTCACCGAGATCACGCGCCGCGTCATGATGTCGGAGACTCGACGCGAGTGCGTCTTGACGAACCAAGGTCTGGCCCGGCGTTACCCATTCCAGCCAATGCGAGCGGCGATGCTCGGTGCCGGCTTCCGCACGGCGCAACAGATCGCCTTCGCTGACAATGCCGACGATCTTCCCGCCGGCGTCGACGACGGGCATGGCGCTGATCCGATGTTTGAGGAGGAGATCGGCCACATCGCCAACTGTGGCATCAGGGCCGACGGTGATTACACTTTGCACCATTACGTCTGCAGCTTTCATGGCACGCTCCTTGTTTTAGCCTGCGCGATAATTTCGGTATCTTCGCTTCTGGACGGTCCGCGTCATTGATATTGCTCAATGCCAGCGCGGCCGCCCGTCGTCACGCAGCGCTGCGAACTACCGATCGCCGCGGCGCCCACGCTGGCCAGCCCCACCGGCGCGGGCCGGCGGTGTCAAAGCGGGCCTTTTGCTCGTCACTGAGGGAGGCGTAGAACGCGTCGAAAGCCGGCCGGACGGTCCTGATCGCCTGCAACATCGTTTCCACGCGCTTCTCCATGAGCGCCATCCGGGCCGACGATGTGGCTGGGATGTCGCTTGGACAGGCGGCGGCGATGGTCTCAGCCGCCTTGGCTGATGCCGTGCTCAACTCTTCGAGGGCCTTGCGCTGCGCCTCGGTCAGTCTCACGGCGCGCTGAATTTGAGCGACGCGCCATTCGGCCAGGCCGGCGGCGCGCGGATTGCACATCATGGCGCCTTGGCCACCCATGAATGCTCGGCCCCCCATCATGCCGGGGCCCATCATCGCGCCGGGGCCCCAGCCGAACCTGCGCGGCCCCTGTCCATCCGGGCCGACGCCGCGTCCGGGACCGAAGCCCAGTCCGCGCGGTCCCGGACCGCCCGCGCCCGGCCCGGGAGCGCCACTGGCTGGGCTGTCGGGACCTGGCGGGGTTGACGGAGTCTGTGCCATCGCAATCGACAGGCAAACCGTCAGTAGCGAACCGGTGAGGAGAGAGCTCAGTATCTTGGATTTGGTCATGGCCGCGATCCTTAGTTTGGATGAAGCAGGCAGTTGTCAGGAAATTGCATGCCACATCTTCTGCCCAGTGGACGTGCGGTCATTGACCTGGGTCAAACGTCGTGCCCGTCGGAGCACGATATTTGTCATGGACAGCTCAGTTTATGAGTACGCTCTAGGCCCTGCACGAATCCTCAGGCATTCAGCCCCAGCGTCAACGCGATGCCCCGGCAGTCCCGCGTCGGAGAGTCTTGTCGATCTCCATGACGACGAGCACAGAAGCGGCGATCGGGACGAGTAGCAGCCAATTCTCGAAGGTAATGGGCTCGATCTGCAGTACGTCTCGGATGCCTGGCACGAAGGCCGCGCCAATGTGGACCGCCTGCGCCCCTAGTACGGCCACGATCAATGGCCAGTTATTGCTAAGGGGCAACCGGAACGCCGAGTGCGTCTCGGAGCGGCAGTTGAATACGTGCATGTTCTCGAACATTACCATCAGGAACAAGAGCACGTTGCGAGCCTCGAACTCGTCCCAGCCTTGGGCCAGCGCCCAGGAAAACAGCGCGTAGGCGACCACGCCAATGTAGACGCCGGAAACCGCCGTCTCACGGATCATAAGTCCATCGAAGATCGGCTCGTGTGGCTGCCGCGGCGGACGGTCGAGAAGGCCGGGCTCCCGCTTCTCGAACGCAAGAGCCACGTCCTGACCCCCATTGGTGACCAGGTTCAACCACAGAAGCTGCACAGCGTTGAGCGGGACCGGGAGGCCGCTGATCACAGACAGCAGAAATACGACTACCTCCGCTACGCCCGTGCTGATCAGAAGGTAGATGACCTTACGGATATTCGCATAGGCTGCCCGGCCCTCCTCGATTCCGGCAACAACCGATGCGAAATTGTCGTCAGCCAGGACGAGATCGGCCGCATCGCGCGCCACGTCCGTCCCGTCCCGTCCCATAGCGACGCCGAGGTCGGCTCGCCGTAGCGCCGGGGCGTCGTTCACCCCGTCGCCCGTCATGGCGACGATGTGCCCGGACGCCCGGAGGATTTCGACGATCTGCACCTTCTGGATCGGCTCAACCCGGGCGAAGACATTGGCTCGGGCGACGCGGGCTTGCGCTGCCCGGTCAAGCTCGCCGACGGAGGCGAGTTCCCGAGCCGTGACGACCTCGTCCGGTGATTGCGCGATGCCGAGTTCGCGGGCGATCGCGAGCGCTGTCGCGGCGTGGTCGCCCGTGATCATCTTCACCGCGACCCCAGCGCGATGGCAGTCTGCGACCGCTTGCTTGGCCTCGGGACGCAGCGGATCGATGAATCCGATGAGCCCGAGCATGATCAGACCCTCTAGCTCAGCCTCCAGATTCTCCCAATTGTCCGACGCGGTGCCTTCAATGAGTTTGGTTGCGAACGCCAGTACGCGGTAGCCGCCGGCCGCCATTTCTTCAGCCGTTGCGAGGACTTCGGCAAAGTTGATGCCCACACACAAAGGCACGATCACTTCGGCGGCTCCCTTCACATGAAGCCGATACGCGTCCTCGTGGTGATTGAGGTTAGCCGCATACTTGCGCTCTGCGGAGAAAGGGATTTCGGCGACGCGTGGGGCGCGGTCGCGCAGGTCTGGAACGTCGATAGAGGCTTTCGCGGCAAGTACAAGCAGCGCGAGATCGATGGTATCGCCGCTAGCCCCCGCCGCGCCAAGCGTTGGATCGAGGAACGCGTCGTTGCACAAGACGGCGGTATGTCCGAGGGAGCGCAAAGCACCGTCTGCCGTTTGGTGGAGCGAACCGCTTCCGAGCACGAGATCGCCGTTCGTGTGATCTCCCTCTCCGCCGACGAAGATCATACCATGCTCGGGAAGCCAGACGCGTTTCGCTGTGAGCCGATTCACCGTCAGGGTCCCGGTCTTATCGGCGGCGATCACAGTGCAGGCCCCGAGGCCCTCAACGGCTGGAAGCTGGCGTACGATCACGTTTCGCTTTGCCATTCTGCGAGTGGCGATCGACAGAGCAACGGTGACAGCGACGGGTAAGCCTTCCGGGATGATCGAAACGGCAAGCGCGATGGCGACGAAAAACGTTTCGCGTAGGGGCGCGCCGGCCATGAGCCGCAACCCAATGATGGCTCCGACTAGCACGAGCGAGATCGCACCGAGATTGCGGCTGAATCGGTCGAGACGTCTCGTCAGCGGCGGCACGGAGGCCGGTGCGTCCAGCGCTTGCGCGATGCGGCCGAGCTCCGCGTTTCGCCCGGTTGCAACCACTATGGCATCGCACCGCCCTCGCTGCACGGTCGAGCCTGCATGGAGCATGTTCAGGCGTTCGGCGAGCGGCGTGCGGTCTGGCAGTGCGCCGCGCACTGCCTTGTCGACGGGCACGGATTCTCCGGTGAGCGAGGCCTCGTCGGTCTGGATATCCGCCGACCGAAGCAACCGCAGATCCGCCGAAACGCGATCGCCGGCCTCCAGCAATACGATGTCGCCAGGGACGAGGTTCACGCTATCGATCAGTTGGACCGCGCCGTCTCGCAGCGTCCGGGAGCTGGCCCGGATCGCGGTCCTCAACGCGGCAGTGTTGGCCTCGGCCCGCGCCTCCTGCGCAGCTCCTACCGCGGTGTTGATAGCGAGCACCAGAAAGATGAATACCGAATCCTTGTATTCGCCCACCGCGATGGAAACCACGGCCGCCCCGAGCAGTAGGAAGATCAGCGGGCTCTTGAGCTGGCCGAGGACGATCGTGGCAAGGCGCCGCCGCGCTGGCTCAGGCAAGGAATTCGGGCCGCATTGATCCAATCGCCGACCCGCCTCCGCGGACGTCAGACCCTTTGGGCCGCTGCGGAGGCGGCGATATACCTCGGCAATCGACAGCGCGTGCCACCTGGCCGCCGGCGGAATCGTTTCGTTTAGCGTCGGAGATGCAGGAGTCATCTCGACCCAGATCGACCTGTTCATCCGGTGACGTTACCCAGTCGGTCGCTTCCAATTCTTGAACAGAAGCACGATATCGCCGGCCTCGGCCTGCGCCTTTCGCAGTTTGAGCCGCAGCCCCCTGCGGTCGACGGCGTCGGCGTCCTGGCGGCCCTTCAGGGTGTGTCGCGGACGGCGCCAGCGAAACTTTTTTTGCGCAGCACTTTGGACAGACGCGACTTGGAGATGCTGACGCCCTCATCCCCGCGACAGGGACAATTCATTTGTAGGAAGGCCAGCCCGACAGTGGCCGCTTGGTTGGCATACGCTTCGATCCCTGCACCGCGCAGACGTGTTTCCGCGACCGTCAATCGGCCAGGATCTTGTTAGACGTCGAGTCGAACGCGATGCGTTCTCCAGAGACCAATTGCATCTCCAGCCTGAGTTTGCCGTCGCGGATGGTCTGAATCGGTGGGCCTATGACGAGCGGGCTGGGCCTTAGGATCTCGTGCCACAAAGTGGGAAAATCCATGCCGGCTGCCTGGGCCGCCCGGCATCTTGCCAACAACTCTGCTCTTGTTTCATCCAGCATTTCTGCCGTCCATGTAAAGCCAACGG
Source organism: Hyphomicrobiales bacterium (assembly GCA_009377755.1). GTDB lineage: Bacteria > Pseudomonadota > Alphaproteobacteria > Rhizobiales > Xanthobacteraceae > WHTM01. The sequence goes on along the minus strand of WHTM01000057.1, from coordinate 17,359 downwards.
GCGACACGTAGTCTGGTACGGCGGCAATCTGTCCACTCCGTAAATATACGTAGCTCAAGACAATATCGGTTGATGCTAGGCCGAAATGCGATCGGGCAACGATTCCGGTGCGCTCTCCAGGGCGCCGTCGCGAAGATGGAAGATGTAATCGAAGCGATCAAAAATCTTCTCGTCGTGGGTGACGATGACGATCGCCGCCTGCTGTTCGGCGGCGACGCGCTTGAGCAGGTCCATGACGATCCGGGCGCGTTGCGAGTCGAGCGCCGCCGTCGGCTCGTCCGCCAGAATGATCCGCGGGTGGTTGGCAAGTGCGCGAGCGATCGCCACCCGCTGCGCCTCGCCGCCGGACAGCTGGGCCGGAAAGGCGTGCCTGCGATGACCAACTTCCAGGTAGTCAAGCAGCTCAACAGCGCGGCGGCGGGCCTGCTCGGCCGAAAAGCCGGCCAGATGCAGCACCACCGCGACATTCTCGGTGCTGGTCAGGAACGGCAGCAGGTTGTGATACTGAAAGATGAAGCCGATCTTTTTAGGCGAAGCCGGCGCAGGTTCGCCCGGAGCCACTGGCCGTCGTAGACCAGCTGTCCATCGAGTTTCACTTTCCCGGATGAGGGCTCGAGGATGCAGCCGATCACGTTCAGGAGGGTGGTCTTACCCGACCCACTGGGGCCGCGAAGGCCGACGACCTGTCCGGCCACGACCTGCAGCGTGACGGCGCGCAGCGCATCGACCCGGGTCGAGCCTTCGCCGAAATGCTTGCTGATGTCGGTCAATTCGACCAGCACATCGCGAGGGCGCGCGGTTTCCACGATCAGCCTCCTAGCGCCGCTGCGGGATCGACCTTGAGTGCCAAGCGCACGCCAAGCCCGCTCGCAACCACGCACACGACCAGGACGATGAGGCCCAGAGCGAGGGCGTCCTCGGGCAGTAGCAAGACCCGCCTCGGGAAGACGTCCTTGATCAAGTTGATCAGCAACGCTCCGAACAGGAATCCGATCAGGCCCATGGCCAGTGCCTGTTGCACGATCAGTCCGATGATGGTGCGGTCGGGCGCGCCGATCAGCTTGAGTGTTGCAATCTCTCGGAGCTTGTCGATGGTTAGCGTGTAGATGATGAGCGCGATAATCACGGTGGAGACGGTGAGAAGGATCGAGGTGAACATCCCAATCTGGCGGCGGGCGCGCTCGACGAGCGAGCGCGAGAGGATAGTTTCCTGCTCTTTCTGAACCAGCGCCGAGAGGTGCTTCCAGCGGCGCACGCTGTCTGCGACGGTCGCGGCCGGAACATTTGGATCAATGCGGGCAATCACCGCGTTGATGATGTCGGTATTTGTGGCGGAAGCCCCGCGAGCGAGCTCTTTGCGGGCGGCCGGTGGGGCGAGATCAAATTGCAGCTTCTGCGAATCTCGCAACGTCACAAACACGGCCGGGTCACCGCCGGACGAGACCTGGCCGCTGGTGAGCCCGACGACTTCGAACACGTTGCGACCGAGCTTCAGCCGTTCACCCACTTTCAATCCGGTGCCACGATCGGCGACAAGTTCGAAACGGCTGCGGGCGATTGGCCGGCCTTCAACGATTTTGTTGGGCCCGCCGGGGCGGCCGAGCTCATACCCGATGAGATAAAACCGCAATTTGCGGCCGGCATGCTCTATCTCGACTGACTGATAGTTGATCGCCCCGCCGCCAGCACTCCGTAAATTCGCGCCACGGCTTCCCGGGTGTCGCCCGGAATCCGCGAGGCTTCCGCAAATGGACCGCGCGTGTCGGCTTCTACCACCCAAAGGTCGATCGCCGGTGCGCGCGCTATCGTGAGGGCCTCCGCTACCAAGCCCCGGTAGATGCCGATCATCGACATCACAACGCCGAGCAGGAGGCTCAGCCCCACGCAAGTGAGCAAAAAGCGGCCCAGATTGTGCCGGATATCGCGTAGCGCGAGATTCATCGGGCCTGGTCCTGGGCTACGCGGACGGCGCGTTGCTCGCGGAAATCAGCCGATATCGTCGCCGGCACCTGGGCGCCATCGGGAATACCCCCGACGACCTCGATGCGACCGTCAAGCGCGCGCTTACCGAGCGTGACAGGCCGGCGATGCAGCATGCCTTGTTCCACGGTCCAGACCACACCGCTACTCCCGTCGAACTGGCTGATGGAGGCCTCCGGCAGGATCAGGGCGCGCTTGAGCACACCGATTGTGATCCGCACTTCCGCCTGTTCGCCGAGGTAGACGCCTCCAGACAATTCTCGCAGCCTACGTAGACCCGACGTTCCTCGTTGACGCGGTCGCTTTCGATGCCGACGCGCACGACCCGGCCAGTGAACGTTTGTTGTGGTAACGAGCGCAATCTGATCTCGACCGGCTGGCCGACCTCAATCTCGCCGGCCCGCGTCTCGTCGACGTAGGCGAGCATCCAGACAGTTTGCGGATCGACCAGCGTAAACAGCGCCTCACCCGCGACCAGCACCGAGCCGAGCTCCTTGGAGCGGGACACAACAATGCCGTCGAACGGCGCCCGTAGTTCATGCTGGTTGAGAATGACGCTCTCCCATTCATGCTGGGCGCGCGCGTCGTCGAGCTTGGCCTTGGCCACTTCGATCTCGCTCGCGGTAAGGAGCATATCGGCCTTGGCGATGCCCTCATTGAGCTGGGCATCCTCGGCGGCTTCCTGGGAAACCGATTGGCGCGCAAGCAACGCCTGGCGGCGTTCACTGACCCTTCCGCGCTGGGTTGCCAGGACGGTCGCCTTGTGAGCGGCTGCTTCCGCAACCCGAACGGCCGCTTCCGCGCTGAGCACCTGAGCGTGTGCCTTGGCGACCCGCGCCTTCTGCTCGGCTGCGTCGATTCGCGCGAGCAATTGCCCGACGGTCACGTAATTGCCGTGGTCGGCACGCAGTTCGGTGAGCGTGCCAGAGACTTTGAACCCGATCTTGCTTTGCACGCGTGCGTCCACCGTGCCGAGACCGAAGATCTTTATCGCGATGTCATGTTCGGGCTGCACGACGGCGACCGTCAGCGTGCGATTCTGATAGAGCCAGATCCCAGCGGCGGCCATGGCGGCGAGAACCGCCGTCGCAGTCGCGATTTTCCACTTGGTAAAAATCATCGTCGCCTCTAAGCAGGAACCGCCGAAGAAACGTCGGCCAAAGACGAAATCACCATTGATGGCCGCACCAGCGTCTGGCTGACCGGACATTTCTCGGCGATAGTGAGCAGGCGGGCGCGTTGCTCATCCGTCAGGCGGCCGGTCAGATGAATGACGCGCTCGAAGGGCCCGTTGCTACTCTCCAACACGGTGACAGGATTTTCGGGCGGGGCGGTCATCAGGCTCTCCTTTGGAGCCTTTGTATGCAAGCCGCCCGCGCAGTTCTTTGATCTGGAACAAAGAACTGCTTTTGATCTGCATCAACGTCGTCGCCTCCATGGCGTGCGTTTTTGCCTTCACTCTCCGGATGCATGCTGCAGCTATTCCGCACGCGGGGAGGCCAATTTAGTTTGCAGGAAGAGAACCACGCGAAATGCCAACTCGTATTGCGCTGATTGACGGTCATCCCGATTCGGATCGTGCTCGCTTTTGTCATGGTTCTTTCTCCTGGTAGGGCGCCTCGAACTCACGGCGGTTGAATGATTGCGGCTCGGTGGAGTTACGCGGATTGTTGCGCCAGTGATTGGCGAATGCGGTCGCTCAGGGTGCTACCCAGCAGCGGCTTCTCGACGATGGGAACGCCGGCGCTGGCGGCTCGCTCGCGGACCGTGGCGCTGAGATGGCTGGTGATGAGAATGGCTGGCGCCAGCATGTTTTGCTCGCGCAGCCTCGCGATGAGATCGAGTCCGGTTATTTCGGGCATGCTCTGATCAACGACCAGGCAGCCGCAATCAGGGACCAGACCTTCCTTCAAGACGGTCCACGGGCTTGAGTAGGTGCGGACCGTGAATCCCTCGATTTGAAGCGCGAACTGGAGCGAGTCGCGAACGGCGTCGTCGTCATCGACAATGACGACAAGCGGCCGAGTGCTCAAATCGCGGCGCGTTTCCATCATCCGGGCCAAGGCTGAGGGCGCCAATGGGCAGCCTCCGTGGCTATAAAGTACGGATCGAGCGCGCTACGCTTTGATTTATCTCAACAGACCGGTGCTGACGGAGACCGCTGGGTTCAGGCAGGGTCGGACGGCGACACATCGTCGAGGATGCCGGCCATCAAGGCCATGCGGACCAGATCGGAGAGGCTCGCCGCCTCCATCTTGGTCATGACGTGGGCACGGTAGATTTCCACCGTTCGTGGGCTGATGCCGAGATTGAACGCGATGATCTTGTTGGGATGTCCATTGACCAGACCTTCAAGGACCTGTCTCTCACGGGCTGAAAGCAGTGCAAGCTTTTCCGTGATTGCCGTTCGCATCGCCAGCCGTCCCTGATCGTTGACCTGCTCGTTCAGGGCAGAACGGATCGATCCGAGCAAAACCTCGTCATCGAACGGCTTTTCAAGGAAATCCACCGCACCGTCCTTCATGGCCTCGACGGCGAGCGGGACGTCGCCGTGTCCCGTGATGACGATCACCGGCATGGCAACTTTGCGTTCGCGCAGATGTCGCAACAGGTCCAGCCCGCTCATTCCGGGCATCCGCACGTCAGTGACGAGGCACCCCGGCTTGATCTGCGGCAAAGCTTCAAGGAAGGCCGTCGCGCTCTCGAATGTCTGTACGTCGACCTTGGCAGCGCGAAGCAAAAAGCTCAACGACTGCCGCATCGCTTCGTCGTCGTCGACCACGTACACCATCATTTCAGACGGCATTACCCAGTTCCTCCTCCTCGGTCACCGCACGCAATGTGAAGCGAAAGATCGTGCCTCCACCAGGATTCGGTTCCCCCCAGATTCGGCCGCCATGCGCTTCGACGATGGTGCGTGAGATCGACAGGCCAACGCCCATTCCCTGGCGTTTGGTGGTGACAAAAGGCTGGAAGAGCTGTCCGGCCATTTCCGGCGCAATTCCGGAACCGGTGTCGGCCACGCTGACGGTCAGCATGTCGTCTTCGACCAGGGCCGACGAAATGACCAGCTCTCGCTTTTCCGAGGTCTGCATTGACTCGATCGCATTGCGGATCAGGTTGAGCAGAACCTGCTGGATCTGGACCTTGTCCGCCAGCACAAGGTCGTTTGTTCCGCCGAACTGAAACCGGACACGCACGCCTTGATCCTTCGCGCCCACCAGAGCCAGCGCACTTGCTTCCTCGGCCAGCTTGGTGACGCTCTCAACCCGCCGCTCGCTCTCCCCGCGCGCCACGAAATCGCGCAACCTGCGGATAATCTGTCCCGCACGCAAGGCCTGTTCGGCTGCGCTGTCCATTGCTTGGCGCACCATCTCGGAGCGCTCGTCGATGCCATCTTCCAGAAGGCGACGCGATCCCTTCATATAGTTGGCGATCGCCGACAACGGCTGGTTGAGCTCATGCGCGAGCGCCGAAGCCATTTCGCCCATCGCGGTCAGCCGGGAAATGTGCACCAATTCCGATTGCAACTCCTGCAAGCGTGCTTCCGTCTTCTGGCGTTCGGACAGGTCACGAATGAAGCCCGTGAAGTAACGTTGGTTGCTCGATTTCATTTCGCCGACGGCAAGCTCCATCGGAAAGGTCGAACCGTCCCGGCGCTCGCCCACCACAACCCGGCCGATCCCGATGATGCGGCGCTCTCCAGTCCGCAAATAGCGCTCAAGGTAGCCATCGTGGTTCTCACGATAGGGCGATGGCATCATTATCTTGATGTTCTTGCCGATCACTTCGGCCGCCGAGTAGCCGAACAATCGTTCCGCTGCCGTGCTGAAGGACCGAATGATGCCGTTCTCGTCGATCACAATCATCGCGTCGGGCACCGTGTCGAGGATCGACTGCACATGGGCCTCACGCGCCATGACATCCTGCGTCGTGGCGCTGGCGCGCCGCCGGCTCTGGTTGAATTGCTCGCCGCCCCAGGCCATGCCGAGTCCAATGAAGGCAAATGCAGCGGCATTCACCCAATCCGCCGGCGTAAGCGCGGGAAAATCAGCAACGAAAAAGAACCCGAGCAGCAAGGCCAGGATCGTCGCGAAAGTGCCCGGTCCCAGTCCGCCGAGGCCCGCGGCCATCAACACGGCCGGCATGAAGAACAGATAGGGGGCTTCGTTCTGCAGGAGGGGTGCAAGAGCGACGCGCGCGGCGAAGGCGAGCGCCACGAATGTGGCCGCAAGCGCATAGCCCATCGGCCCTTGCTGAATAGGAAGCCAGCGTTCAAAAGCGCCATTTTCTGGCACTTCGTGCGGTTTGACCGTCAAATCGGCCATGCGAATCAGGTTCTTTCTTTCAATGCCCGTGGCCGCCACAACGCAAAATCATCACGGCTACGTGCCGTTATAGATCAGCCTCCGGGAAGTCCCGTAGGGACATTATCTTAATTTTCCGCCGTTGGTCGAGGCGGTATCCATTGCCTCGAACGATGCAGGGAGAATTGACCATGCTGACGCAGACAACCATTCAAAACGGCACCTCTTTACGGCCTGCACGCTTCTCTGCGCCGGCCCTGCTCCTGTTCGGCGAGACGATTGAACTGATGGGCGCCTCGATGTCGTTCGGGCGCAATGCTGAGGTGTACGGGGAGGACGAGCCGGCAGACTATCTCTACAAGGTGGTCAGCGGGACAGTGCGCACCTACAAGGTCCTCGCCGATGGGCGCCGCCAGATTGGCGCATTCTATATGCCCGGCGACATCTTCGGCCTCGAGAGCAGCGACCAGCATACATTCTCTGCCGAAGCCGTCACCGAATCCAAGGTGCTGGTGATCAAGCGCAGCACGATCGCTGCGCTGGCCGAGCGGGACATCGACGTCGCCCGCCAGCTCTGGATACTGACCGGGCGGGAACTTCGCCGTGTGCAGGATCACATTCTGCTGCTGATCAAGACCGCGCAGGAGCGGGTTGCTGCGTTCCTGCTGGAGATGGCCGAGCGCCTGCCCGCTGGCGATCGCGTCGAACTTCCGATGTCGCGGCAGGACATTGCCGACTATCTCGGTCTGACGATCGAGACCGTCTCGCGGACGTTCACACACCTTGAGAATACCGCCGCCATCGGGCTTCCGAGCTCTCGCGGTATCGTGCTGCGGAATCGCAACGCACTCGGCCGGCTGAACGGCTGATCATGTACTGCGATCCAGGAGCGGGGATTGCCATGCAGACTTCGTCCGTGAAGGAACACCAGTCTTTCTTCGGCGCCGTCATGCACTGGTGGCGGAATTGGCGCTCAAGCCGCACACGGGTCGCCGAACTGAGCAATTTCACGCACGAGGAGATGCAGCATATTGCTCGCGACGTTGGCGTCACGACGACGGAGCTGCGCGTGCTTGCCGGCAAGTGGCCGGAGTCCGCCGACCTGCTGACGCGACGCATGGCGGTGCTCGGTCTCGACGCTGCGGAGGTGGCGCATTCCCAGCCAAGCGTTTCGAAAGATCTCGAGAGGCTTTGTTCATTGTGCGCGAGCAAGCGGCGATGCGAGAGCGATTTGGCCACAAATCCAGAAGGCCAAGCTTGGCAGCAATATTGTCCAAATCACACGACACTGACGATCCTGCGCGACGAGCGGGCCAAATTCTCAAAAGACAATGGGGAACAGTGATGCTTCGTGCGCGGCAAGCCGGTCTCTGTCTGCTGGTCACTCTGGTTGCCACGCTGGCATCTGTCGGGCTCGACGCCGCCGAACCGCTGTCGCCGGCCGCACAGCGAGGTTTCACATTCGTTCGCTTGCATTGCGCGGGTTGCCACGCGATTGGCAAGGTGGGTGAGAGTCCATTGAGGATTGCCCCGCCGTTCCGCACGTTGCACCTGAAATATCCGGTCGAGAACCTGGCGGAGGCCCTCGGCGAAGGCATCGTAACGGGCCATCCGACAATGCCGGAATTTCAGCTCGATCCCGGCCAAGTCGGCGACGTCATCTCCTACCTTAAGGCGCTTGAGCGTTAGTCACGGGCATTGCGTGGAACGCATGGCCGACCTGTCGATCCCACGCCATACAGCGCACCGTCAGGTTTGATCTGCGTCAACGCCCTGACCGCGACGGCAACTTATCCAGCACGCGCCGGCCGACCCCCATCGGCACTTGGCTCCGGTACCACCTTGAGGTAGGCGATGGCCCAATCCACCGTTTCGCAAAAGTCGATGACCTTGGGAGAAGGCGGATCAGCGCTCGCTTTCGTGGCGTTGGCCTTTCTTTCGCTCATCATTGCCGCCAACGCCGTATGTGCCGGAATACGCGTTCCATGCCTACCTGTTTGCTGCGGCGAGCGCGGCTGCCGTGTTTGCGATCGTTGATCGTTATTACGATCGACTCGCTCAGCTGCCGCCGCTCACGATCGACGGCAAGCCCAACTACAACATGGGTCCGGTCAAGTTCGCCACCGTCGCCGCCATGCTCTGGGGCATCGCCGGGTTCACGGTTGGGCTTTATGCGGCGCTGGAACTCGCCTTTCCCGTTCTCAACTTCGACTTGCCGTGGCTTTCGTTCGGGCGAATTCGGCCACTGCACACGTCAGCCGTGATCTTCGCCTTCGGCGGCAACGTCTTGATCGGCACCTCGTTTTACGTGGTGCAGCGCACCTGCCGCGCGCGGCTGGCCGGCGACCTGGCCCCGTGGTTCGTGGTGCTGGGCTACAACTTCTTCATCGTCATCGCCGGCACCGGCTATCTGCTCGGCATCACCCAGTCGAAGGAATATGCCGAGCCCGAGTGGTATGCGGACCTTTGGCTCACCGTCGTCTGGGTCACCTACTTCCTGGTCTATATCGGCACGATCATGCGGCGCGAGGAGCCGCACATCTATGTCGCCAACTGGTTCTACCTCGCCTTCATCTTGACGATCGCGGTGCTGCACCTCGGCAACAACGCGGCGATCCCGGTGTCGCTGTTTTCGCCGAAGTCCTACATCGTCTGGTCGGGCGTGCAGGACGCGATGGTGCAGTGGTGGTACGGCCACAACGCGGTCGGCTTCTTCCTCACCGCCGGCTTCCTCGCCATCATGTACTACTTCATTCCGAAGCGGGCGGACCGGCCGGTCTATTCCTATCGGCTGTCGATCATCCACATCTGGGCGCTGATCTTCCTCTACATCTGGGCCGGCCCGCACCACCTGCATTACACGGCCCTGCCGGACTGGGCGCAGACGCTCGGCATGACCTTCTCGGTGATGCTGTGGATGCCGTCGTGGCGCGGCATGATCAACGGCTTGATGACGCTGTCAGGCGCCTGGGACAAGCTGAGGACCGACCCCGTGCTCCGCATGATGGTGGTCTCGGTCGCCTTCTACGGCATGGCGACGTTCGAAGGACCGCTGATGTCGGTGAAGGCGGTGAATTCGCTCTCGCACTACACCGACTGGACCATCGGCCACGTGCATTCCGGTGCGCTCGGCTGGGTCGCCTATGTGTCGTTCGGCGCCATCTATTGCCTGGTTCCCTGGCTGTGGAACCGCAGGGAGCTTTACTCGCTCAAGCTGGTGAACTGGCACTTCTGGATCTCGAGCCTCGGCATCGTCTTCTACATTTCCGCGATGTGGGTGTCGGGCATCCTGCAAGGGCTGATGTGGCGCGCCTACACCAGCCTCGGCTTCCTCGAATACTCGTTCATCGAGACCGTCGAGGCGATGCACCCGTTCTACCTGATCCGCGCGCTCGGCGGCGCGCTGTTCCTCGCCGGCGCGCTGATCATGGTGGTCAATCTCTGGAAGACGGTGACGTCGGTTTCCGAACTCGAGGCCGCACCCGGCGTGCGGCCCGCGCTCGCCGCCGCGTGAGTAAAGACAATGTCGCTTTGGTCGAAACACGCCATCTTCGAGAAGAACTCGATCGTCCTCTCGATCGGTGTCCTCGTCGTCATCGCGATCGGCGGGTTGGTCGAGATCACGCCGCTGTTCTATCTCAAAAGCACCATCGAGAAGGTCGATGGCGTGCGTCCCTACACTCCGCTTGAGCTCGCCGGCCGCAACATCTACGTGCGCGAAGGCTGCTACAACTGCCATTCGCAGATGATCCGGCCGCTGCGCGATGAGGTTGAGCGCTACGGACACTATTCGCTCGCTGCCGAGAGCATGTACGACCGCCCGTTCCAATGGGGCTCGAAGCGCACCGGTCCCGATCTTGCACGTGTCGGCGGCAAATATTCCGACGAATGGCACCGCGATCATCTGCGGCAACCGAAGTCGGTTGTGCCCGGCACTGTGATGCCGGCCTATCCGTGGCTCGCCGAGACCGAGCTTGGCGCCGCGCATATCGCTGACGATCTCAAGGTCCAGGCCGCGCTCGGCGTTCCCTATACGTTGGAAATGATCGCCAATGCCGCCACGGATGCGCGCGCCCAGGCGACTACCGACAGCCCATCAGCCGGCGATCTCATCAAGCGGTATCCGAACGCGCAGGTGCGCGACTATGACGGCAACCCTGACCGGATCAGCGAAGCCGATGCGCTGATCGCCTACCTGCAGATGCTCGGCACGCAGGTTGACTTCAAGCTCTACAACGACAAAGCCAACATCCGGTAAGGCCGAACATGTCCACCTACCTGGCCCTTGCGCATTTCGCCCAGACCTGGGGGCTCGTGTATTTCGTCACAGTGTTCGTGTCGGTGCTGACCTACGTGCTCTGGCCATCGCGCAAAAGCATGTACGACGCCGCCGCGCGCGTTCCGCTGCGGGAGGACTGAAATATGGCTGCCGAGCAACGCCCGCATGTGGACGCGGTCACCGGCACCGCCACCACCGGTCATGAATGGGACGGCGTCCGCGAGCTCAATACGCCGCTGCCGCGCTGGTGGCTGTGGCTGTTCTACGTCACCATCATCTGGTCGGTCGGCTATTGGATCGTCTATCCGTCCTGGCCGCTGATCTCCTCCTACACGCGCGGCACTTTCGGCTGGAGATCGCGCGAGGCCGTGGTCACCGAGTTGTCGCTGCTCAAGGCGCAGCGCGGTCCGATGATGCAGCAGCTGGCAACCGCCCCGCTGCAGCAGATCGCCGACGATCCACTCCTGCTCGATTTTGCCCGGGCCGTCGGCAAGACGGCCTTTGCCGACAACTGCGCGCCATGCCATGGGGCCGGCGGCGGCGGCGCCAAGGGTTATCCCAATCTCAACGACGACGAATGGCTGTGGGGCGGTTCGCTCGATGCGATCACGCACACGATCCGCACCGGCATCCGCAGCAATCATCCGGATACGCGGCCCGGAAGCATGCCGACGTTCGGCCGCGACAACATGCTGCAGCGCCCCGATATCAATGCCGCAGCCGATTACGTGCGTTCGCTGGCGGGCTTGCCGGTCGCACCCAACGTCGATCTCGCGCGCGGCGCCAAAGTCTTCGCCGACAACTGCGCGGTCTGTCATGGGCGAAAAGGGCACGGGCAAGCGCGCTCGGCGTCTACTATCTCCTTCCGTTCGTGCGCTGGGACCGCGGCCCGGGCGCGCCGAGCCAGGCGCTATTGGTCGACTTCCCGAACCGGCGCTTCTACTTCTTCTTCATCGAGATCTGGCCGCAGGAGATCTACTACCTGACCGGCCTCCTGATCCTCGCGGCGATGGCGCTGTTCCTGATGAACGCCGTCGCCGGCCGCGTCTGGTGCGGCTATCTTTGCCCGCAGACGGTGTGGACCGACCTGTTCCAGGCGGTCGAGCGCATTATCGAAGGCGCCCGGCGCGAGCACCTGTTGCGCGACCAGGGGCGCTGGACGCTGGACCGCATCGCACGGGCCGGGGCAAAACATTTCCTTTGGCTGATGATCGCCTGGTGGACCGGCGGCGCCTGGGTGCTGTACTTCGCCGACGCGCCGACGCTGGTCAAGGATCTGGCCACGCTCCAGGCGCCGTTCGTCGCCTATCTCTGGATCGGCATTCTGACCCTGACAACGTATGTGTTCGCCGGGCACATGCGCGAGCAGGTCTGCACCTATATGTGCCCGTGGCCGCGCATCCAGGCGGCGCTGACCGACGAGCACGCCCTCAACGTCACCTATCGGTACGATCGCGGCGAGCCGCGCTGCTCGGTCAAGAAGTCCGAGCAGCTGCGGGCCCGGGGCAAGCCTGCCGGGGACTGCATCGATTGCCTGCAATGCGTCTACGTCTGCCCGACCGGCGTCGATATTCGAAATGGTCCCAATCTCGGCTGCATTCAGTGTGGCCTGTGCATCGACGCCTGCGACGCAGTCATGACCAAGGTCGGCCGGCCGGCGCGGCTGATTGCCTATGACACGGAGGTCAACATCAAGCGGCGGCTCGCAGGGCAGACGCCGTTCGTCAAGATCGTGCGCTGGCGCACCGCGCTCTATGCCGCCGTGATCGCGCTGGCCGGAGGGATCATGCTCTACAGTCTCGCCACCCGGCAGACCACTGCTGCCAACGTCATCCACGACCGCAATCCGATCTTCGTACGCCTGTCCGATGGCGGTATCCGCAACGCCTATACGCTGCGTATCCTCAACATGCGGCGCGAGCCGCGGTCGTTCGCTCTCGACGTCGAGAATCTCCCCGGCAGCTTTGTCGACGTCGTCGGCACGAAGGCACAAAGCAACGGCCGCCCGATCTTGGAGGTCGGCCCGGACCAGACCCGTGAGTTCCGCGTGCTGGTCACCGAATACGGCGGCGTCATGAAGAACTCGACTGTCGTGACGTTCGCGGTGCGCGATCTCAAGAGCGGCGAGATCGCCACGGCATCCGACTATTTCCGCAGCCCCGAGACCCGGCGATGACCCAGCATCTTCCCAACCCATCGCGGAAACCGAAGGAACTGACCGGCCGCGCCGCGCTGTTCTGCTTCCTGGGCTTCTTCGGCGTCGTCATTGCCGTGAATGCCGTGATGATCCGGGCGGCGACCACGACCTTCGGTGGCGTCGAGACAGCAAGTTCCTACAAGGCCGGCCTCGCTTTCAAGCAGGAGATTGCCGCAGCCCGCGCACAGGGACGCGCCACTGGGCCGTGGAGGCCAACCTGCTTCGCATGTCGGCTGACGCCGCCATGCTGTCCGTGACCGTGCGGGACCACGCCGGCGTGCCGCCCGCGGGGACCAAGCTGATCGCACGGCTTGTTCATCCCGCGGACGCTCGGCGCGATCAGCCGATCGCGGTGCGAGAGTTTGCCGCGGGTGTCTTCAGCGGCACTGTCAATGCCGATCCCGGCCAATGGGACCTGCTGATCGACGTCGTGCGCGTCGGCGAGCGGCTGTTCCGGTCGAAGAGCCGGCTCACCCTGCGCTGAGGTGACCCCATGCCGGAGGCCCGCGATTTCTCGATCTTCATCCGGCCACAGGGCGGCGGGGTCGTTGCAATGGACCTTGCAGTCGAGGGCGTGTCCTGCGGCGGCTGCATCCGGCGCATCGAGCATGCGCTGAAGCTGGTGCCCGGCGTGGCCGAGGCCAGGCTCTCAATTTCACAAACCGCCGACTGGCCGTGTCCTGGAATCCTGCGGTTACCGGCGCCGGTGCGGTGATCGACACGCTCGAACGCATGGGTTACGGCGCCCATCCCTTCGCGGTCCGCGGCAGCGAGGATGAGGACAAGCGCGCCGCCCGACAGTTGCTGAAATACTTGGCGGTCGCCGGCTTCGCCGCCATGAACATCATGCTGCTGTCGGTATCGGTGTGGTCCGGCAACGTGACCGACATCACGCCGGAGACGCGCGACTTCTTCCACTGGCTGTCGGCGCTGATCGCGCTGCCAGCGGCCGCCTATGCCGGACAGCCGTTCTTCCGCAGCGCGTGGGCTGCCCTGCGCAGCGCCTCGGTCAACATGGATGTGCCGATCTCGCTCGGCATCGTCCTGGCGCTCGGGCTGTCGGTGATCGAGACGGTCAACCACGCCGAGCATGCCTATTTCGACTCGGCGGTCATGCTGTTGTTCTTCCTGCTGTGCGGCCGCTATCTCGACCGGGCAATGCGCGCCCGCACGCGCGCGGCCGCTGGCAACCTTGCCGCCTATCGCGCCGCGACCGCGCACAAGCTCGATGCCAAGCAGCAGCTCGTGGAAGTCCCCGCAGCCAGCCTGAAACCCGGCGACCTGATCGTCGTCCGCCCCGGCGACCGCGTTCCCGCGGACGGCAACGTCGTCAAGGGGACCTCGGACATCGACGAGAACCTGATCACCGGCGAGACGGCCGGGCGCAGCATCACGCCCGGCATGCTGATCTATGCCGGCAGCCAGAACCTTTCCGGCGCGCTGACGCTACGCATCACGGCCGCCGGCGAGAGGACGTTGCTGGATGAGATCGAGCGCCTGCTTGACAAGGCGGTGGTGTCGAAATCGCGCACCGTCCAGCTCGCAGACGCGGCGGCGCGCTACTATGCGCCGATCGTGCACACCGCCGCGGCCTTGACATTGGCCGGCTGGCTGTTGACCGGCGCGGGCCTGCATAGCGCGGTGGTCGTCGCCATTTCCGTTCTGATCATCACCTGCCCTTGCGCCTTGGCGTTGGCTGTGCCGGCGGTGCAGGTGGTCGCTGCCGGACGTCTGTTCCGTTCCGGAATCTTTCTCAATGCCGGCGACGCCATCGAACGGCTCGCTGAAGTCGATACCGTTGTGTTCGACAAGACCGGCACTTTGACTCTACCGGAACTCCGCGTCGTCAATGCGTCCGCCATCGATCCAGCCATGTTGCAAGCCGCGGCGCGGCTCGCCCTGTCCAGCCACCATCCCCTCGCTGCCGCCGTGAGGCGTCATCATGCGAACGGCGAGCCTTTTCCCGACGCGGTCGAGGAACCTGGCCAGGGCATCCGCACGCAGGTCGACGGCATGGAACTGCGTCTCGGCAGCGCTGCCTTTTGCAATGTCATGGTCCCGGAAGACCTTGCCTTGGAGCATGACGGAGCTTCGCTGATCGCCTTCCGTTGCGGCAAGAGGAGTACTGTTTTTGCCGTCCACCAGGCGCTCCGGTCCGACGCGGTCGACACCGTCGCCGCGCTTGCGGCGCTTGGAATCGAGCTGCACATCCTGTCCGGGGATCGTTCGGCGGCGGTCGAGCCGCTGGCGAGAGAGCTTCGCATTGCAAGCTGGCAGGCCGGAATGAAGCCCGCAGAGAAGGTTGCCGTGCTTGAGGGCTTGAAGGCGCGCAATCGCCGCGTCCTGATGGTCGGCGACGGGATCAATGATGCGCCGTCGCTCGCGGCGGCCAACGTATCAATGTCGCCGATCGGTGCGTCCGATATTTCGCAGGCTCACGCCGATGCCATCTTCCTGGGCGATCGGCTGCAACCTGTGCTAACGGCCGTGCTCATTGCCAGGTACGCGCGCCGACTGATGCGGCAGAATCTCTGGCTCGCGGTGATTTACAACGCTGTCGCGGTGCCGGTGGCGGTGGCCGGCATGGTGACACCGCTGATCGCGGCCGCTGCCATGTCCGGTTCATCATCGCTCGTGACGCTGAATGCCCTGCGCGCGCTATCACCCGCGATACAAGCGGCGAGAGCGGAAAATCCTGTCCTGCCGGTGAAGACACTATGAATGTCCTCGTCTACCTCGTGCCGATGGCGCTAGCGCTCGGGCTGAGCGGGTTGTTCGCTTTCCTGTGGTCTGTGCGAACCGGCCAATATGACGATCTTGACGGGGCTGCGGTACGGATTCTCGATGACGGAGATTTGCGGGACGTCAGCTAGGGCGCGGGTCATGCCCCTCCTGACCAGCCGCTGTGCAGGACTTGTATTCGCAGGTCCTTGGCGAGTTACAAGGTGAAGGACCATGTGGCGGTGTGCATGCTGGAGCCGCTGCTCGGAGAGACAATTGCTGTTCTCTGCGCCCTTTACTTCTTAGCGGCACCGAGCCGGCAACAATGACCATTCTAAGCGCTTCAATTGTCCTGCTAACGCTGACCGTCGTCGTGGCGGGCATTTGGACGCGCTTTGTCTACAAGCGCGATCTGCGTGTGAGTCGAGAACGACTGGGTGCCGTAGCGGGAGTGGTTGGAATTGGTGCGGCGCGATCTCCGGCAATTTGAAGTTATCTGATCAAGCGGCGAGGTCAATTGGCTGATCAATGGGCTTTGTGGCGAGCGTCTGCCATCCATCGACTTTGCGCATGTTGATCTGACCGGAAGCGAGCAGCGCCCAGAACAGCATGGCTGCGGTCTCTGCGGACGGCAGCACGGTCTGCGTCTTGATCCTTCGCTTGAACTCCTCGTGCAGCCGTTCGATCGCGTTTGTGGTGCGCGCGCTTCTCCACTGGCTCGGCGGCAGACGGGTGAAGGTGAAGAGACGGTCGCCGGCTTCCTCCAGGCTGTCGGCGACGGCACGATGCTTGAGCCGCCATTTGCGGATGAAGGCCTTACGGCGCACAGCGATCTCCTCCCGCGTGGCCGCGTAGATCATGTCGTTGTAGTCGGCGGCGATCTCATCGTGCAGGCGCTCGGGCGCATGCGCCAGCAGGTTCCTGTGCTTGTGGACCGTGCATCGCTGGACCGGTATGTCGCCCCACACGGCGGCAATCGCCATATCAAGTCCCGAAGCGCCATCGACGATGAGGAACTCGGGTCGCCGCAGGCCACGCTTGACGAGATCGTCGAGAACGGTGCGCCAGGCTTCGGTGCTCTCGCCGCCCATGCTCTTGATTGCGAGCAGCACTTTCTGGCCATCCGCGCGCACGCCGATGACGACGAGGAGCGAGATGGAGGTCGCTTTGCGGTCGAGCCGGACGCGAACTACCGTGCCGTCGAGAATGAGCCGTACGATCGGTTCTTCGGCCAGCGAGCGGGCGTTCCATGCGTCCCAGTCGCTCTTCACCTTGCGCCACACCCGGCTCACCGTGTCCTTGCCCACTGCGCCGCCAAACACGGCACCGAGCGCACGGCGCACTCGGCGCGTATTGGTGCCGGCAAGGTAGGTGCTGGCGATCAGCGCATCGGCAGTCAGCGTACGCCGCTGGTAAGCACGCAGCGCCTGGCTCTTCCACTCCGTCGTCTTGCCATCGGGGGTGTTCAGCCGGGCGCGCGGCACCTCAACCTCCACTTGGCCGAAACTCCCCAGCAGCGACCGCGACCGGTGGCCGTGGCGGTGACCAGTGGCGCCGACCACTCCCTCCGCATCGCCGCTCAACGCCTTCGCACGGCGAGCGTAGTGCGAGCGCGCCAGAACCAGGTCGAGCTCGCCTTCCAGCATGGCTTGCAGAAATTCGCGAGCCCGATCGCGAAGGCCCGTCTCAATCGGATCAAACCAGTTGTCGAAAAGATGGACAGCCGTTTCGGTCTCGGGCTGCGACGAATCAGGCTTCGTGGTAACGTTCGTCATGGCGTGGTCTCCAGTCCGACGCTTCAACGCCGGATGATTCGAGGTTGAACACCCCGGAGACTACGCCACCCTCAATTCCTACCAACCCAGCGACGCCACG
>WHTM01000094.1 GCA_009377755.1 Hyphomicrobiales bacterium | reverse complement strand
ACGTTCATGACGTGGCTCATGTCGACGATTTTCATGGCTGGTCCTCTGCAAGTGGGCGTCCATGCCAGAGTGTTGGGCCGGCGGCCGTTCGTCAAGACAGCGATGATTTGCGGACTCGTCGGAGCGGAGCGCCAGAACGATACAGAGGATGCAACCGGTCTTGCCGGATCGTCTCACATTTGACTCGGCGAAAGCAGCGCCGTTAGCATGAAAAGATAGCCCCTTTCCCGCAGGACGTTTCATCCATGAAACCCGCGCCGTTTGTTCGTCACGTTCCGGCAACGGTCGGGGGAGCCACCGACATGCTCGCCGAATTCGGTCCCCAAGACGGCCGCATACTCGCGGGCGGACAAAGCCTCGTTCCGATCATGGCCTTCCGTATGGCGCGGCCGGCTCATCTCATTGACATCAACGGGGTCGCCGAGCTCGCCCGGGTGTCGCGGATCGACAATACCCTTTCCATCGGCGCCACTGTCCGCCACGCGGCGTTTCATCGTCCCGTCGCGGATGCGGAGATGGGTCGCATGCTCTCGACC
The DNA here is from genome assembly GCA_009377755.1 of Hyphomicrobiales bacterium. Lineage (GTDB taxonomy): Bacteria > Pseudomonadota > Alphaproteobacteria > Rhizobiales > Xanthobacteraceae > WHTM01. Next base: position 4,235 of record WHTM01000094.1, on the reverse strand, counting down.
GTGGTGCGCCACATCGCGCATTATCCGATCCGGACACGCGGTACGTTCTGCGGGAGCATCGCTCACGCCGATCCTGCATCGGAATGGTGCTTGGTTGCATCGACGCTCGGGGCGGAGATGGTTGCAAGGAGCAAGCGCGGACAGCGCGTCATCGCGGCGGAGGACTTTTTCGAAGGGATCATGTCGACCGCGCTGGCGGAGGACGAACTGCTCACCGAGGTACGCTTGCCGATCCTTCCAAGCCAGGCCCACTTCGGCTTCTATGAATTCAATCGGCGCGCCGGCGATTTTGCCATCGCGATGGCACTGGTGACATACCGAGTCACCGATGGCGTCATTGCTGAGCCTCGGGTCGGGCTTGGCGGCGCGGAGGCGCGTCCGCGGCGGATTCCCGAGGCGGAGGCGGCCCTGAAAGGTCGTCCCCTTGAAGCCAAGACCTTCCAGGCGGCGGCGGAGGCGGCCGCCCAGGCGATCGACCCGATCGAAGATATTCAGGCGGATGCGGAGTATCGGCGCGAACTCGTTCGTGCGGTCACGCGCCGGGCGCTGGAGCGATCCGTCCCATGAGCGTCCCGACGCAGGGCTCCGGAATGACTTGGGTCGGACGGTCGATTCGACGGCTCGAGGATCCGGCGTTGGTGGCGGGTCAGGGCCATTTCACGGCGGATCTGCAGGCGGCACACTGGGTTCGCTTCGTGCGAAGTCCGGTCGCGTCTGGGCGCATCGACCGCATCGGCGTGCCGCCCAATGCGAATGTCATCACCGCTGCCGACCTTGCGGGCGTCAAACCGATCAAGCCGATGCTGCACAAGTTCAGCTACGTCCCTGTGGCGCAGCCGGTTTTGGCCGCGGACGTGGTGCGGTTTGTTGGCGAAGTGGTCGCTGCGGTCGTTGCGGCGAGCAAGGAGGAAGCCGAGGATATCGCCGATCGGGTCGAGATCGAGATCGTTCCGCTCACCGCCGTAACCGACGCGCGCCGCGCGCTTGCCGCCGGCGCGCCGGTCGTCCATCCCGAAGCGCCAGGGAACGTCATCGTGGAGGGGCGGATCAAGACCCCGGACTTTGATGCAACACGGGCGTCCGCGCATACGCTGATCCAATTCGAGGCACATTCGCGCCGGCAGAATGCCACTCCGTTGGAGGCTCGGGCTGGGCACACGGCCTACGATGGCGCAACGGGTCGCGTCACGCTGACTTGCACCACCCAAATGCCGCATCTGACACGGACCGCGATTGCAGACGTGCTTGGAATGCCTGAAAGCGACCTACGTGTGATTGCGCCCGACGTTGGCGGCGGGTTCGGTCAGAAGATGTCGCTGACCCCGGAATACGTGATCCTGGTGTGGCTTGCGCGCCGGTTACGTAGTTCGGTGGCCTGGACCGAGGACCGGAGGGAAAACCTCATGGCGGGTTTTCATAGCCGCGATCAGGTTATCACGCTCGAGGGCGCCTTCGACAAGGATGCCAGGCTCACGGCGCTGTCGGCGGACATCATCGCCAATGTCGGCGCCTATTCCTGTTTTCCGACGACCTGCGGCGTCGAGCCGCTGATGGCTATGGCGGAGCTGCCGGGTCCTTACCAAGCTCAAGCCTACGATTGTGTTTCACGCGGCGTCGTCACGCACACCTGCCCGATGGGGCCTTATCGGGGTGTCTCGCGACCGGTGATCACGTTCGCGCTCGAACGTTTGATGGACAAGGCGGCCGCCCGGTTTGGAATAGAGCCGATCGAAATTCGCCGGCGCAATCTGATCGATCGATTTCCCTACAAATCCGCGACCGGCCTGACGTTCGACGAAGCCAGTTACCGCCAGACCTTGGAGATGGCGGTCGAGCACATTGACCTGCCGGCGTTCCGCGCGCGCCAGAAGCAGGCCAGGGCCGAAGGCCGTTATCTCGGCATCGGTTTCTCGACGTTTTCCGAACGAACCGGTTACGGCAGCCCGGCGTTTGCGGCGCGCGGCATGGAGATCACGCCCGGATGGGAAAACGTCGAGATCACTATGGACCCCTCAGGCCTGGTGGAGGCGCGGATTGGGTCGTCGCCGCACGGGCAGGGGTTGCGAACGACGCTGGCCCAGATCATCGCCGATGAGATCGGAGTAGAGCCGCGGCAGATCAGAGTCGTGCATGGTGATACTGACCGCGCGCCCTATGGCTGGGGTACCTTTGCCAGCCGCTCGCTGGTGATTGCCGGCGGCGCCAGCTTGATCGCGGCGCAGAAGCTACGGACTAAGCTGCTCAAGATCGCCAGCCACCTGCTCGAGGCTTCGGCCGCCGATATCGTGCTCGAAGGCGGCATGGCCAAGGTCAGCGGCACCGACCGCTCGCTGCCGATCGCGACCATGGCGCGCCAAGCCTATTACCAAACTCATCGCTTCAACGGCGAAATCGATCCCGGCCTGACGGAGATCGGCGCCTACGATCCGGCGGGCACTTTTTCCAATGCCTGTCACGTCGCAATCGTCCAGGTCGATATCGAAACCGGTCATGTGGCTATCGAAAAGTTCCTGGTCGCTGAAGATGCCGGCCGCATCATCAATCCGATGATCGCGGACGGTCAGGTGCATGGCGGCATCGCCCAGGGCATCGGCAACGCGCTGCTGGAAGAGATCGTCTATAGCGATACTGGCGACATTCTTACCAGCACGCTCGCCGATTATCTGCCGCCAACGGCGCGCGAAGTCCCGGTCATCGAGCTGCATCATATGGAAACCTACAGCGATGCGTCGATCACCAAGGCCAAGGGTGTCGGCGAAGGCGGAGCGATCGGAGCGCCGGCAGCCGTGATCAATGCGATCAACGATGCGCTTGCGCCATTCAACATTGAAATTGACGAAATTCCGGCAACGCCACGAAAAATTCGGGCGACTCTGCGCTCGGCAATGGAGAAGCGCGCATGACCGGCAAGGTCGCCATCACCCTCAATATCAACGGGCGCGACCACGCCATCAGCGTCGAGCCGCGGCGGACGCTGGCGGATGCGATCCGCGAGAATTGCGGCCAGACCGGAACCCATATCGGATGCGAGCATGGCGTGTGCGGCGCCTGCACCGTCATTGTGGGCGACGATCCAGTCCGATCCTGCCTGATGTTTGCGGCGCAGGCGGATGGCGTTCCGATCCGCACCGTTGAGGGATTGGCCAAGGGCGACACGTTGCATCCGCTTCAGCGCGCCTTCATGGACCACCATGGTCTGCAGTGCGGGTTCTGCACACCAGGGTTCCTGATGCTCGCGACAGCGGTGCTGGAGCGCGAGCCGAACATCACCGACGATGACCTTCTCGATGTCCTAGCTTCGAATCTCTGCCGGTGCACCGGCTATCAGAACATTATCAAGGCGGTTCGCGCCGCTGCGGCCGAGATGCGGGCTTAAGCGCAGGGCCTGCTGGAAGCAGCCGGGAGTTGCCGTCGAGATGCCAGACGCCAGGGACAAATTTGTCGGCCGTTCGGTCACCCGCCTCGAGGACCGGCCACTGCTGCTCGGCCAGGGCCGGTTCGCCGCCGACGTTTCCTTTTTCGGCCAATTGCACATGCGTCTGGTGCGCTCAACCCACGCCAACGCCAAGCTGTTGTCGATCGATGCAGCGGCCGCTCGTGCCACGCCCGGCGTGCATGCCGTCTGGACTGCTGCGGATGTGGCTGACATTCCGCCGATCGACTTTCGCCTGAGCAGGATTGCGGGATTGGACGGCTACCGCCAGCGGGTCCTGGCCAGCGGCCGCCTCCGCTATGTGGGTGATCCGGTTGCTGCGGTGTTTGCCGAAGATCCCTATCTTGCCGAGGATGTCGCCGACCGGATTGCGCTCGAGGTGGAGGAATTGCCGCCGCTGTTGCGGGCGGATCAGGAGCCCGGCGAATTCGAGCCGGGCCGCTCCACCGAGGCGGGTGTGGTCCGCAAGGAATATGGCGACGTCGATGCGGCCTTCCGCGCCGCCCATGCGACGGTTTCACTCGAGCTCCGTGTCGGGCGCCATTCTGGTGTGCCGCTCGAGACCCGCGGCGCAATTGGGCGCTATGATGGCGCCCGCCAGGTGCTCGAGCTCTACGGCGCAGCCAAAGTGCCCCATTGGAATCGGGACCAGATCGCCGTCATGCTCGGGCTTTCGCCGTCGCGGGTCCACCTCTACGAAGGCCATGTCGGCGGTGGCTTCGGCATCCGCGGCGAACTCTATCCTGAAGATGTTCTGGTCTGCGCCGCGGCGCTCCGTTTCCGCAGGCCGGTGAAATGGATC
>WHTM01000056.1 GCA_009377755.1 Hyphomicrobiales bacterium | reverse complement strand
TCCAATCTCGGCTCCCATGAAAATGGAAGCCACAGTGGACCCTCAGTCCCGGGGTCCCGATTGGATGCCGATCACCCCGAAAACGGGGTCCTTATTCCATGCCGAAACACACACATGGCGCATGGAACCGACACGGATGGCGGTCAGTGACGAGTCCGGCAGATGCGCAATGCGCACAGCCACGTCGAGTCCTTCCTCGATGAGATCGACCACCCGGTCCACCAGAAGGGTGCGCACCGTAACCTGTGGGTGACGTGCGAGAAAGTCGACCGCGATCGGTGCAACGAACATCCGACCGAACATGGCCGGTGCCGTCACGGCGATTTGGCCGCGCGGTTCGGAATGAGCGCCGGCAGCAGAGGCCTCCGCCTCGTCGAGCTCGCTCAAGATGCGTTTGCAGTCGGCAAGGAACCGCGCCCCCGCTTCCGTCAGCCGCACGATCCGCGTCGTGCGCTTGAACAGTCGCGTGCCGAGGTGCTCCTCGAGCGCGACAATGGCACGCGTCACTGCGGGCGGCGACATGCCGAGGCGCTTGGCGGCTGGAGCGAACCCCTGCTCCTCGGCCACCGCAACGAAGGCGTACATCGTCTTGAACCGGTCCATGAGATCATTCCGATTATCGAAATTATATCCTGTAAATTTTGAGCATTAACATATTTGGAAGAAATGACCAATTCTTCCGGGAGAGGCGGCCCCACTCGCCCGCCACCTGTCGGAGGATGTATTCATGACCGTTCAACTCCAGCCTGTCCGCCTATACCGCCACCCGCTGTCGGGCCATTCACATCGTGTCGAGCTGTTCCTGTCGCTGCTTGGCGTTCCCGTGGAGCTCGTGGACGTTGATCTCGCCAAGGGCGCGCACAAATCGCCCGAGTTCCTCGCCAGGAATCCGTTCGGCCAGGTTCCGGTGCTGGAGGATGGCGATCTCGTGCTCGCTGACAGCAACGCAATCCTCGTCTATCTCGCGCAACGTTACGACGCCTCCCGCCGCTGGTATCGGGCGGAGCCTGCGGCCGCAGCCGGGATTCAGCGATGGCTGTCGGTCGCGGCGGGTCAACTCGCCTCCGGTCCTGCTGCGGCGCGCCTCGTCACGGTGTTCAAAGCCCCGCTCGACCATGATCGGGCCAAGAGCATTGCCGGCCAGCTGTTCGGGATTCTCGACAGGCACCTCGCGTCGAGGCCGTTCCTTAGCGGCGAGCAACCGACAATCGCGGATATCGCCCTTTATTCTTACACGGCGCACGCGCCGGAAGGCGGCGTTGCTCTGGCCCCTTATCCGAACGTTACCGCCTGGCTTAACCGCATCGAGGCGCTGCCCGGCTTCGTGCCGATGCAGCGGACACCCGTCACGATCGCTGCGTAGTTCCATAGCCCCCATCAACGAGAAATCGCGAACCGCGATTGCCGGAGAAGACACTCATGTCGTCCGCAACATCTTCCCCTCAGGGCCAGCCGCTGCCCAGTTGGAGTTGCGACGGATCGCCCTACCACGCCGGCGAGCAGGCAGTTCAGGCGCGGGCGGGCGCACGCGACTTCGCCGAGCGAGCCGGGCGCAAGGTCATCCGCGCCTTCATGCCCGACCAGCACAGGGAATTCTTCGCAGAGCTCCCCTTCGTCATCCTCGGCAGTCTCGATACTGCGGGCCGGCCCTGGGCATCGATCCTCGTCGGCCAGCCAGGCTTCGTCAGCTCGCCGGACCCGCGTCGGCTGACGATCGCGGCCCGGCCCATTGCCGGGGATCCACTCGGCGCCAACCTGCGGGGCGGCGTTGCGGTTGCCGTCCTCGGCATTCAGCCCGAGACGCGCCGTCGCAACCGCATGAACGGCCGGGTGACCGAGACAGGCGAGGGGAGCGTCACCATCGCCGTCGACCAGAGCTTTGGCAACTGCCCGCAATACATTCAGGCGCGCACGGCGCGGTTCGTGGCTGATCCCCCTGCCGCTGGCAAGAAGCAGCCGGTGCGCGCCGAAGGGCAGGTTCTTTCGGCCGAGGCCGCGGAGCTGGTGCGGCACGCCGATACTTTCTTTATTGCCAGCGCTTCGTCCGGCGCCGGCGGCAACGACCCGGTGGAGGGAGCCGACGTGAACCACCGCGGCGGCAAGCCTGGCTTCGTCGATGTGCGGGACGAAGCCGGGCGGACCGTACTGACGGTACCGGACTTCGTCGGCAATTCCGCCTTTTCCACCTTCGGCAATCTCCTGCTCAACCCGAAGGCCGGGCTTCTCTTCATCGACTTTTCGGCAGGACACGTACTGATGCTGACGGGCGAGGCCGAGGTCATCTGGGATGCACCGGAGATCAGGCGGTTCCCTGGTGCGGAACGGTTTTTGCGGTTTTGCGTGAGCGAAGGCGTCTTCATCGAAAACGCGATGCCGCTGCGCTGGTCGCCGCCGGAGCCCGCGCCGCAGATTGCGGCTACCGGGACCTGGGTGGACGCTGAGCGCGCAGCGAGACTCGACGCCGATGCCAACGCCTATCGGATCTATGTCGTGGCGCGGGTCGACACCGAGAGCAAGACTGTACGCTCCTTGTATCTCGTGCCGCAGGAAGATGGGGGCCTCGCTCCTCACCTGCCTGGGCAGTTCCTGCCAATCGCCGTCGACATTCCAGGGGAGCCTCGGCCGTTGCGGCGCACCTACACGATCTCCAGCGCACCGAACGGGCGCGACTACCGGCTAACTGTTAAACGCGAAGCCGCCGGCGCGGCTCCGGGACGCGTCAGCAACTGGCTCCACGATCACGTGGCCGTCGGTTCAACCTTGCACGCCATGGCACCGCGGGGTGACTTCGTCCTCGATCCCGACAGCCGCCGCCCGGTGGTGCTGCTGTCGGCCGGCATCGGTGTGACGCCTATGATCGCCATGCTCGATCATCTGACGGGTGGCACAGCCGATCGCCCGCGCTATCCCGATCGCCACATCTGGTTCATCTACGCCGCCCGGCACGGCGGAGAGCACGCCTTTTCGCGCCACGTGCGTCGCCTGGCGCAGGAACATCCGAACCTCGCCGTGCATATCCGCTACAGCCGGCCGCGGCTGCAGGACGCCGTCGGGCGCGACCACGACAGCGTCGGTCATCTGGACAGAGCGTTGCTCCAAGCCCTTCTGCCGCTCGATGATTACGACGTCTGTCTGTGCGGACCGGCAGGGTTCATGCAGGCCGCCTACGACATGCTGACAAGCATGGGCATCGCCGATGAGCGTGTCCATGCGGAAGCCTTCGGGCCGGCGAGCCTGAAGCGTCGGGCAGTTGCCACTCCAACAGATCGCCCGCGCCTGGTGTCGGTGGCCGAGGCCGACGTCACATTTCGCCAGGCCGGGGTGAGCGTGACCTGGGCCGCGTCGAAGGGCACGCTGCTCGATCTCGCCGAGGCGGCGGGCATCGAGGCGCCTTGGAGCTGCCGGTCCGGCGTCTGCGGAACCTGCGCGACCCGCCTGTTGGAAGGCGCCGCCGCCTACCCGGAAGAGCCCACGGCAACCTGCGCTCTGGACGAGGCGCTGATCTGTTCGGCAGTGCCCGCGAGCAAATCGATCGTGATTGATCTGTAATGCCAATCACAAAGGAGTGAAATCATGAACATCGTGATCATCGGAGCCACCGGCTACACCGGTTCGAAGATCTTGGCTGAGGCGCTCGACCACGGGCACAGGGTAACGGCGATCGTTCGCAACGCGGAGAAGCTGCCTGATCATCCGAAGCTCACCGCAGCCAGGGGCGATGTCACCGAGCCGCACGCGCTCGCTCCACTGCTGGTCGGCCACGATGTCGTTGTCAGCGCCTTCAATCCGGGCAAGGACGAGACCGGCAGAGGCGTGCCGTCGATCATCGAGGCTGTGAAACGCTCCGGCGTGAAGCGTCTCGTCGTGGTCGGCGGGGCCGGAAGTCTCGAGGTCGCACCAGGCAAGCGCTTGGTGGACCAGCCTGACTTTCCGGCGCAGCACAAGAAAGATGCGCTTAGGACCGCGGCCTTTCTCGATACCCTGCGCGCCGAGCCGGAGCTTGACTGGACTTTCATCAGCCCGGCCGCGATGCTTTCTCCCGGCGCGCGCACGGGTCGCTACCGCGTGGGTGGGGACCAGTTGCTGAGGAACGACAAGGGCGAAAGCCGCATCTCTACGGAAGACTATGCGGTAGCCATGCTCGACGAGGTCGAGAGGCCGCGGCACCGCCGCAAACGTTTCACCGTCGCCTACTAAAAGGGCCGAGAACGTCCCCTAGGAGGACCAGATGATCAGAAACGGGGGTAACAAGCCAATGATACGGCATACAAATGGAGATCACTTGTTTCAGGGTTTCGCGATGGCTGGCATGGAAAGGCGCGCAAGAGAGTAGGTCGGAAGAGCTTGATCGCAGTCGGAAGTGGTCGAGCGTATTTGGCTGCGCGCCCCCCCGCAACCATCTCAACTTGAGATACCAGACCGCGCAGATCGGCTGCCTCTACCGGGCGGCCTGTTCGCCGAATGCCGTCGAACATCACCTCTCCTGCGACGGCAAATTTCTTCGGGTGTGGCCCGGCGTAACGGATCGCAGGAAATCGTGAAGTCGGCGGAGTTGGCGCGCCAGCATTGATGAAACTGATAACTACGTTTCCGCGGGAGCGCTGTGATATTTCAGCCTTTAGGCTGCGAATCCCGCCGTGCGCATCCGAGTCTCGCCAAGGCTACTACGACTGATGGCCGTACCATTCGCTTCCTCGGATGCGCGAAGATGAAAATCGGTCGAACCGCAGTTGCGACGTCATGAGGACTCGGTTGAAGCGTGTCTTGATTACTGGCATGTCCGGGACAGGGAAGAGCGCCGTTACTCGGGAGCTCGTCGCAAGGGGCCACCGAGCCGTGGACCTGGATACGCCGGAATGGTCCGAGTGGGTCGACGTCGCGCCTACGGACACGCTCACACCGGCGAAGGGGAAGGACTGGGTCTGGCGCGAAGACCGCGTCCGGACGCTTCTCCTGGAGCAAGATCAAGCGCCATTGTTCGTCAGCGGTTGCGCCGCGAACATGGAGCGGCTGCTCCCTTTGATCGATATAGTCATTCTCTTGTCCGCTCCTGTCGCGACCATCATGAAGCGGCTCGAAGCGCGTTCGGCAGAGAGCTACGGCAGCACCGACGAAGAACGTCAGAAGGTCGGCGAACTTCTCGCGACGATCGAACCGCTGCTAAGACAGTCGGCCGATCATGAGATCGACACGAGCGGCCCAGTAGAAGTTACGGTCGATGAGATACTCAAGGTCATCTAAGGGGCAACTCCGGAACGGTCCGCTGTCGAGAGCTGTCTCGAATGTGCGGGCTGTCACGGCATTGGCAGCCGAGGAGCAATGGACTGATACGAACGCCTAAAACCGCCGAACACCACAAGCGCTACGACAACGAATTTCGTTCAGTGTGACCTGGCGGGGCAGATCGCAGCAAATCGCAGATTCGGCGGTGTTGGCGCGCCCGACAGGATTCGAACCTGTGACCTCTATCTTCGGAGCGCCACAGCTTTTCAAGAGATGGGTGCATCGATCATCAGGCCAGACAGCTTTCTATTTGTACGCCACAGTATCCTGCTATCCGACACCTGAATTTCCGCCCTTCCCTTTCGGGGTCTATCGAGCTCATTTCCTCAGGAGGAAGAGCTGAGGAGACGACGATGGCTCACCGAAATGACGGTCCAATCAAGCGGTCCATCCGTCGACGGCAACTGCGCGAAATGGTGCCGCTCGCCGATAGCACCATTTACGAGATGGAACAGCGCGGGGAGTTTCCCCGACGCTTCGCTCTCTCGCCGCGTTGCGTCGTATGGGATCTGGCGGAGGTCGAAGCCTGGTTGGCCTCGCGCCGATCAACTCCAATTGTCCGCGCGCAATCACCCGATGTCAGGCAACGGCGGTCGCGCCCTGTTCGAGAACCGGGTCTGGCTCGAACAGCGGCATCGAAGGCGGGATGAGTACCGGCATGCGCTTCTTGCCTTCGGCCCAGGCGTCGATGATGTCCGACCATTCCTGCATCATGTGGCGACGCTGCACTTCGTACTCCGCTTTGTTGTAAACGCCGCGTGACGACCGGCCATCCTCGTGCGCCAAGCACTTCTCGATCCAGTCGCTGTTGAAGCCCAGCTCGTTGAGCAGCGTGGAGCCCGTCCTTCGCAGGTCGTGAACTGTAAAAGGCTCAAGCGGCAGCCCCTCCTTCTTCGCTTGCTCGACGACCGCGTAGGTGACGCGATTGAACGTCGCCCGCGACATCGGCGCATCCGCGTCATAGCGCGAGGGCAAAAGGTACTTTGAATTCCCGGCGCAGGTCTTGAGCGCGATCATGATGTCGAGGACCTGGCGCGATAGGTAGACGTTATGCGCCTTCGAGCGCTTCATCCGCTCCTTCGGGATCGTCCAGACGGCGTTCTCGAAATCGACCTCGTCCCAGGTGGCGTCCTGCAGCTCGCTCTTGCGAACCATGGTCAGCAGGTAGAGGCGCATGCCGAGCCTGATGGTCGGCAGTGTCGCCACCTTCTCAAACAGCTTGAGCATGATCCTGATCTCGGTCGGCGAGAGCGATCGGTCCTTTGGCACAAACGTCGCGATCGAGGCCGGCCCCACATCGTCAGCAGGATTGGCGACCTTCTCGCCGTGCAAGATCGCGAAGCCGTAGATCTGCTTGGCAATGTCGCGGACGTGAATCGCCGTCGCCGGCGCTCCGCGCTCGACGATGGCGCCGCAATGAGCCCGCAGATCGTCGGGCGTGATCTCGGTCAGAAGCCTGTTGCGCCACTTGGGGAGCAGATCGCGCTCGAAGATCGACCGGCGCATCGCCCGCGTGCTGTCGGCCATCGGCGCCGCGGTCAGCCATTTCTCGCCGAACTCGCCAAAGCTCTTCGCTTCCAGGAGCCGGCGCTTCTCCCGCTGCTTTTCAAGCGCCGGCGATCGTCCCTCGCTGATTGCCCGCTTAGCGTCGATGCACAGCTCTCGAGCCCGAGCAAGCGACAGGCCGGCCGGCCCGTACTTGCCGAACGTGACGGTCTCGCGCCGTCCGTTCATCCGATAATCGAGCTGAAAACCGAGGGTTCCCGACGGTCTTACCAGGACATACATGCCGTCCCGGTCCGTCACCTTGTAGGATTTATCTTTTGGTTTCAGGTGTTTAAGGGCCGCGTCAGTCAGCATTCGGACGTCTCCTCGAAAAAAGACCGTCAGGCCAATTTCGGGCACCATGATGACGATCTTCTTTGATATTTCAGTGTGTTAGTCTGAAAAAAAGACCGTCAGATGCGCTCTGACCCTGACGGTATCGGACGAAATCCGATTTTGCAATGGCGACGCACACCGTCGAGGAGTACGTCAGCAGCGATCTCTGCCAGCCGATTGTCTTCGAATGCTGCTAGATAGATTTATTTTTGATATCAGTGTGTTATGTCGTATTTTGGCGTGCCGTCGGATACTCCCGGCAGGGCCCGAATCATTCCCACTCGATCGTGCCTGGCGGTTTCGACGTCACGTCGTACACCACACGATTGACCCCCCTCACCTCGTTGACGATGCGCGTCGCGGCGTGGCCGAGAAAGGCCATGTCGAAAGGGAAGAAGTCCGCGGTCATGCCGTCAGTCGAGGTCACGGCGCGCAGGGCGACGACGAAATCGTAGGTGCGCCCGTCGCCCATCACGCCTACCGTCTTCACCGGCAGCAGCACCGCGAACGCCTGCCAGATGTCGTCGTAGAGGCCGGCGCGGCGGATTTCCTCAATGTAGATCTCGTCGGCGAGCCGCAGGATGTCGAGCTTCTCCTTGGTGATGACTCCTGGGCAGCGGATCGCGAGGCCCGGGCCGGGGAACGGGTGCCGGCCGACGAACACATCAGGCAACGTCAACTCGCGGCCGAGCGCCCGCACTTCGTCCTTGAACAACTCGCGCAACGGCTCGACCAGCGTCATGTTCATCCGTTCGGGCAGCCCGCCAACATTATGATGCGACTTGATGGTCACCGACGGCCCGCCGGTGAAGGAGACGCTCTCGATCACGTCGGGATAGAGCGTGCCCTGCGCGAGGAACGCCGCGCCGCCGAGCTTCTTCGCCTCTTCCTCGAACACATCAATGAACAACCGGCCGATTATCTTTCGCTTGATTTCCGGGTCTTCGACCCCTTCAAGCTCCTTCAAGAACAGGTCCTCGGCCTTCACATGCACCAGCGGGATGTTGTAGGCGCCGCGAAACAGCGCCACCACCCGCTCCGCCTCGCCCAGCCGCAGCAGGCCGTGGTCAACGAACACACAGGTGAGTTGGTCGCCGATCGCCTCGTGGATCAGCACCGCCGCCACCGACGAGTCGACGCCGCCGGACAGGCCGCAGATCACCCGCTCTTTGCCGACCTGGGCGCGGATTTTCTCGATCGCCTCCTCCTTGAAGGCGCGCATGGTCCAGTCGCCGTGGCAGCCGGCGATTCTGCGCACGAAGTTGCGCAGGATCGCGGCCCCGTGCGGGGTATGCACAACCTCGAGGTGGAATTGCACGGCGTAGAAGCGCCTCTCGTCGTCGCCGATCGCTGCCACGGGCGCATTCGGCGAGACGCCGAGCACACGGAAACCGCGCGGCAGCTCGGTGACCCGGTCGCCGTGGCTCATCCACACCGGGTACTTCTCACCCTTGCGCCAGACTCCCTCGAAGATCGGTGAGTCGGCGACGACCTCAACCTCGGCGCGGCCGAATTCGCGGTGGTGCCCGCCTTCGACCCTGCCGCCGAGCTGCTGGGCCATCGCCTGCTCGCCATAGCAGATGCCCAGCACCGGCACGCCAGCGGTGTAGATTGCGGTCGGGGCGAGCGGCGCATTCTGGTCGAGCACCGAGGCAGGACCGCCGGACAGGATCACACCCCTCGGCTGCATCGCCGCGAAGGCTTCCGCCGCTTTCTGGAACGGCACGATCTCGCAATAGACGCCTTCCTCGCGCACGCGCCGGGCGATGAGCTGGGTCACCTGCGAGCCGAAATCGACGATCAGGATTTTCTCGTGCATGCGATGGACTTAAACGATCGGTTCGGCAGGCGCCAGAATCCCTGGGCCAATTTCCCTACGACATATGTGAATACGCGCGGCTGCCGCCAAACCGGCCGGGGACGCGCCGCCCCCGGAGCCTCGCCGGACAAGTCGCGGCCCGTTAACGATTTCCCCGTTAAGACAAATGATCGATTTCCATGGCCTAACCCTTCGGCCGGGCCACAACGTGTGCCAGAAGGGATCGCAACGGTTGCGGGGCAACAATCCTACATGGCCTTTGAAGCACGACACCTGAGCATCGCCGGTCTAGCCGATCCGCAGTCCGAGCGCCGCGCGGCGCTGTTTCGCGAGACGCCGGCCGAGACGCTGAAGCGCGTCATGATGGGGACCGCCTGGGCACTGCAACCCAAGCGCATCGCCGGCCTGCCGGCGCTCGGCCGTGTCTGGCTGAACGATCTGCTGGCCCCGAGCAGCGAACTGCCCGATCCGACCTGTCCGCTCAACGCCGGCGGACTTTGCGGCATGGTCAGGACCCCCTCGCCCGCATCGGTGGTACAAGGCTACAAGCAAGGTCTTTTCACCTTCGCACACTACGGGCCGTTGAAATGGGTATCGCTGCCTGAGCGGTGCGTGCTGTTCTTCGACGAATTCCACATCGCCACCAACGTGCGGCGCTTCATGCGCCAGGGCCGCTACACCGTCACCTTCGACCGCGACTTCAACGGTGTGATCACGGCCTGCGCCGCCCCCCGGCAGGGCCGCTGGCACGTCACCTGGATCACGCCGCGCATCATGCGCCTCTATGCCGAGCTGTTCGACGCGGGTCACGTGCATTCGATCGAGGTATGGAACCAGGCGGGCGAACTCGTGGGCGGCAGCTTCGGCCTGGCGGCCGGGCGCGTGTTCTTCGGGGAATCGCAGTTCACGCGCGAAGCCCACACCTCCAAGATCGCGATGGCCGCCTTGACCTGGCATCTCGCCAAGTGGGGCTTCGCCTTCAGCGACGGCAAGTGGGAAACCCCGACGATGCGCGATATGGGCTTTCGCTGCATCCCGCGGGCGGAATTCCTGGCGCATCTCGCCAGCGCCGTAAACGAGCCCGGCCGGATGGGACGGTGGGAGGCCGAAACGGACCTGCCGACCGTCGCGGCGTGGAAGCCGGCAAGACCTGCGACGCCCGGCATGTCTGGTGAGGCCCGGAAGCCCGCTCACCGGCGTGAGAGCACGCTGACATAAAATCCGTCGGTATCGGTGCGCCGCGGCGTCATCAACAGTCCCTCCCGCGACATCAGCGCCGCATGACGGAACAGGAAGGCGCGCTCGCCGAGTACGCCAATCACGTCCGTTGGTGACACCGTCGCAAGATCGTCGTGGCGCGCGAGAACGGCGCGGATTTGCGCGCCGTTTTCCTCGTTGAGCACTGAGCACGTGAGATAGGCGATGCGGCCGCCCGGCTTCACCAGTCCGGCGGCCTGGTCGAGAATCTCGGCTTGCTCGTTGATACGCTGCGTCAGCGCCCCAGGGCGCATGCGCCACTTGGCATCGGGATTGCGCCGCCAGCTGCCGGTGCCGGTGCACGGCGCATCGATCAGTACCAGGTCGGCGTTACCGCGCAGTTCCGCGAGGACGTCGGCGCTGCCGTGCGGCGTGCGGACTTGCACATTGCGCACGCCCGCGCGCTCAAGCCGCGCATGGATTGGCGCCAGCCGGCGCTTATCGGTGTCGGTCGCGTAAATCTGACCGCGGTTGTCCATCTGTGCCGCGAGCGCCAAGGTCTTGCCGCCGGCGCCGGCGCAGAGATCGACCACCTGACCCCCCGGCTGAGCGCCGGCCAGCAGTGCCGCAAGCTGAGACCCCTCGTCCTGAATCTCGATCAGGCCCTTGATGAAGGCGGGCTCGGCATGGATCGCCGGGCTTCTGGAGCCGGCGCCGAGCATGATCCGCAATCCAAACGGCGAACCACCGCGTCGGCTGCGTGCCGAGTCGGGCATGGCCGCCAGCGCTTCGTCGCGATCGCCCTTGAGCGCGTTGACGCGCAGATCGAGCGGCGCCCGCCGCGCCAGCGCTGCGCCCTCCTCCGCCCGCTCGTCGCCAAACACCATGGCGAGGTGCGGATCGAGCCATTCGGGATAATCGCCGGCGATCCAGGGCTGCGCTCCCCGCAGGCTTGCCGCGTTCAGCCGTTCACGCTCGGCATCGGTCAGCGGCGCCGGAGCGAAACGCGAGCCGTCTGCAAGCGCCGCAACGGCGTCGGCCGAAAGGCCGCGCTCGAGCCGCAGCATGCCGAGCAGAACTGCCCGCGGCGCCTCCTCGCCCATGACAAAGGTGCTGGATGCGCGCCGGCGCAGCGCATCATAAACGAGGCCCGCGATGGCGGCGCGGTCGCCGGAGCCGGCGAAGCGGTGCGAGAGACCCCAATCCTTCAGCGCATCGGCCGCCGGGCGCCGCCGGGCGTCGATCTCGCCGAGGACTTCGATCGCTGCGGACAGGCGGGCGGCGGGTGTCATCCCGGTACAAATAGCATACGCACGGCGAAGATTACCCACACGAGCAACAGCACGACCGCACCGGCCAAAAATACATAGAAGCGATAGGGCACATAATTGGTGCCGGTATGGATCGCGGCGTGAAGCACGCGCAGCACGACGAAGGCCCAGGACAAAATGACGAACAGCAGGTCGGCCTTGCGAGTCAGTAGCGCCAGCACCACCACGGCGTAGAACAGGAGCGGAAGCTGGAACTGATTGTGGTAGCCGTTGGCGATCTGCGTGACGCGCGGTGGCCAGTTGGGCTGGCCCAGCGCCGTGTCCCGGATTTTCGCTTCGCCGCGACGGATCGCGGCGACCCGGGCAGACCCCATCCAGAACATCAGCGCGAAGGTCAGCGCCACCTGGACGAACACCGGAAGCAGGACGGCCTGAATCGACATGGCGATACCCTAGTGGTCCGATTCTAACATTCGCATCCCAACATTCGCATCCCATTTTGGCAGGCGCGTTTGCGAATGTTAGAATCAAAGGACCACTAGCAAGTATAAGTTTTCTAGTGGAGTTTGGATTTGACATTCGCTTCGTGAGTTCGCGGCCGGGTCGGTAGCGAATGTCAAATCCGCTCCACTAGCAGCAAGCGCACGTGTTCACAGCCTGATGCTCAGGGCGGTTTCGCTGTCCTCACAGAGGTGAGCCGACAGCCACTGGCCGCCTTCGAACAGCGCCTTGCGGTAGGCGGCAGTCTCGCAATCGCGAAAGTGCAGGTTGGCGGAAAACAGCGCGCCCCGGGGACTGAGCAGCCGGTGGAAGGCGTCGAGGTAGCGCGTCGTGGGGCTCGAGCCGTCGAAGAAGGCAAGATCATAGCCTGGCGTCAGCGTCGGCAGCACGTCGTCGAAGCGCCCGGTATGCACGCGGATGCGGTCGCCGTGACCGAACTTGACGGCGTTCTCCTGCGCGAGCCGGACGTGCTCGGGATCCATGTCGATGGTGTCGACGGTGGCGTCAGGCGCGCCGTAGGCCATCCAGTTCGCCGTATAGCCGAGCGCACAGCCGAGCTCGAGGATGCGCTTGGGTCTCACCGCGGCGGCGACGACGCCGAGCAGCGAGCCGTCGTCGAACGGATAGGCGCCGCAACCGTGCCGCGCGCGGTGGCTGTTAGTCTGCGCCAGAATGGCAGCGAAACGGTCGGGGGGCATGGCTGCGCTCTCGTCATGGAGTAGACAAGCCCAGCCATATCCTCCACCTGGCCGCCACCGTCAATCGCGCCGCACCGCCCGCATTTATCGCGCCAGCGGCACGCTCACCTCGGTCAGCCATTCGGTCGGTGGCAGGGTCCGGCAATCGTTGAGATACTGCTCGAAGCACGGCTGGTTCGCCCGGGATCGTACCCGCTCTTGGGCAGCCAGTCCTTGTAGAGATAGAGGTACGGCTTCTCCAACTCCGCGTACGGACCCTTGTGGATGACGCTTGCGACCTTCATGGCTGGCAATTCGAACACGCGCACCTCGCCCGAGCCGACGAAGTCTTTGCCGACCGTCACGCCGGCGATCGAACGCAGTTCGGCAACCGGCACGCTTTCCGGGTCGTCAAGATAGACGCCAAAGTTGCGCGTATCCGGTCCGAGCAGACCGCGTGGCTGTGCCTATGCGGCTAGGCGCGAAAACGCCGTGCCGATCGCCTGGTAGGTACCCTTGTGGTCGAGCGCCGCGAGACGCACGGGTGCGAAGTCCTTGATCGTGACGTCATACATATCCACCTCCTCAGTATTGGCCGTTTGTCCGGAGGAGATCGACCCGGCGTGCGAGCGATAGGCCGCCGGCGGCATCCCGTAGGCAGCCACGAACGCACGCGTGAAGGCGGCAACCGAGCCATATCCGGTTTTCCGAGCAAGCCGGGCAAGCGGGTCTCGCGTGCGCGAGAGGCCGACCGCCGCCCGATGCAGTCGCAGCCGTCGCAATGTCGCCGCCACCGTTTCGTTCGCGATCGCGCGATAGATGCGATGGAAGTGATACGGCGAGAAGCAAGCGACATCCGCGAGCCGCTCGACGCTGAGCGGATCGTCGAGATGGTCGGCGATGTAGGCCACAACGCGCTCGATGCGCTGCCCGTAGGATCGGTCGGTCGTCGGCTTGGCCATGTCGTCCTCCTACCCGTGCGAAGGTACAGAGGCGCGATTGATCGATGTTGCTAACATTGCCCGCAGAATGGGGATGCGGGTGCGCCGCCGCGGTGACCATGCAGGCAGGCCATAAGCCCGCCCGGCTCACACCCGGCTCGGATAGTTCGGGCTCTCGCGGGTAATGGTCACGTCGTGCACGTGGCTCTCGCGCAGGCCCGCATTCGAGATGCGCACGAACTGCGCCTTCTCGTGAAACTCGGTGAGATTGGCCGCGCCGACATAGCCCATTGCGGCGCGCAGGCCGCCGGTCAACTGATGCAGCACAGTCGCAGCGCTGCCCTTGTACGGCACCTGACCTTCGACGCCTTCCGGCACGAGCTTGAGCGTATCCTTGATGTCCTGCTGGAAGTAGCGGTCGGCGGAGCCGCGCGCCATCGCTCCGACCGAGCCCATGCCGCGATAGGTCTTGTAGGAACGGCCCTGATACAGGAACACCTCACCCGGCGCCTCATCGGTGCCGGCGAGCAGCGAACCGACCATCGCGCAGTCGGCGCCGGCGGCAAGCGCCTTGGCTAGGTCACCGGAATACTTGATGCCGCCGTCGGCGATCACCGGCGTCTTGCTCGCGCGCGCCGCGTCGACCGTATCCATGATCGCGGTCAACTGCGGCACGCCGACGCCGGCGACGATGCGGGTGGTACAGATCGAGCCGGGCCCGATGCCGACCTTGATGGAGTCGGCGCCGGCATCGATCAGCGCCTTGGCGCCGTCGGCCGTGGCAATGTTGCCCGCGACAACCTGCACAGCGTTGGACAGCCGCTTGATCCGGTTCACCGCCTCCAGCACCCGCCGGGAATGGCCGTGCGCGGTATCGACGACCACGAGGTCGACGCCGGCTTCGATCAGCCGTTCGGTGCGGATGAAGCCAGCCTCCCCGACCGAGGTCGCCGCGGCGACGCGAAGCCGGCCCTGTTCGTCCTTGCACGCAAAGGGGTTCGCCACCGCCTTCTCGATGTCCTTGACCGTGATCAGGCCAACGCAGCGGTATTGGTCGTCGACCACCAGGAGCTTCTCGATCCGGTGCTGATGCAACAGCCGCTTGGCCTCGCTCTGGCCGACGCCTTCACGCACCGTAACGAGCCTCTCCTTGGTCATCAGCTCGCGCACGGGCTGATCCGGGTCGGTGGCGAAGCGCACGTCGCGGTTGGTGAGGATGCCGACGAGCTTGCCGGCCTTGCCGGCCTTGCCCTCGACCACCGGAATGCCGGAAATCGCGTGCTCCTTCATCAGTGTGAGCGCATCGACCAGCTTGGCACCCGGATGGATGGTCAGGGGATTGACCACCATACCGGACTCGAACTTCTTGACTTGCCGCACCTGGGCGGCCTGCTCGTCCGGCTCGAGGTTTCGGTGGATGACGCCGATGCCGCCCGCCTGCGCCATGGCGATGGCCATCTTCGCCTCGGTGACGGTGTCCATGGCCGAGGCGACGATCGGGATATTGACGGCGATTTCGCGAGTCAGCCGAGAGCGGATGTCGACCTCGGACGGCAGCACGTCCGAGAGGCTCGGCTTCAGCAACACGTCGTCGAAGGTGAGCGCCTCGCGCGGGGCTTCCCTGGCTTTCGCCGCCATCGCCAACTCCGTTACCCACAGGCCATAGGGGTGAAGATGAACTGGAGCGAGAGGCTGTCGCCCCTCGCTGAATCGTCGGCCCGCTTTTGGGTTGGCGGCGGTGGATAGCACGGCTTTGCGCCAATTCAAAGACGTGCCGCGGCTGGGTAGGCATGCGTCAACAGGCTGGTGGCACCGGCCGAGCGTGGCCAGAGAGCGGCGGCCGCTTGCGCGGCGTCGGCCGCAAGGGCTATGGCTTGGGGCCGCGACGGAGGGAGACCGGCCCGCATGCATATCGCGCGTTGCATCGCGGCCGTGGCCCTTGCCGGCCTCCTCCTGGGCGCTGCCCACGGATCGGTGGCCTCGGGGCAAGCGAGCCTCCCCGACCTCCGCTCCGCCGAGGTCTACAACGGCCGCGGCCTGGCCTGGTTCGACCGCAAAGACTACGGCAAGGCCATCGCCGCGTTCGACGAGGCGATCCGCATCGCGCCGGGCAACGCGCGCGCCTACAACAACCGCGGCAACGCCCGTGCCGGAACTGGGACAGATCGCCAAGGCGATCGCCGATTACGACCGCGCCATTCAACTCAACCCGCGTGCCGCGGCGGCCTACCTCAATCGCGGCATCGCGCGGCGCCGGGCTGGCGACCTCGAGTCGGCACAGACCGACCTAGCGCAGGCCGTGCGACTCGGTCCGAAGAACGCCAATGCGCACAACGAGCTTGGCCTCGTCCTGCAGAGCCGGGAGGCCTACGAGCAGGCGATCGCCAGCTTCAGCCAGGCGATCCGCCACGAGCCGCAATGGGCGGCGGCCTACAACAACCGGGGCAATGCCTGGAGCGATAAAGGCCACCGCCAGCGCGCGATGCGCGACTTCAATCAGGCTATCCGCATCGACCCGCGCTACGCCGTTGCGTATTACAACCGCGGCCTCAACTGGCGGCGGCAGGGTGCGCTCGACCGAGCGCTGCACGATTTCGATCAGGCCTTGCGGCTCGATCCCGAACTGGCGGCCGCCTACAACAACCGCGGCCTGATCCACGAGGAGAAGGGCGAGCCAGACCGCGCCATCGCCGATTTCGACCGCGCCATCGGTCTCGATGCGCAATTTGCCCGTGCCTACAGCAATCGCGGCAACGCCTGGCGCACGAAGCGCAACCTCGACCGCGCCATCGCCGATTTTGACAAGGCCATCGCGCTCGACCCGAAGCATGCCATCGCCCACTTCACCCGCGGCCAGATCCACGAGAAGCTCGGCGAGCGCGCCAAGGCCGTCGCCGACTACCGTCGAGCCGTCGCGCTCGATCCCGGCTATCCGGAACCGGCGGAGGCGCTAAAGCGGCTCGAAGGTGAGCGCGTTCCTGCACAACAGAAGCCTCAGCGGCGCGACCCGAGCCATATGCGGCGAAGGTCGTGAGGCCTTTGTCAATCCGGGGACCGCGGGCACCACGGGAGCCCGGAATCCATACTCCCTGAATCAATTGTGACGTCGCTGCCGGCGATCGCCGCCGATGCCTTTAGGAGCGACTTCGCGCACATGATCGCCGACCATGGCGATTATGCCTTGCGGAATCCGGTCGCCAGTAGATACCGCTCTGCCGAATCCGCGCGGCTTGCCGCCGGCTTGACATGCTTGACGCTGGCGAACCGTTGTTTGAGCGCGGCCAGCAGCGACGCTTCGGTACCCCCTTGCAAGACCTTGGCGAGGAGTGCGCCGCCGGGGCCGAGGACCTCGCAGGCAAAATCCCCCGCCGCCTCGACGAGCGCCATGATCTTGAGATGATCGGTCTTGCGATGCCCGGTCGCATTCGCCGCCATGTCGGATAGGACGACATCGGCTGGTCCGCCGAGCGCCGCCTTCAGCCGCTCGGGCGCAGAAGGATCGAGGAAGTCGAGGTGCAGGAAGGTGACTCCGGAAATCGGCGGAATGTCGAGGATGTCAATGGCAACCACCCGCCCCTTGCCGGCATCGGCACCAACACGCCTTGCCGCGATCTGGCTCCAGCCGCCGGGCGCGGCGCCGAGATCGACCACCCGGCCGCCCGGCTTGAGGATGCGGTGCTTGTCGTCGATCTCGGTGAGCTTGTAGGCGGCGCGCGAACGATAGCCTTCTCGCTTGGCGCGGGCGACGTAGGGGTCGTTGAGCTGCCGTTCGAGCCAGGCGCGCGACGATGCCGATCGCCCGCCGGCGCTGCGCACCCGGACCTTCAGGTCGCGCTGACCGTCTTTGCCGCGCGTGGAGGTCACGGGGCGGAACCGGCCTGCGTGTTCCAGACGTGGTCCTCGCGCATCATCTGCACCAGCATGCCCTCGCGCAGCCCGCGGTCGGCGACGCGCAGCCGGGTGCATGGGAAGCTGCGCCGGATCGCTTCGAGGATGGCGCAACCGGCCAGCACCAGGTCGGCCCGCTCGGCGCCGATGCACGGATTGGCGACGCGGTCCTCGTAACGCATCCCGAGCAGCCGGTCGACCACGTCGGAAATCTGCCGCCGGCTCAGCCACACGCCATCGATGCGGCGGCGGTCGTATCGCGGCAGCCGCAGATGCACGCCGGCAATCGTCGTCACCGTGCCGGACGTGCCGAGCAGATGGATGCGGTCGAGATTGCCGTTGCCCTGCGCGTCCGCGAAAGGGGTGACATGCGCAGCGACCTCGCGCACCATTGCCTCGTAGACTGCCGGCGAGACCGTCACGCCGCCGTGGCGCTCGGCAAGCGTCACGACGCCGATCGGGATCGAGGTCCAAGCCTTGATCTCGGAGGAGGCCGGACCGCATCCGTTCGCCACCGTGCGGCCGAGCATCACCAGTTCGGACGATCCGCCGCCGATGTCGAACAGAATGACCCCATCAGCCTCCGGCGCCACCAGCGGCGCGCAGCCCGTGGCCGCCAGTGCCGCCTCGGTTTCTCGGTCGACGACCTCCAGTTCAAGACCGACCTCCTCGGCAATACGGGAACGGAATGTCTGGCCGTTCTCGGCCGCCCGGCAGGCCTCGGTGGCGATCAGGCGCGCGCGGCTGACTCCGCGGACGTGCATCTTGTCGCGGCAGATGCTGAGCGCCACGACGGCGCGCTGGATCGCCGCCTCGCCGATCCGGCCAGTCTGCGACAACCCTTCGCCAAGGCGGATGATGCGGGAAAAGGCGTCGACCACACGGAATGAGTCGTCAGTCGGCCGTGCCACCAGGAGCCGGCAATTGTTGGTGCCGAGATCGAGCGCGGCATAGACCGGGCCGCCGGATGCATGCGCCGTTTCGTCCGAAAATGACGAATGGTCGGGCGGTCGGCGACCCCACCGGCTGCGCCCCAACGGCGGGCGCTCAGAAGCAGGGCCGAGGCCACCGGTTTCCCGGGCCTCGCTGGTCATCGTGCGTACCTGTCATGCACTTCGGGCCCTTGGCCAGACGTGCATCGTGTTGATTGATCGAAGCGAGTTTAACAGGGGTGGGCGGCGACGCAACCGGATAGACGTGCAGCATCAGGCCACTCGGCGCCGCCTTGTCGAACCACACTGGCTTCGATATTTCAGGGATACGCCCCCAGTCACCCTCCAACGTGAACGGCATCATCATGAGAGGTCCGGATGAGACCAGCGCCCCGGCGCTGCAACACCACGGCATCGGCGAGCCGGTCCTGCGCAGCGAAGATCCAAAGCTTGTGCGCGGCGCCGGCTGCTATACCGACGACATCAAGCTGCCGGGCCAAGCCTATTGCGCGGTGGTGCGCAGCAGCCATGCCCACGGAATGATTCGCGGGATAGACACCGCCGCCGCGCGCGCAATGCCGGGCGTCCTCGCCGTGTATACCGGGGCCGATCTAGCGGAATACGGCACGTTCAAGTCAGGCCTGCCGTTCAAGAGCCGCGACGGCACCGACATGATCCGGCCCCGTCGGCCGGCTGTGCCGACCGACAAGGTGCGCTTTGTCGGCGATCCGGTCGCCTGCGTCATCGCCGAGACGGTGGCGCAGGCCAAGGACGCGGCGGAAGCGGTGGTTCTCGACATCGACCCGCTGCCGGTCGTTGTTAAGCCGACCGAGGCTGCGAACAACGGTGCGCCGCAGATCTACGACGAGGCCCCGAATAACATCGCTCTCGACTTCCACTTCGGCGATGCCGAGAAGGTGAAGGAGGCGTTCGCGCGCGCGGCCCACGTGACGCGCGCCGAATTAGTCAACAGCCGCGTCGTGGTCAATGCCATGGAGCCGCGTGCGGCCGTCGCCGAATACGACAAGGCGAGCGGACGCTACACCTTCCACACCGAGAGCCAGGGCGTCATGGGGATGAAAGGTCAGCTGGTCGGCATTCTCAATACGACCCCCGACAAGGTGCACGTGCTCACCGGCAATGTCGGCGGTTCGTTCGGCATGAAGGCCGCCGTCTATCCCGAATATGTCTGCATCCTGCATGCGGCGCGGGAGCTCGGCCGCCCGGTCAAATGGACCGACGAGCGCTCGACATCATTTCTTTCCGACAATCATGGGCGCGACCACGTGCAAACCGTCGAGCTAGCGCTCGATGCCGAGGGGCATTTCCTGGCGCTGCGGCTGACCGGCTTCGGCAATCTCGGCGGCTATATGGGCACGATGGCGCCGCAGCCGCCGACGCTCAACACGGTCCGCAACGTCATCAGCCTCTACCGCACACCGCTTATGGAAGTCTCGACCAAGGTCGTATTCACCAATACCACCCATCTCAATCCCTACCGCGGCGCCGGGCGCCCCGAGGGCAACTACTACATGGAGCGGGTGATCGATATCGCCGCGGCCGAGATGGGCATCGACCGCGTCGAGCTGCGCCGCCGCAACCTCATTCGTCCGAGCGAGATGCCGTTCAAGGCGGCATCTGGCTCGAACTACGACAGCGGCGATTTTCCCGCGGTACTCCGGCAGGCGTTGCAGGTCGCCGACTACAAGGGATTTGCCAAGCGCAGGCGCGCGAGCAAGAAGCGCGGCAAGCTGCGCGGTATCGGTGTCGGCTGCTTCCTGGAGGTGACCGCACCGCAGGGCAAGGAGAACGGTGCCATTCATTTCGAGCCGGACGGAACCGTGACCATGTTGATCGGCACGCTCGACTACGGCCAGGGCCACGCCTCGCCGTACGCGCAGGTGCTGAGCGCGAAGCTCGGTATCCCGTTCGACCGCATTCGGCTGGTGGAAGGCGACAGCGACCGGCTGCAGGTCGGCGGCGGCACCGGCGGCTCGCGCTCGGCGATGGCGGCAAGCGCCGCGACCATCGAAGCCGCCGCCAAGGTTGTCGACCACGGTAAGGCGATCGCCGCGCATGTGCTGGAAGCGTCCGCCGCCGACATCGAATTCGCCAACGGCCGCTTCGTGATCGCCGGCACCGACCGTGCCATCGGCATCATGGAGCTGGCGGAACGGATTCATTCCGGCCTAACGTTGCCGCCGGACGCTCCGCAATCGCTCGACGTCGATCACATCAGCGACGGTGTTCCGGCGGCCTATCCGAACGGATGTCATATTGCCGAGGTGGAAATCGATCCCGACACCGGCAACGCCGACGTGGTGAGCTATGTGTCGGTCAGCGACTTCGGCACCGTGATCAATCCGCTGGTCGTCGAAGGACAGGTGCATGGCGGCGTCGTGCAGGGCATTGGTCAGGCGCTCCTGGAACTCACCGTCTACGACGACGACGGCCAGTTGCTCACGGGCTCCTACATGGACTATGCGATGCCGCGAGCGCACAACGCGCCGCCGTTCACAGTCGTCAATCATCCAGTTCCCGCGACGACCAACCCGCTCGGCGTCAAGGGCTGCGGCGAGGCCGGCTGCGCCGGCGGACTCGCCTCGGTAATGAATGCGGTCGCCGATGCATTGTCCGACTATGGGATCACCCACATCGACATGCCGGCGACGCCGCAGCGCATCTGGTCGGCGATCCAGGAGGCGAAGGCCAAGGCGGCATAACTTGTGTGTCCCGGACGCGGTGCGGCGTGAAACGATGCACCGCTGATCCGGGACCGTTCCAAACACCACCGTTGGAATGGTCCCGGTTCTGCATGGCAGCACCATAGCGCGCGAAGACGCGCGTGAACGCGCTTATGGTGCTGCAGTGCGCCCGGGACACCATGAGCAGGAATGATGATCGAGCGTATCGAGATCGAGAAGTGTACCGGCTGCGGCATCTGCGATGTCGTCTGCCCAGCGGACGTCATTCATATGGAGCAGGCGCCGACATCGCCGGAAGTCCTCGGCCTGCGTGAGACCAGGCTCCTGCCGGTGATCAAGTTTCGCGAGCATTGCATCACCTGCTTTTCCTGCGAGATCTTCTGCCCCGAGCAGATCGTCGACGTGCACCCGTCGGTGAAGAACCGGCCGCGGCCATGGTGACCCCGTCGCCCGCGCTTGATGGCATCTTGATCGAAACCGACGTGCTGGTGATCGGCGGCGGCGCCGGCGGACTGCTGGCCGCACTCAGCGCCAAGCGGCACGGACCGCCGGGCACGCGCGTCACCCTCGCCGATTCCTGGATGATTGGCCGCACCGGCCACACGGCGTTTTCCAACGCCTGGATGATCGTTGCCCTTCCCGACGACGACCTCGACGGCATTACCCGCGAGATCGTGGCCGGCAACGACGGCATCGCCGATCAACTGCTGGTGCGCGAGGTGCTGGCCGACTCTTACGCAAGACACAAGAATTTCGAGGGGATCGGGTTGAAGTTTCCGCGCGCGGACGACGGTAGCTACCTGCGCCGTCCGACCCGCGGGCTCGATCTCGCCCGCGTGCTCTGCCCGGAGGGTGGCGGACTCGAGTTTACCTGGAGGCTGCGGCTTGCGCTCGCCGATGAGGGGGTACAGCTTCTCGACCGCATCTTCGTCACCGGCCTGCTCGGCGGCGGCACCGGACGCATCGGCGGCGCCGTTGGAATACACACCCGCACCGGCGAATTCCACGTCATCAAGGCGCGTTCTACTATCGTTGCCACCAATGCGATCACCTTCCGCTCCGGCTTTGTGCGCGACATCACCGGCATCGGGACGCTGCTCGCGTACCGTGCCGGCGCGAGCTTGCGCAATGCCGAATTCAGCTATGTGAGGCCTGGCACTCCGAAGTTCTATTTCGAGGGCATCACCTTCGCGATCCAGGAAGGCGCGCACTTCTCCAACGCCCACGGCGACGCGTTCATGCGACGCTACGAGCCCGATTGGGGCGACGAGGCCGATGTGCCGCGCATCGCACGGGCGATGGCCCAGGAAAAGCGCAAAGGCAACGCGCCGCTCTATCTCGACATGTCGGCAATCCCGGAATCCATCCGCGACGACTTCCTGCGCAGCAAGGTGAAGTGGATGGACAACTTCTTCCGTAAGCTCGGCAGCGAGGCGAAGACCGATATGTTCGGCAAGACGCCTTACTACGCGCTCAACCAGATGACCAAGATGGGCATCCGCACCGGGCCCGATTGCCGCTCAGATGTGCCGGGGCTCCTGGCGGCCGGGTTGGCGCAGGCCGGCTGCGCCAACCATTTCGCCGGATTCCACATCGGCCTGTGCGTCGGCAACGGCTGGATCGCGGGCCGCAGCGCCATCGAGGACCTGGACCGGCACAATGCGCTGGCGCTCGACGCCGCCGAGGTTCGCGCCCTCCGCGACGAGATGCGGCAGCCATTGCGATCGTCGGCGCAGGCGGAATCCGACCGCATCCTCCGCGACCTGCAGACGCTGATGTTCGCCTACGACATCGGCATCCTCAAGCACGCCGACCGACTCGAGTCCGGGATGGCGAAGATCGACGCACTGAGCGACGAGTTCGCCAACATCGCCGCGCCGCATACGCATGAGCTGGTGCGGCTGAAGGAGACCGAGGCCATGCTGTTGGCGGCGCGCTTCATTCTCGGCGCGTCGCTAGAGCGCACCGAGTCGCGGCTGAGCCATTTCCGGGAAGACTTCGAGGTCCGCGACGACGCCAACTGGCTGGTCTGGGTGGACATCGCCGAGGGAAAGGACGGGCCGGAACTGACCCGCACACCGATCCCGACGCCATTGTGCGACGTGACCCCGGTGCGACGGCCGACCCGGGCGATCCGCCGCGCCGTTGGCGGAAGCTAGCCCCACCTCCCCGGTCCCACCCAACTGCATCCCGGCAGTGGGCAGGAACCCGCGACGGCCGGACGCGATGGGACGCGTTCACTTCACGATCGACGCTTCACCCGCGACGCGGGTGCGCTGAATAATCTCATGGCGATACGGACTTAGGCCGCGAACAATGTGGACGGTGCCGGGGGTCGCGGTTATCCTCGATCAGGCACGAAAGCACTGGACCATCCGACGATCCGGCGCCGCACCTTGCCGGCGGCACGGCTCGGCCGCAGAACAAGCAAAGCCGTTCCAAGGGAGGGACGAACCATGAGATGTACAACGACCTCGATCGCCGCGGGATTCGCAATCGCCCTGATCGGCTCCACCGCACTGGCACAGCAGCAGATCAACCTGACGGTGGCCGCCGGCCAGCCGACGCGCGCCATGAAGCCGTTGGCCATGGTCAGCGATTTCTTCATTCCGGAAGTGAACAAGCGGATGAAAGCGGCTGGGCTCGACAGCAAATACAAGATCAACTGGAAAGAAGCCTATGCTGGCTCGCTCTTGAAGCCGACCTTCGTGCTCAAGGGCGTGCAGGATGGCATTGCCGACATCGGCTTCGAGCCGACCATCTTCCATCCCGACAAGCTGCCGCTCGAGCAGATTTCCTTCATGACGCCATTCGCCACCAGCGACGTCGTGCTGATCGGCAAGACGATCGACAAGATGCATGCGATGTTTCCGGAATACCGGGCGCAGTATGATAAATTCGGTGTCGTGCGCCTCGCCGGATCGAGCTACGATTCCTACGAGCTGTTCTCGACATTCCCGGTGCAGAAGTTCGCGGACGTCAAAGGCAAGAAGATCGCCACCGCCGGCGCTGCCCTGCAATGGATTCGCGGCACCGGCGCAACGCCCGTTTCAAGCAACATGACGCAGTACTACAACAATGCCAAGACCGGCGTGATCGACGGCTTCATCATCTTCCCGTCCGCCATTCCCGGCATGAAGTATCCGGAGGCGGCACCGCACGTGACCAAGGTCGGGTTCGGTGCCCAGTATGCGGCGGCCCTGATCGTCAACAAGGGCGTCTACGCCAAACTGCCGCTGGAACTGCAGAGGATCCTGCGCGAGGCCGGCGAGGCCTGGACCGCCGCGGCCGACAAGGTGCAGTTCGCTGCCGGCAACGATGGTTATGCCTCGGTGGCCAAGTTCTCCGGCGGCAAGACCTTCGATCTGCCGCGCGGCGAACAGGTGCTGTGGGCCAGTGCGATGCCGAACATCGGTAAGGAATGGGCCGACCGCGCCGACAAGGAAGGGCTGCCGGGAACCAAGGTGCTGGCAGCCTACATGGAAGAACTGCGCAAGGCGGGCGCCAAGCCGGTCCGCGACTGGGACAAGAAGTAGTCCTGGCGGGCGCGGACATCTTTCGGTGCCGCCGGACCAGCGGCCATTGCCGCCGCCCATCCACGAGCAGGGGGCGCCGGATACCGGCGCCTCCGGCGTCTCCTATTTCGGCCAGATCACGCAGGCGTTCAACATCATCGGCACGCTGCTGATCCTCGTCATGGCGGTGGCGGTCAACGCCGACGTCATCGGCCGCAACGTGTTCAACCATCCGATCGCCGGCGTTCTCGAATTCATCGGCCTTTCCATCGTGGCGGTCGTCTTCCTGCAGATGGCCAATACGTTGCGAGAGGATCGGCACGTCTCGAATGACGTCTTTTTTCGGATGATTGCCGTCACGCGTCCGCGGCTGGCGGCCGCGATCAATTCCGTCTTCAATCTCATCGGCGCAGTCCTGATGGCGCTGATTGTCGTCTACGTCTGGCCGATGGTAATCGAGAACTACGAAGGGAACTATTACGCCGGCACCGCCGCCGTCATCGAGATCCCAATCTGGCCGTTCATGGCAATCATCGTGCTCGGCGCAGCGACCACCGCCATTCAATTTCTGGTCGACGCTTGGCGCAACGGGATGCGCGCCATCCGCAGCGCATCGGCCTAATTGATGAGCGAAATCGCAATCGGCGCCATTTGCCTGGCCTGCAGTCTGGTCCTGATTCAAACCGGCATGAACATCGGCGTTGCGCTAATGCTGCTGTCGTTTGTCGGGGTGTGGGCGATCAAGGGGCTGGTGATCGCCGGCAAGCTCTTGGCCAGCTCGGTCGCCACCTCTATCGCATCCGACGCATATGCGGTGATTCCTCTGTTCGTGCTGATGGGACTATTCGTATCGGCAACCAAGATCGGCCGCGACACCTTCGACGTCGCCGCGCTGCTGTTGCGGCGGTTGCGTGGCGGGCTCGGCATTGCGACGGTCGCAGCCAACGCGGTATTCGCCGCGTGCACCGGCACGACAATTGCGTCGGCCTCGGTTTTCACCAAGGTTGCGGTGCCGGAGATGATCCGGCACGGGCACACGCCGCAGTTTTCCGTCGGCGTCGTGGCTGGAAGCTCGGTGCTCGGCATGCTGATCCCGCCGAGCATCCTGATGATCATTTTCGGCGTGATCGCCAACGTCTCGATCGCCGACCTGTTCACCTCCGGGATCCTGCCGGGCATCCTGCTCGCCGTGGCATTCTGCATCACAATCTTGCTCCTGTCGCATTTCCGGCAAGGGTTCGTGGCCAACGATCCGAAAGCGCTCAGCGGCGAGTATGCGGGGCCGCTGGAAGGCGCCTCGGCATGGATCGTCGCGGCCAAGTTCCTGCCCATCGTGATCCTGGTCGGGACCGTCCTTGGCGGCATCTATGGCGGCTTCTTCACGCCGACCGAAGCGGGCGGCGCCGGCGCGCTCGCGGCGTTCCTGATCGCTCTCGCCCGCCGCGAACTCACGCTGAAGATTTTCTGGGCCGTCGCGCTCGAGACGGGGCGCGTGACTGCGGCCATCTGCTTCCTGTTGATGGCGGCGGCGCTCTACTCGCAGATGCTGACGCTGTCGGGCCTGCCCTATGCGGCCGGGCAATGGCTGCAAAACGCCGAGCTTGGATTCATCCCGGTCCTACTCGGCTACCTGATTGTCGTCATTCTGCTCGGCTGCTTCCTCGATTCGGTCTCGATCATGCTGATCGTGCTGCCGTTCGTGATTCCGGTCTTCGACAGCTTCGGCGTCAATCTTGTGTGGCTTGGGCTGATCACGATCATCGCCATCGAGATCGGACTGCTGACGCCGCCGCTTGGGATCGCCATCTTCGTCGTGAAGGCCAATCTCGAGGACCAGCGTATCTCGGCGTGGGACATCTTCAAAGGCACCACGCCGATGACCCTGACAATGGTCATGGTCCTCATCCTGTGCGTCCTGTTTCCCAAGCTGGTGCTGGTCCTGGTCGGTCAGAATTGGAGCTGGTGGTAACCGGCGATGCCGGCTGGCTCGAATTTCGGTGAAAGGGTGATGCGATGATGCGGGCGAAGACGGAGAACATGGTTCGGCGCTGGAAGGAACAGCGATGGCTGATGGATTCTGTGATCCAGGCCGTCGGCATGGAATGGGACCAGCCGCGGCTCGGCTACACCATGTACCCGGCTGGACCCGATGCGGTCGCCGATTTCCGCACCGTCGGCATGCGCGTGCGTAAGTTCGCCGACATGCATCGCGAGTTCGGCGCCGCGGCCCGACGGCGCGAGATCAAGGCGGAAGCCTTCGAGAAGCAGGGCCGGCTCGTTTCCGCGCGGGAAGGCTACTTCATCGCTGCGATGCTCTATTCCGCCGCACGTTGGCCGATCTTCGAGAGCAACAAGGTCTCGATCGACTACAACCGGCGCATGATCGCCTGCTACGACAAGTTCGCGGCGTTCATGAACCGGCCGATCGAACGCATTGAGGTGCCGTTCGGCGGCAAGCGCAAATTCCTCCCCGGCTATCTACATCTTCCGCACAAGCCCGCATCCGGCGAGAAGTTTCCGCTGGTGATCGGGATTGATGGTATGGACGGTTCCAAGGAGATCATGGCCTCGATGTACGGCGACAAGTTCATCGAGCGCGGCATGGCGAACTTCATCTATGACGGCCCGGGCCAGGGCGAGTGCACGATCAGTGAGTTGCTTGTCACTCCGACCAACCACATGGACGCGGCACGCGCCGTCCACGAGCGGCTGATCCGGCACCCGCACATCGACAAGGACCGCATCTGCATCTGGGGCATCAGCTTCGGCAGCTTCTTCGCGCTGCAGGCCGCCGCCGCGCTAGGGAGCAAGCTCAAGGGCGCCGCCGTCACTTTCGTCAACCACGAACCGGGCCTGAACTCGATCATGGACATGGCCTCGCCTTCCTACAAGATGCGGTTCATGTACATGGCGGGCTTCGACGACGAGAAGAAGTTCGACGCCTTCAAGGCGAAATTCACCGTGGCCCCGCTGATCGGCAAGATCAAATGCCCGGTGCTGGTGCAGGGCGGCGAGGACGACGAACTGTCGCCGATCGAGTTCTCGACCGGCATGGTGGCGAAGCTCAAGGTGCCGAAGAAGTTCGTCGTCTACGAAGGCGAGCGCCACGCCATCGGCGGCTACACCGCCTCATATCTCGGCGAGAACTGGTTTACGATGCTCGCCGACTGGTGCCGTGACCGGATCGACTGCAAGCCCGCCCCGAACGAGCATGTGCATTTCAACTCACTCGGCCAACCGACGGTGACGCCGTATTGAGGGGCCTCTGAAAATTGAGGTGTTATCCCGGCCGAGCGCCGCGCGAGAGCCGGGACCCACGCATCCCGGGGCACATGGTCCCGGATAGCCGCCACCCAAGTCGGCTGCTGCCGACTTGGGCATTTATAGCGCCGATCTCGGGTAAACCCGCCACCCAAGGCGGCTGCTGCCGACTTGGGCATTTATAGCGCCGATCTCGGGTAAACCCGAGATCGGTGGCCGCTTCCGGGATGATGGGGTGGACGGCCCCCGACGGCATCGCTGTGCCAAGATTGGCCGGTGATGATTCGGACCAACAGAGGAGCCGTCCACGATGGAGACTATCATGATCGGTTT
>WHTM01000055.1 GCA_009377755.1 Hyphomicrobiales bacterium | reverse complement strand
GCCGCGCCGGAACGGCCGGGCTCGCCCGGCACACCATCAAACAGACCCATGGCGCCTTCGATTACCAGCATCTCGGCATCGCTTGCCGTGTCCGCGATCAGCGCCTCGATCAGCGATGGCGGCATGGCCCATGTGTCGAGGTTCATGCCCTTGGCGCCGGTCGCCGCCGCATGGAACGCCGGGTCGATATAGTCGGGGCCCGACTTCGCCGCCCGCACCGCAATGCCTTGTCGCGCCAGCGCGGCCAGCAGCCCGAGCGTGACCGTGGTCTTGCCTGAACCGGAACGCGGCGCCGATACGATCAGGCCACGCGCGCTCACCGCGCGACCTCGACTTCGGCCGCGATCTGCAAAAGCTTTTCGCGCTCATTGACGATATCGCCGACGACGATCAGACCAGGCAAATCGACGCCAGTCGCTTCGACATCATCGGCCAGACGGTCGAGCCTGGAAATGACAATGCGTTCTTGCGCCATGGTCGCCGCCACGATCACCGCCGCCGGCGTGTCAGCCGCAAGCCCACCACGCGACAGCGCTTCGGCAATGCGTTGGATGTAGCGCATCGCCATGTAGATCACGATCGGCTGTCCGGTGCGCGCCAGCGCCGCCCAGTCGATATCTTCATCAGGCCCGGCATTGCCCGTCGCAAAGACGATGGCGTGATTGACGCCCCGCATCGTGGCCGGGATCGACGCCGCGGTTAGCGCAGCGAGCCCGGCGGTGATGCCAGGAATAATGCGATAGGGAATCGCGGCGTGCGCCAGCGCCGCTCCCTCCTCGCCGCCGCGCCCGAATACACAAGGATCGCCGCCTTTCAACCGAACCACGCGATGACCGGCGCGCGCCAGCGCGATCAAGCGGTCGCATATATCCGTCTGCTGCGTCGACGGCTGACCGCCGCGCTTGCCGACATATTCGAGTTGCGCCTGCGGACCGGCGAGCACCAACACGCGACGATCGATCAGCGCGTCATGCACGATGACATCGGCCTGCGCGAGCGCTGCGAGTGCATCGAGCGTCAACAGACCGGGATCGCCCGGACCGGCGCCGACCAGCCACACGTGCCCCGGTTCCAGACGAGGATACTTGCCGCGTAGCGCCTTAAGTGCGTCGCGTTGATTCGTGGGCACTACATCAGCCTCGACTGCCGCGAAACCGGCGGCGATAGTCCGGATCGTAGAGAGCGCTTTCCCGGAAATCATGCGCGGCTAGCGCGCGACCGACCAGCACCAATGCGGTGCGTTCGATCGGCTCGGCCGCGACCTGCGCGGCGATTGAGCCGAGTGTGCCGCGCAGAATGCGCTCGTCCGGCCAGCTTGCGCGCACCACCACGGCGACCGGACAATCGGCGCCGCAGAGCGGCGACAATTGATTGACGATCGTATCAATCGATTGAATTGCCAGATGAATAACCAGCGTTGCGCCGGTCGCAGCGAAGGCTGCGAGGCGCTCGCCCTCCGGCATGGCGGACGCGCGGCCTGGCATGCGCGTCAGCACCACGCTCTGCGTCAATTCCGGCACGGTGAATTCGCGCCCGAGCGCGGCCGACGCCGCCGCAAACGCCGGCACGCCCGGCGTTATCGTATAGGGAATGGCCAACCGATCGAGACGCCGGAGCTGCTCGGCCAAGGCGCTGTAGATCGACAGATCGCCGGAATGCAGCCGCGCGATGTCGAGACCTTGCGCGTGGGCGGACGCAAATTCCACTTCGATCTCGTCGAGCGACATCGGCGCGGTGTCAACAATGCGTGCGCCGGCGGGGCAATAGCCAAGCAACTCCTTCGGCACGATCGAACCGGCATAGAGACAAACCGGACAGCGCGCGATCACATCGCGCCCGCGCACCGTAATCAAGTCGGCGGCCCCCGGCCCTGCGCCAATGAAATGCACCGTCATGGCGTCTCTCCGCTGAACGCAAGCGCGCAGGTCGCCGTTCCGACCGCGACGCGCGGCACCAGCAATCGCGCGGTCGGGCCTGCGGCAGCAAGCGCCGCCGCCTCGGCAACCGAGGGCACGCCGGTCAAAGCAAGGACACGCGCGGATGTCGTCACGCCACGTGCGGCGGCGGCCTCAAGCTCGGCTTGCGCGACTGCGATGAATTTTAGGCCGCGCGACCGCGCCACCTCGGCAATGCCGGCTTCATTCGCTTTGGCCGCCGACGTCGCGATCGCATCCACTGCGCGTGTCGGCGCACCTGCGCCGTTCAACGCAGCGGATAACGCCGCTTCAACATCCTGCGCGGATGCGCCCTTGCGACAACCGATGCCTGCGACGATCATGGCTTGGTCCAGACCCATTGCGTCACCGGGATGGCCGGACGCCAGCCCGGCTTACCGCCGATACCATCGGCACGCGTGAGCGCGATGCGGATCAGTTCGCCGCCATCGGCTAGATGGCGCGCCGCAAGTATCGTTTCCGATTCCAACGTCACCGCGTTGACCACGAGGCGTCCGCCGCGCTTGAGCGCGGCCACCGCCGCGCCCAGCAATCTCGGATGGGCGGCACCGCCGCCGATGAATATCGCCTCCGGCGGCGGCAAGCCATCGAGCGCGGCCGGCGCGACACCTTCGACAATCTCAAGGCCGGGCACGCCGAATGCGGCAGCGTTGCGCCGAATGCGCGCCACCCGTTCGGCGCTCTGCTCGATCGCGATCGCACGCATCGATGGATCGGCGAGCAGCCACTCGATCGCCACCGAGCCTGCGCCGGCACCGATGTCCCACAGCAGTTCGCCACGCCTTGGCGCCAGCGACGATAAAGTCACCGCGCGAATCTCGCGTTTGGTGATCTGGCCATCGTGCTCGAACAAAGCATCCCGCAAACCGGCGGCGCGCGTCAGCACGCGTGCGCCCGGAGCCGCATCGACTTCCAGCGCCACGATGTTGAGCGCGGGTATATCGGCAAGGTCGAAGCCGGCGGCGTGCGTCGCGCGCACCTTTTCGCGCGGGCCGCCGAGCGCTTCCAGCACGATCAACCGCGATGCACCAAAGCCCGCTTCCGTGAGCAAGGCCGCCAAGGCGCGCGGCCCCGCGCCGTCCGGCGCCAGCGCCAAGACGCGGGCGCCCGGCTGCAGATGCGGGCGGATCAGATCGAGCGAACGGCCGTGCAACGAGACCAGCGTGGATTCCGGCAGCGACCAGCCGAGCCGGGCGGCCGCAAGACTAAATGACGATGGCGCCGGCACAACCAGCATCTCGGCCGGATCGACATGCCGCGCGAGCGTCGTTCCGACGCCGTAGAAAAATGGATCGCCCGAGGCCAGCACACACACGGAACGGCCGCGGTGCGCGATAACTTGCGGCACCGCCTCGTCAAACGGGCTCGGCCACGGCCGCACCGCGCCGCGGATCAGCGCGCCCGCAAGTTCCAAATGTCGCTTGCCGCCGAACACAATCTCGGCGTCCGCAATCAGACCGCGCGCGACCGGGCTCAGACCATCGGCGCCGTCCTCGCCGATGCCGACGATGGACAGCCAGCGCCGCGTTGCGGCAGTGTGCGGCATGAGCGGACTAGCGAGCGGCATGCGGCATATTCTCATACTCGGCGGCACGGTCGAGGCGCGGCAATTGGCCGGACGGCTGGCGCACCGCACCGATCTCGGCGTGACGCTGTCGCTTGCCGGCCGCACGGCGCAACCCGCCGTGCAACCGATGCCGGTGCGGAGCGGCGGATTTGGCGGCGTCGGCGGCCTCGCCGATTACCTTAGCGCACAGCACATCGATACGCTGATCGACGCCACTCACCCTTACGCCGCCGTCATATCGAAGCATGCGGCCGAATCCGCCGCGCGAACCGGAACGCCGATCCTGGCGTTGCGGCGGCCACCTTGGATTCCTGTCGCCGGCGACCGCTGGATCGACGTCGACGACGTTGCCGGCGCGGTGCGCGCGCTCGGCGACACGCCGCACCGCGTATTTCTCGCCATCGGCCGCAACGAGGTCGCGGCCTTCGCCGCCGCTCCCCAACATAACTATGTCGTGCGCAGCGTCGACCCGGTCGAGCCACCGCTCGCGGTGCCGAATGCGACTTATATTGTGGCGCGCGGGCCGTTCTCCGAGACCGGCGAACGCGTGCTGCTGACGACGCATCGCACCGAATTCGTCGTGTCCAAGAACAGCGGCAGCGACGCCACGTATGGCAAAATCACCGCGGCGCGCGCGCTTGGAATTGCGGTCGTCATGCTGCGCCGGCCCACCTTGCCCGCGGTGCCGTCCGTCGAGTCGGTCGAGGATGCGGTACGTTGGCTCGATCATGCGCCGGCACCTTGAATGGATCGCGGCGTATAGACCAGCGGCGCCAGACCGGGCCGCTCGATAACGCGCGTCATGGCGGAGCCGACGATGATGAGCGTCGCCATGTCGGCGACGGATGGATCGGCGGCTTCGAGCGTGGTCACGATGACGCTCTCGTCGGGCCGCCCGACCGCGCGTCCGAACACAATCGGCGTCGATGGCGCCAGATGCCGGCGCAGACACTCGAACGCGTTTCCGAGTTGCCAGGGTCGCGCGCGCGAGATCGGATTGTAGATCGCCGTCACAAAGCCTGCGCTCGCCGCCGCGTCGAGGCGCCGCTCGATAACATCCCAAGGCTTCAAATTGTCCGACAGCGAGATGGCGCAAAAGTCGTGCCCGAGTGGGGCGCCCACCCGCGCCGCGACCGCGAGCATCGCCGTCACGCCGGGGACAATCGAAACGTCGAGCTTGCGCCAGCTCTCATCGCCGCTCTCGATCTGCTCGCACACGGCAGCCGCCATCGCGAACACGCCGGGATCGCCGCCCGACACCATTGCGACTTTCGCGCCTTCCGCAGCACGGCGAAGCGCGGCCGTGGCCCGGCTTCCCTCCTCGCGATTGTCCGATGCGTGTCGCGCTTGTCCGGAGCGCGCTGGCACACGGTCGAGATAAGGACCATAGCCATAGAGAACGTCGGCCGATGCGAGCGCCGTCGCCGCTTCGGGTGTCATCGTATCGGGATTTCCCGGCCCGAGGCCAACCACTGAGATCGAGCCGCTCATGACCGTTTCTCCCAGCCGGGCACCAGGATGACCGAGAAATAAGGTGCTGCGTCATCCGGCTTCTGCTCGAGCGGCATCGTGACCGCGTTCGCGGTGGTGCCGCGCTCGACATAGACGGCGCGCGCCAGACGCCCGGTGCGGCCGAGAGCGCGGCGCACCTTGCCGAGATGACGGCCGAGCTTCATCACTACGGCCGCATCGGCATCGGCGAAGCGGCGCTCCAATTCCGGCTCGGGCAACGTCGCCGGCAGCACCATGAAGACATCGTCGCCTTGCGCCATCGGCGCGTTTGCCGACGACCAACAGCCCGACATCCCGGTCACGCCAGGGATGATTTCGGTCGCGTAGTGCGGCGACAGTCGCACATGCAGATGCATGTACGAACCGTAAAACAGAGGATCGCCTTCGCTGAGAATGGCGACGGTACGGCCGGCATTGAGATGCTGCGCAACGGCCGCAGCGGACTGGTCGTAGAACCTGCCGATGGATTCTCGATAGCCGGCCCCGTCGGCCGGCAGTTCGGTGGTCACCGGATAGAGTAATGGCAATTCGACGACGCCGGCGCGCATGTGATGCTCGACGATTCTGCGTGCATGGCTGGCATTGCCGGCCTTGGCGAAGTGCGCGACGACGTCGGCATCGGCAAGCGTCCGCGCCGCCTTCAACGTGAGCAACTCCGGATCGCCGGGCCCAACACCGACGCCGATCAAACGCCCGCTCACAATCCAGCCCTCGCCAAAGCATTGATCGCCGCCGCCGTCATGGCGCTGCCGCCCATGCGGCCGCGGACAATCAGATAAGGCACGCCGCAAGAATCTGCGGCAAGCGCCGCTTTCGATTCGACCGCGCCAACAAAGCCGACCGGAATGCCCAAGATCGCCGCCGGCCTCGGTCCGCCGCGCTCCAACCATGCGAGCAGATGAAACAATGCGGTCGGCGCATTGCCAATCGCGACCACCGCGCCCGCCAACCGATCGGCCCACAGGTCGACCGCGGCGGCGGACCGAGTCGTCGACAGCGTTTCGGCAAGCGCCGGGACGCGCGGATCGCGCAGCGTGCACAGCACCTCGTTGACCGACGGCAAACGTGCACGTGTAATGCCGTGTGCGACCATCTCGGAATCGCACAGGATCGGCGCGCCGCCGGCAATGGTCGCGCGCGCGGCCGCGGCAAAGTCGCCGCCGAACTCAATGTATTGCGCCGCGTCGATGTTGCCGCAGGCGTGGACCATGCGCACCACAATATCGGCCTCGTCCTCCGAGAAGCGCGATAGATCGGTCTCGGCGCGGATGATGGCGAACGATTCTTTGTAGATCGCCGTGCTGTCGCGCAGATAGTTGTGGCGCTCAGTCATGATCGCGCTCCGCATCGGACTCGACGCGCGGCGTCAAAAGCATCTTCAACTGACTTGGTAGATCCTCAACCGTGACCGAGCGCGACAACACACCATCCAACACCACCTCGCATTTTCCGTCGCGGCCGAAAATGGCCACCGGCACGGGTGCCGGATGCGCACAGCCTTTGTAACAACCGGAAACGTGAATGACGTCCTTGGGGGACGCCGCGCCGGTGGCGCGCACAACGGCAGGCGCCATGGCGCGAGCTGGAATTTGACCCGAGGCGCAAATCGGCGCGCCGGCGCATGCCACCACCTTGCGACGCAGATCGGCGGCGTCGACAATGAACCCGAGTGCCTCTGCATCGGCGACAAAAGCGTGAGCGGCGGCCGCTTGAAACCCAAGCAGCAACAAAGCCCGGCCCGGCGCGGTTCGAAGGCCATTCGCGCCGGCTCGGCGCCCAGCTTCGATCAACCGGAGCAGCGTTTCGGACTCCGAATGCCCGAACGGCAAGCCGAGGCCGATGGCCGCCTCGCCCATGCGTAACGGATGCAAGCCGATCGGCTCGGCGGTCGGACGAGCGACAGGAGCCGGTCTGCCGGTCACAAGATCGGCCACGGCAGCCCTGAAGGCGTTCAATCCTTCGCCCTGGATAGCGTCCCGCATGCGGACGCTTGGGGTCCTTGCCGCAAGCACCCCCAGTAGCCGGAGAACGCATGCCACAGCGCCTTCCGGCGCAATGACGCCGAGCGAAACAGACGTCGAGGTATCCCCGCCGAGCGAAACGTGAAACGATGCGTCATTCGCATCATCGACGGCGCGCAGTCTGACATCGGCGGCAACATCGTCGAGATGCAACGCACCGCCGCCATCGACGACCACTGAAACCTTGCCCGATAGGCCTGACGCGATTGATGCCGCTGCAAAGCCCGTGCGCAACGCGGCGGCCAGCGCGCCAGCGTCGAACCTCTCGTCAGAATCGAGACCGGCAAGCGGATTGACCAGAACCGGAATACCTTCACTGCCGTCGATGCGCAGCGCGGCCACGTCGACGGCCAACATCGGTGCCGACGCGGCGCTCAAGCCGCGGATTTGAATGCTGCCGCGCGAGGTGATCTCGATGATCCCGTTGCCGTGCGCCCTTGCAGCCCAGCACAGGCCGGCGAATGCCTCCAGCGCAATCGTCGTTCCGGCCGGGATCAATCGCGCCAGCAGACCGTCGCCGGTCGGCATCGGCGCTGACAGTCCCGGACAAGCGCCGCGGCGATAGAGCGCGTTCATGACACGGCCTCCGCTCGTAGCGCGCTGAGGCTCGCGTCGACATCGTTGCGGCGCGGATGCCACCAGCCGAGCCGGCGCGCGGCATCGAGCCGCTCGGCAATGGCGCGCGCCGCCGCCGGATTTTCGGCCAGCAAGAACGCGCGCACGCGCGTGTCGACGAGATAGGCATCGTGCACGAGATCGATGAGTACGCTCGGCACCGCCCCCGTCGTTGTGGCGAAATCGACCAGCCGGTCCACGGTCTCGGCAAGCTCGG
Organism: Hyphomicrobiales bacterium; assembly: GCA_009377755.1. Taxonomy (GTDB): domain Bacteria; phylum Pseudomonadota; class Alphaproteobacteria; order Rhizobiales; family Xanthobacteraceae; genus WHTM01. The sequence goes on along the minus strand of WHTM01000055.1, from coordinate 21,045 downwards.
CGGCACCCCGCGGGCCGTGCCGCATCTGTCCTTCGATGAAACGCGGATTGATCGCACGCGAACGCACGATCCGCGCCAATGCCGCGGCGAGCGGCCGTGCGCGCGGGCGGCGCGGATCGGTCATATCCAGCATGACGAGATCGGCGCTTCGGCCGAGCGTTGCTGCGGCGGCAGCAAAGCCCCCGACGAACGATGCGTCTTCGGCGCCTTCGAGCAGATCGCGCGATGGGTCGTCGCTGACATGCACCAGAAGGTCGGCCGCCGCGACACGCGCGGAAAATGCCTCGGGCGCGTGATCGCCCTCGCCGTCCGCCCCGCCGTAGATGTGCGATGTGGCGGCGAGATAGGCCGCGCCGATGCTCCGGCGATCGGTCTCTGGCCCGTTCAGCAATTTAACGGCTGCGCCGTATGCGCCCGGCGCGGTTCCGAAAATGCGCGCAAGCGCAATTCTGGCGTCGCCGTTCGACGCCCGGCGCACCGCCGCCAGCGGATTCTCATCGTCGACTTCATCACGCGCAGCCACCGCCATCACCGCGGCATCGAGCAGCGCGATTTGCGCCGGGAACAAATCGCGGAACAGCCCAGAGATGCGCCAGGTCACGTCGATGCGCGGCCGGCCGGTCGCCGCACACGGCAGCACCTCGATCCCAAGCACCCGCCCGGTGCCGTGATCCCAGGTCGGTCGGCAACCCATCAAAGCGAGACCTTGCGCAATCTCCTCACCGCCCGTTCGCAACGTCGCGCTGCCCCACAGGTCGATCACCAAAGCACGCGGCATCTCGCCATGGGTCTGCATGTAGCCGCGGATGACCTCGTCCGCCGCCAGGCGGCCGAGGTCCATGGCGGTCGGCGTCGGCAGCGTGCGCGGGTCGGCGGTATACATGTTGCGCCCGGTCGGCATCACGTCGCGCCGCTCGCGATGCGGCGAGCCGGAAGGCCCGGGTGCGATCCGTCGTCCGTCGAGCGCATCGATCAGGCTGCGCCGTTCGTTCTCCGCACTCGCGGTCCAGGCAGGGTCCGCCCCAACACCCAAAGGCGCGCGTCCGTAGATGTGCTGGCCATCCTTGACCGCGAGATCCTTGAGATCGCACAGCCAAGCATCGATGCGGCGTAGCGCTTCTTCCGGATTGGCGCGCGCTTCGACGCCAGCTTCGCGGGCAAGGCCGCTGCGCTGCGCAGTCTCGACGATCAGGCCGGCCAGCCGCTCGCGCCGCCGGCGGTCGAGGCCATCGGCTTGGGCATATTCATCGACCAGCCGTTCCAGCTCGCGCGCGTCGCCGGACAAGTCAGCTCCCACGAGTGGTGGCGGGAGATGACCGATCGTTATCGCCGCTATCCGTCGCTTGGCCTGCGCCGCCTCGCCGGGATTGCTGACGATGAAAGGATAGATGACCGGAAGCAACCCGACGACAGCTTCCGGAAAACATCCTTGCGTCAATGCCACCGCCTTGCCGGGAAGCCATTCGAGCGTGCCATGTGCGCCCATATGGACGATGGCGTCGACGGCTGCGACATGCTGCAGCCATAGCCCGAAGGCCAGCAGCGCGTGGCGCGGCGGCAACGATGGATCGTGATAATCCGACCGCCGGCGGCCCGGACGCCCACGGTCAGGCGGCAAGGCAACGATGACATGCCCGAAGCGCCGCGCGCGGAAATGAAACGCACCGTCGCGCACATCGGCATCGGTCTCCGGCTCGCCCCATGCAGCACGAATTTTTTCGCCGACGCGCGACGGAAGCTTGGCAAGCTGTTCGCGATACGCCGCGATCGACATGCGACTGTCGTCGCTGGGTTTGCCGATCGCGTCGAGCAGCGCCTTCGAGTTCTGCGTTGCACCAGAAACGGCGTAGCCCGCATCGGCAAGATCGGCCAGAAGCGCATCGACGCTGGCCGGCACATCGAGGCCGACGGCATAGCCGGTCCGGCCTGGCACCCCGGGATAATCGGGCATCAGGATCGCAATACTCCGCTCGCGGCGCGGCTTCATCTGCAATCGCACCAGGCTCGCAATCCGGTTCGCCACAGCATCGATCCGGTCCGGCTCAGGCTTGTTGGCAATGCCGGTGAACGCCAGACCGTCGAATAACTGAGACGGGTTCTTAAACGACACCACACCCGTAAGCATGCGGCCGTCGAGTTCCGGCAGCACGACATGCATGGCGAGATCAGCCGCGCCAAGGCCGCGCGGACTGTCACGCCAAGCCGCGCGTTTGGTGGTCGCGATCACGGCCTGCAGAACCGGAACGCCAGCATGATCGAGCGGAGTCGGCTCGCCGGGCTCGCCTGCCGCGGAGAAGGCGGTCGTGGTGACGATCACGGCAGGCGCCAATCGCGCCAGGGCCGTGCGCAGGAACGCAGCCGCTTCGGCATCCTTCAGGCTGGTGACGAACAGCGGCGCCGGCGATAAACCACGCGCGATCAGGGCATGATAAAGCGCATCGATCGGCGCGACGTCGGCGGCCAGCAGCATCGATCGATAGAAGACGATTGCGATCACCGGGCGCTCCGTCGCAAACGAGTTCTGCAGACGATCGAGGTCGATCGCCTGTTCGGCCGGCGTATATCCGCCGATCCGCGGCACCGTCCGGGGTTCGGCAAACGCCAGTGTTCCGCCTGCGTGGCGTGCCAGCCGGCGTAACAAGGCGCGAAGATTGTCGCGGCCGCCCTCACGGAAGTAACGCAGAAGGATCGCGAGTTCGTCGGACGGCAGCGTCGATATCTCGGCGAGTCGCGGATCGTCGCGATCCTCACCCGGCAGCACGGCCAGTGCGATGCCGCGTTCCTGCGCGAGCGCGGACAGCCGATCGATTCCATATCGCCACCAGTCGAGACCGCCGAGCAGACGGACGACGATCACCTTGGCATGGCGAGCTACGCGATCGATCCAGAGATCGACCGACATCGGATGCTTGAGATCGCGCAGTTGCACCAGACGGATGCTCGGCAGCGCGTCGCGCTCGGCGGCCCAGGCCGCGGCAAATCCGCCCAGGTCGCTGTCGGCAAACGAAAGAATGGCGATATCGCCGGGCGGCTGACCGAGATCGACCGGCTCGACGATGTCGTCAAGGCTCGCTGAGCTGGTCGTCAACAGATGCATCGATCATCCACTAAGCATGCGCGTGATGACGGCGCGATCTAGTCCGTTAAGCCCGATCACCACCAGGCGCGTCTCGCGCTCTTCCGACGCGGTCCAGGGGCGATCGTAGTGCGACGTGACGCGCGGGCCGACCGCCTGCACCAAGAGCCGCATCGACTTGCCGCGCACCGCCGCGAAACCCTTGATCCGCAGCACGCCGGTCGCCTCGGCGGTCGCCGCGACGAGATCCGTCAGCGCCGCCGGATCGTCGATCTCAGGCAACGGCACGACGAAGCTGTCGAAGTCGTCGTGGTCGTGATCGAGTTCGTTGTCGTGCAGCGTCCGGCGGTTTTCGATATCGGCCTCGGTGCCGACATTGAGTCCGAGCAGTGTCGGCGCATCGACCTTGCCGCTCGACACCTGCACGACCTTGACCGCGCGCGGCAAGACCTTGGCGATTGACGCCGACGCTTTGTCGATCCCCGATTGATCAAGAAGATCGCATTTGTTCATCACGACAAGATCGGCGCAGGCGATCTGGTCTTGGAATACTTCCTCGATCGGATCGTCATGATCGAGCGCATTGTCCGCCGCACGCTGCGTGGCGAGCGCCGCCATGTCGCCCGCTACCTGGCCGTCGGCCAGCGCCGCGCCGTCGACGACCGCGACCACGCCATCCACGGTCACGCGGTTCTTGATCGACGGCCAGTGGAACGCCTGCACCAGCGGCTTCGGTAGCGCGAGCCCGGAGGTTTCTATGACGATGTGCTCGACCCGGGGACGGAGCGCGAGAATAACATCGAGCGCCGGGACGAACTCATCGGCCACAGTGCAACACAGGCACCCGTTCGCGAGTTCGACGATATTCTCCTCGGGGCAGGCATCGTCGCCGCAACCTTTGAGAATTTCACCGTCGATGCCAACATCGCCAAATTCATTGACGATGATGGCAAGCCTGCGACCGTTCGCGTTAGCCAGCACATGACGGATCAGCGTCGTCTTACCGGCCCCTAGAAAGCCGGTAACAATCGTACACGGGACGCGCGCCAACTCATCAGTCATTCGCTCGACTCCTGAAAATCGAACGGCGGCACCCGCGCGATCAATCCCCGCTTCAGGGCGTCCGGCCGGCCGCGCCACGGCATCAGGCCGTCGACCGATTGAGCGAGAAGTTGCGCACCCTGCACCAGCGCCTGTGCGTCCGCTGCCGGATCGAGATGACCGAATACATACGTCCATGCCGGGGCCGATGCATCGGTCCGCCGCATCACCGCGCTGCAGCCGCGCTTGCAATTGGCCAGACAGCGCAACGGTTGAACGGCGATATCGGTGTTTTCAGCCGCGCGCGCCGTTGCCGCGGCAAGCGCCGCGCCGGGGCGTGGCGCATCGTCCGGATCGTCGGGCTGCCGGCACGTCGTGCAGACATAGATGATGGCTGTCGCGCCGTTACGCGCCTCAATGTCCGCGTTGTTGGAATTATCGGCCATTGTCACCCGCGCTGCTCCTCCTTGGAGCGGTCCGCATTAATCTCGGGTGCTTGAACGGCATACGCCGCCCGATGAGGCCGTCACAGCGTTGTTTGTGCCAGGGCACCCCGCCCGGCACATGACGGAACTAACGGCAGGTCTCCTGGCTTGCGGGTCACCGCCCGTCACCGCCTTCCCAGGAATGTCCCAGTGGCATTGTGGCACGAGCTCGCCGCTTACAGTTGCGGGGGCAGCTACGGAATTGGGACCTTCGTCCCGCACCGCATTCCCTTTTCGCTCTTCTATTCGAAGAGACCGTCAGTTCCAGACCTATAAATGGCCAGATGGCGGCTTTGTCAACGGACACACCAGTTGGCGCACCGGTGCGGCCCCTAGCCTTTTGGGTCGGCAATATGTTTCAACTGGCTGCGCCTAAATCTGGCGAGATTTGAACAGCGGTCGGTTTCTTGGCAAGCGATGGCCCGCAATTGACCCTTGTCCTCGGCGGCGCTCGGTCGGGCAAAAGCCGCTATGCGGAATCGGCTGTCACGGCGTCGCAACCGCCCTGGATATATGTCGCGACCGCGGAACCGTTGGACGACGAGATGGCGGCGCGGATCGCCGAGCACCGCGGCCGCCGCGGCCGCGATTGGCAAACGATCGAAGCGCCTCTCGACCTCGCCAGCGCGATTTCCACCGCATCGGCATCGAGCGCAATGCTCGTCGATTGCCTGACGCTGTGGCTCTCAAATCTGATGTTCAAGGAACGCGACATCGACGTGGAAATTGAGCGCCTCGAAACCGCAATGACGACGCGCAAGGCGCCGCTCGTTCTGGTCAGCAACGAGGTTGGATTTGGCATCGTGCCCGACAACGCACAGGCTCGGCGATTTCGCGACCTGCAAGGGCGGCTCAATCAGCGGATCGCGGCGCGCGCCAACCGCGTCGTCCTCGTCGTCGCAGGACTGCCGATGTTCGTAAAGGGAACGCCATGAGCAAGACCATCGACGAGACCGAAGCCGAGCGCCATCGCGCCAAAATGGCCAAGCGCAAGGCGGTGCAGGATGCCGAGGTCGCGGAAAAGACGGTCGAGAAAGGCCTGCTGATCGTCCACACCGGCACCGGCAAGGGCAAGTCGACCGCGGCTTTCGGAATTGCCCTCCGCATGCTCGGGCGCGGGCGGCGTATCGGCGTCGTTCAGTTCATCAAGGGCGCCTGGCATTCGGCGGAGCGCGACGCGTTGGAGACCTTCGGCGATCAGGTGGTCTGGCACACCATGGGCGAAGGCTTCACCTGGGACACGCAAGATCTCAAGCGCGACGTCGCCGCCGCCGAACGCGCTTGGAACAAAGCCTGCGAACTGATGGCCGACCCGACGCTCGCGCTCCTCATCCTCGACGAGCTGAACATCGCGCTACGTTACGACTATCTCGATCTGCAGGCCGTCATCTCAACGCTCGCCGTGAGGCGACCCGACCTGCACGTGGTCATCACCGGCCGCAACGCAAAGCCCGACCTGATCGCCGCGGCCGATCTGGTCACCGACATGACCTTGGTCAAACATCACTTCAAGGCCGGCGTGAAGGCACAAGCCGGCATCGAGTTCTAATCGTGACCGCGCGCGCGATTATGTTTCAGGGCACCGGCTCCGACGTGGGAAAATCGCTCATCGTCGCCGGCCTCGCGCGCGCCTACGCCAAACGAGGACTGCGGGTTCGGCCATTCAAGGCGCAAAACATGTCCAACAACGCCGCGGTCGCAGCCGACGGCGGCGAGATCGGCCGCGCGCAGGCGCTGCAGGCGCGCGCCGCCGGCGTGCCGCCCAGCATTCACATGAACCCGGTGCTGCTCAAGCCACAAAGCCAAGTCGGCGCGCAAATCGTCGTGCAGGGAAAAGTCTATGGCACGGCGAAGGGCATCGAATACATGCGCATGAAACCCAAAGTAATGCCCTATGTGCTCGACAGCTTCGAACGCTTGAAGCAGGAGGCCGATCTGATCCTGGTCGAAGGCGCCGGCAGCGCGTCCGAAATCAATTTGCGGAAATATGACATCGCCAATATGGGCTTCGCGCGCGCGGCTGGCGTGCCCGTTGTCATCATCGGCGACATTGATCGCGGCGGTGCGATTGCAAGCCTGATCGGCACCAAGACCGTGCTCGACCCCGAAGACGCAGCCCTAGTCATTGGCTTCATCGTCAACAAATTCAGCGGCGACCCAAGCCTGTTCGCCGCAGGTAGCGACGCAATCGCCGTCGCTACCGGCTGGCCGTCGCTTGGCTTGGTTCCCTATTTTTCCGATTCCCGTCATCTTCCGGCCGAAGATTCGCTGGCGCTGGAACGTCCAGACACGTGGCGCGACAACGCAAAGCTCGTCATCGCCGTTCCGATCCTGCCGCAGATTGCCAATTTCGACGACTTCGATCCGCTTGAGGCCGAGTCCAACGTCAACCTGATCCGCGTTCACCCAGGCCAGGCACTGCCCGGCGATGCGGGCCTGGTGATCATTCCGGGATCGAAAACAACCATCGCCGGATTAACGGCGCTACGCGAGAGCGGCTTCGACATCGACATCGCCGCGCATATGCGCCGGGGCGGAATGGTGCTTGGCTTGTGCGGCGGTTATCAGATGCTGGGCAAAAGCGTCACCGATCCGAGCGGCATCGAGGGGCCCGCCGGGACGGTGCCGGGGCTTGGCTTGCTCGACGTCGACACGGTTCTGTCGCCGGAAAAAACACTGACGCACAGCAGCGGAACGACACGCGACGGTGTCCCCTTCTCCGGTTACGAAATGCACATGGGCGTGACGGAAGGGCCCGACCGTGCGCGGCCGTTCGCGCATCTCGCGGATGGAACGCCGGAGGGCGCCATTTCGGCCAACGGCCAGGTGGTCGGCACCTATATCCACGGAATTTTCGCCGACGACAGGCAGCGCGCGGCATGGCTTGCTCGCTTAGGCGGCGGCGCGACGACAATCGCTTACGATGAGCTGGTCGAACGCACGCTGGACCGGCTGGCTTGGCATCTCACCACGTTCATCGATCTCGACCGGCTGCTTACATTGGCGCGATGACGACCGCGGCGAGAACGGCCACCAGCACGATGAAGATCAAATCGGCGCGCCGATAAAGCGCCAGCGCGGCACGAATATCTGTCGGCCCGGTCTCGCTGCGGCCGTTGCCCATGGTCGCGTCGTCGACCAAAACCCCGCCATAGATTCTCGGACCTGCCAGCGCCAAACCCAATGCGCCTGCCATGGCCGCTTCCGGGTAGCCGGCGTTCGGCGATCGATGACGATGCGCATCGCCGCGCACGGCCCTCCAGGCCTGCAATGCTGAAGCGTCCTTGCTGATCGCCGCCGCCGCAATAATCAAAAGAGCGGACAGACGCGACGCCGGCAGATTGAGAAGATCGTCGAGCCGCGCGCAGGCAAAGCCGAAATCTTTGTGGCGCGCGGTGCGATGACCGATCATGCTGTCGGCGGTGTTCACCGCTTTGTAGGCCACGCCGCCGGCCAGCCCGCCAACCGCCAGCCAGAAACACGGCGCAACAATTCCGTCGGAGAAGTTTTCCGCCAAGCTCTCGACCGCCGCCCGCGAAACGCCCGCTTGGTCAAGCGCATGGGTGTCGCGCCCGACAATGTGCGATACGGCTTCCCGGCCACCGTCGATGCCGTCTTGTTCCAGCGCTGAGGCAACGCGAGCGACGTGATCATAAAGACTCCGTTGAGCTAGCAGCGTGCTTGCGACCGCGGCCACGACCACGAACCCAAACGGGAACGCTAGCAGACCGCGCTCAACGCCAAACGCCAAGACGGCGGGGACGGCAACGATGCATAAAGCGGCGATGAAACCGGCCGTCCTGCGGGCGGGATGGCTACGACTTTCGCTGTTCAGCTTGCAATCGAGCCAGCCGATCAGGCGGCCGAGCCAGATCACGGGATGGCTTATGATCCGCACTAAGCGGTCCGGATAGCCGAAGCTTGCCTCGATCAGCAGGGCCATTAGAGTAATCGCGATGCTCATCGCCACTCACACCGTTCAACAGCCGCAGGCACCGCTCACACACGGCGGCAATCTGGCCGCGGCGCGCGTGATGTTTCCGGACGCTCCCGAACCCTTCATCGATCTGTCGACTGGAATCAATCCTTATTCGTATCCGCTGCCGCAAATCCCGCCCGATTGCTTCTCTCGACTGCCGGATCAAGCAGCGGTCAGACGACTTGCCGCAATCGCCGCACGATCGTACGGGGCGCCGTCGGAAGATTGCGTCGTGCCCGCGCCAGGCACGCAGATACTGCTTCCCCAAGTCGCGACGCTTGTCGCGCCGGGACGTGCCGCCATACTGGGCCCCACATACGCCGAACACGTGCGCGCCGCTGCGCTGGCCGGACACCACGCGAACGAGGTCCGCGACGTCGATCAGCTCAGGTCGGCCGACCTCGCGATCATTGTCAATCCGAATAATCCCGATGGCCGTATCGTTCCGAACGCAGAGATATTGGACATCGCGCGCGACTTGCGCCGGCACGACGGCATTCTCGTCGTCGACGAAGCTTTTGCGGACGTCGCGCCTTCCAGCGTCAGTCTCGTGGGCGACGTCGATTGCGGCAATGTCGTCGTTCTCCGATCCTTCGGAAAGTTCTTCGGGCTTGCCGGCCTCCGGCTCGGCTTCGCAATTGCCGCGCCCAATCTCGCAAACCGGCTTGATCAAATGCTTGGTCCATGGGCGGTCTCCGGCCCTGCGATTTTCATCGGCGAGACCGCACTCGCCGACGCATCGTGGAAAAGCCAAATGCTCGCGCGTCTTGAGAAGGCCGCTCAGCGGCTTGACCTTCTGCTCGCAAATTCAGGACTTGAGATTCTCGGCGGCACGTCTCTTTATCGACTCACCCGATCTTCCAGGGCACAAGAATTGTTCAACCATCTGGGGCGCACGGGAATTCTGGTCCGCTCCTTCGTGGAAGACCCGACATGGGTGCGATGGGGGCTTCCTCCAACCGAAGTCGCGTGGCAGCGATTAAAACAGTTCTATCTGCTTTTCCCACAGCCTGAGCAATGACGAATGAGTACCCCGTGAGCAATGCTCCCGAATTTGGGCGGGAGTTCCGGACACAACTGCTCAACTTGTTTCGTTGGCGTCGCGACGTTCGCCAGTTCACGCGCAAGCCGCCTTTGGAAGGGACGTTAGACCGCCTGCTCGGTCTCGCATGCCTCGCCGCGTCGGTTGGGCTGAGCTAACCTTGGCGCTTCGTCGTTGTCGAAAGCCCGCAAAGACGACGAGAGATTCGCACGTGTTTTCGAAAGCTGCAATGCAATTGCGCTCAAGGATCACGAGGGCCGACCAGTCACCTCCGGATCGACACCGCCAAACCCAAACTCGCCCAAATCGAGTGAAGACATCAATCACCCGAAGCACACCGTCACGGAGTACGTCATCGGCGATCTCTTCCAGCCGATTGTCCTCGAACGCTAGTGGATAGATTTATTTTTGATATCAGCGTGTTAAGTCGTATTTTGGCGTGCCGCCGGATACTCCAGGCAGGGCCTGAATCATTCCCAGGGAAGTCCAGCCCATCCGTTGTTTATACGCCTGCAACTTCGAAAGAGGCGCGCGTGAAACCGCCCAGAGCATCACGTCATGGTTGGCAAGGTGAATTGCGGAGCCATTGAAGGCATCTGCAATCATCGAGCACGAAGGGCAGCCAGCCTTCCAGTCGGGTCCGAACATGAAGTGGTAGACGAGGAGCTGCGAGCGCCCTTGGAAGAGGTCTTTGAGCGAGGCGCCGCCTTCATCGGTTTCGAAGCGATAGTCCTTGTCTATGCACACCCATGGCAGCGCCTGGCGTCGCCGCGCCAGTTCGTCGCCCCGGCGCGAGTATTCCTTCTCTGCCTTGAGCAGATCCAGCCGTGCGGCCAGCCATTCTTCGCGCGTTCCGGTCTTGTGGTCGGTCATCGTTTCTCTCCTTTGGTCAGTATCCTTTATCGTTCCCTAGAATTACGGCCCGGGATCGAACGGCGGGAGTGACAAGTGTGGCGGGATCCTCCGCGCGACCGGCCCTGAAACGGCGGACCCGGACCTCCGGTTCCTGGTTTCCCTGGGAACGTCGTGCACACTTCAGAATTGTTCACGATTTAATCGCAAGCGTGTGGGTGATCGGCGGACTTGTAGTTAAGGGCTACCGGCGGATCACAGCCTTCCTGCACGACAGCGGCTGGATCGTGAACGTCAGCGGGTCGAGCGGATCTGGCGACGAGAGCGGCTGAAGGTCGCGCAGAAAACAACCCCGCCGATTTCTACGCTGGGTTACGCTACCGCCCCCTCCAGTGCAGATAATGCTTTCACTCGGCGCGGTTCTGGTTCAACGAAGCATTTGAACACCCAGAGGAGCGTAGCAAGGCGGCATCGTGTAACCGAAGGGCGCGACGGTAAGGGCGCAAGTGCTCAGTAGCAGAATGGTGCGGCTTCAGCCGAAGTGCACAAGGGAAAGTATTGTCCCCGTCACTCCACTCGATTGTTTAAACAGCATATAACACGTTGAAATCACTGACAAATTTTTTCCTGACGCGTCACAAATTCCGACACTCAAGCCGTCAAAAAGTTACGCTTTTAATTTTAAAGGGAAAATCGGCACGGAAATTTTTTTGAGGTTTCACCAACTATCGGGATCAGCCGGACGATTGCTTGCAATCTGCCGTGCCCGATACGCTTCCGCGCTCACCTCAAAAAGTACCGTCAGCGCAGCATATCACACCTCGCTAGAGCGGGCCATCCGTCGCAAACCGCATCCCGTCGAAGATGTATCACGCCGAAGGTGAGTCCCCGCCATTATTCAGACGACGCGAGTGTAGGTTTCGCCATCGATTACACGCTGGACTTGTTCCTTGGTTCGCGCACCAATTCGCTCCGCGATCGCCTCTGCCGAGTATGCTTTCGAGAGCTCCCGGATCGCACGGACCTGTTCGACGGACAGACGGTCATCGCGCCCGCAGATTTGTGCAATCGCCCACTCGTCGTCTTTCCATTTCTCTGTGACCCAGGGCGTAGGAAGTCCCTTGCGCGGATGATCGCGCAGCCAGGTCTCGACGAGACGATCTCGTTCGTCGGGCAAAGGCGTGACGCGTTCGGCAAGCATGCCATTCTCACGCAGATATTTGAGTCCTGACTTTCCGCCCGGGATCATATTGAGGCGTCGCGTATCGGCCCAATGACGTTCGACCAGCCATTCCTCGGTCGCATAGAGCCGCTCGAGATCATCGGTGATGCCCATGACCTTGTGGTGAATATAAGTGGCGCGCCCTGCACTCAGCTCCTCGCGGAGCGTCCGATGAAACAGCAGCGGACTTCCGGTCTCCATTGCGCGTCGATGTTCCATCCAACGTTTTTGCCAGCTCCGCGTCGTGACGCCGACGTAAAAAAATCCATCATCAGGGTAGGATGGGCCTTCGCCGAAAATATGCTGATAGAGAACGTAGGCTTTCCTGGGCCACGCGGTCGGCGCGATAAGAAACCGGGCTGGAGCTGAGAAAACGAGACTCGGCTCCTTTACATCTGCGACACGCGCAGACGTATCGCCGCGTGCTGCCGCTGCGAGGAGCGCCCGATCCTGAACCACATCAAGCCGGATTTCTGGTCGCAGCGCGAGTTCTCCGTCTTCGAGTGGGCGCCCCGAACGAAATTCATCAGAGCCCACCATTCGATGTCCTGCCCGGACCGCCTGCTGAGGGGCGATGAACACGGGCCTGTCGGCTAGGGCAACGAAGTGGACAACCGGGATGAACTGTCCGGGCTTGACGCGGATCACCCCGCGTTCCTGGGTAGCCACGCTTAACCAGTGCGCGCCGTAGTCCGACCGGCACCATTCCCGCAGCAACGCCTCCACCTCACGCAACCGCCGGTGCATCACCTTTGGAGCGAGATGCTCCCACCATTCACCGCTGATTGCGACCAAGAGAATCCCCCCGTACACCTTTTATGCGAGGCTCGACCGGCTCAATACTAGCCGCGCTCTTCGCACGTTTCTTGCGAGCCGACAGACAACGTCATCGTAATTTCTCCCAAGTTCTTGGTGGAGGATCGTCCTTGAGGATGCCCTCCTTCTTTCACGCGGCGATGGCAGTGTCCGGCTTCCAGATCAGCGGCTCGTAATTCACCACCGTAGCTCCACTTGCTGTGCGGCCCATCTCAATTGTGATCAGACGATCGTCCTGGAATGCCGGGCTTAGCTCGAGCGCCAAATAGTCGAACAGCGGCTTCTCGTGGACGGCGATGATCACCTGGCGTCCATGCTGCTTAGATAGCGTCCGAAGGAGGGCCGCAAACTGAGCGATGTGAACCTCATCCATGCTCTGGACGGGGTCATCGATCACGAGCCACGGGAGCGTCGGACCCACGGAAAGGTGCAAAGCCAAGAACAGCGTCAGTGCCGCCGTGTTCAGATTGCCCGCGCTGAGCATCGCTCGCGGATTCCCGCCCTTTCCGCCTGAGCGATACAAGGTCTCCAGTGCGGCCTCGACCGGCCCCCCTTGGCCCTCGGGAAGCGCAAAAGCAGGGACAAATGGTTCGTCCGGGGCCAAGCGCACGAACAGGTCACGCCACACCGCATTAAGAGAGTCGTTGAAGACTCGGCGCACAATGTTCGTGCGGGCCTCGCGGGCTCGCCGCCCAAGCTCCCGCGCTTGTGCGATGCGACCGTCCGCTTTCTCCTTGGCAGTCCTCAGCCGGTCCGCTCGGCCTTCCTTCTCTGCAATCGCGTTTGCAATGGCGCTACGCTTTGCGGTTAGGCTCCGTCGTTCACGAATATCCGATAGGGCCTCGCGGCGGGCCGACTGGTGCGCGATCAAGGTCGCCTCCCGTGCGCTGACGTTCGCTTCGAACCGCTGCAGTGCAGCTTCCACGCCCTCGGCCTCACCAACAGGCTCAAGACCGAGTTCCTGGGCGAACCGTGCCGCTGACTCTCGAATCGCCATGGCGCGTTGATCGTAGGATCGAAGTTCACTCAGACGCTGCGAAGCCGCGGCCGCAGCGGCGATCAGTTGCTCTCCACTCGAGGCGGCAGGCGCGATGTCCGTTAGCGCCCGATGGAGTTCCTCCAACCGAGCGCGCCTGCTCTTCAATTCATCGCGGGCCGCCGCCGCCAGCAGCCGAGCCGCAATCGCCGCTCGCTGTCGCTCAGCGTCAGCGACGGTTCGCGAGGCGTCGGTGCGCTCGCGAGTGAGCGCCTGCAACCGCCCAGCGCTCTCCGTCAATGCAGCGATGCGGTTCGACACGTGCGCCCGCAACGGCTCGGTCGATGTCTCGCTGAAGTCTCGTCCACAGACGGGGCAATCCTCCGAGTGGACGTGGGGCAGGATTTCCGCAAGCACCTGTGCGAGCGTGCCAGCCTGCGCCGCATGCCCTGCAATCTGTTCGTCCAGAACGGCGGCACGTGCCCGCGCCCTGCCCAACCCTTGATCCAACGTCTCGAGCCGCCCCGTATCCTCGGCATCCCGGGCCAGGACGGCGACGCACCGCTCAAGCTCGGCGATCAGCGTCTGGAGCGCCGCGGTGCGCGCCCGCTCTGGACCGGCGGACTGCGGCGATGGCAGATCGGAGAAGAACTCATTGAGACGCGCAGAAAGATTTTCGAGTGCCACGCCGGTTGAAGACCGCCATGTTTCAAGCGAGGCATTGGCGTGCGCCACTGCCCGCTCTGCGTTATCCCTTTCGACCGTATCCACCGGCGACTGCACAGTCCGCCACTGATCACGTGTCGCTATGATATCTCGCCGTATTCGCGCCAACCGCTGGAGTTCCGGTTCCTCCTGCCGGTTCTCAATGATCTCGCTCAACTCTGTATCGGGTGTCGCTGACGGGGACTGGACGCCGAGCTCCGCTAGCTTACTCAACAAACGGTCATTGACGGTCTGAATCTCGTTGTCGAGGCGTGCGCGTTCGGTCGTTTCAGTGCTGATGTCGTTCTCCAGCGTAGGGATGGTCTCGCGAACATCCCAGTAGGCTGGTAGGGTCCCACGTAGCCGGCGGATGTCGCCAGCATCGTGCAATCCCTCGATGAGGGCGTCGAGATGATCCAGGCCAAGCAAATCCTTGACGAACTTGGTTAGCGTTGAATCACTCTTGCGAGTGTCCTTGTCCTCGTAAATCTCCAGAAGCCGCCCGAGTGTCGCTTGGGCGAGATAGCACCGCTCGCTATAAAAGTGCGCCTGCTCTAGAGAGAGCAACGCGTTCCCCGAGACGCCCGTCCGAGTCACGGCAATTTCCGCCGATCTCGAGGCACCATTCAGTCCATCTACGGTAGCGGTGATACGTCCCTCGTCGGCCTCTTTGTGGACGAGATGCGAGATATAGTCCCGATCGAGACGGGCGAGCGAGGGAACCTGGCTCGTCAGACCAAGCTCAATCGCCGACAGAATACTGGTCTTGCCCGCTCCGTTTTGCCCGTGGATGAGCACCACCGGCGCATCGAGTGGAACCGTCACCAACCCTTTAATGCTGCGGAAATTCGTGACGGTGATCGATCGCAACAATGGGGTCATGGTTCGTCACCCGAGTCTTCGTCAGCCAGCGGTTCGGAAATGATCGCGTGCAGGCGCGATTGGACTGCGTCCGCACCGTGCTGCGCGAAATCCACGAGGGCAGCAACCTCGGGGTCAAGGCCGCCGAGTTGGCCCGCTATTTCGGTTAAGGGATCGGCGATGTTGGTGCTTGGTTCTGGTAAGTTTAAGGGCATCAGAACAGCCAGCCAATTCCGCAAGGCAGCGTCCGCGTCTCCGTCCAAGATCGTCCCGATCGGAAGGACGCGGCATACCCGAGACAGGGAGTCGAGCATGGCAGAACTCGGCCTCGGGCCGGCAAGCACCGCGGTCAGCGGCCGCTTCGACCGCACCACATCCATGGCGCGAGCGATGCCCTCGATCTTTTTCAGGATGCGCTGCTCCTGATCAAAGGCAGTGTCGGCGACGATGATAAGATCGGGCGACGGACTGGCGCCCACAAAGGCTGCGGGAAGATCGAACTTCAGGCCGGCAATATCGAGCGGCATAGCGACGCGGCGATAGCCAGCACCGGCTAGGACCTCAGCGACACGGTCAACTGGTGTCGATGCGGTCATAGGGCCACCTCCTCCCGAAAGCGCTGAACCAATTCCGCGCTGGTGACAGCCTCATTCATCAGTTCAGTAATACTAACTTCCCTAAGCCCGAGCCGTCCGGTTCGGCCAGGCGCTCCGCGGGGCGATCTTGGCAATGCTGGCGAAGTCTCGAGGCTATGAATCACGATGGCCTCGTCGCCGTCGACCAAGTGGCCATGGTGCTGAAGACGGAGCGCTGCATGACTGTTTGCGGCGAAAAAGACCTTCACTGAACCAGCCACCGAATTAACGCAGACAATACCGCTTGTCTGGTCGCCGACGTCGGCTACATCCAGCGTCCAAGCGCCGTCATGGACGCCCAGCCCAAGGATGCCGGTCGCCACCGCCGCCTCTCGCAGACCGGATGCCGGCATCACGTCGCCGGCCATCTGCTGAATTGGGATAGGTGATATCGGGTTGTACGGTCGTGGCGCGGCTGGCGCATGGCCGTCGCGAAACATCATAACCGCTCGGCTGCTCTGATCGACCAACGAGCGGACGAAGGCCATGCGATCGGGCTCAGCCGCAACTGCCAGCCGATCGCGAACAGCGACAACACCTGTCTGCAGATGCTGCCGATCCGCGGGCCCTAGCGCACCGGGCGCGAGCTCGATCAGCCGTCTTAGCTTCGAACAGAGCATGTGAAGCAATAGCGACACCAGCAGCGGCTTGGCGTACGCTCGGATGACCGCGCTATCCAGGATCTGCTGACGTGTGTCCGGCGTGTAAGCCGCCCGATATACGTTGCGCAGTAGGCCCCGCTGGTCGACACCGATTGCGTTCTCGGAAAACACATAGCTCGGACGGTCACCCGGCCACGGCCACGCCATGCGCGCTTCGGCCTCAGCAAAGATTGCTTGAATGTTGGCGTCCTGGGCCGAGAGACCCATCATCAGAGTTGGTTTCGTCGCAATCAGGTCGATCAGCCGCTGAACCATTGCGGCGTTCTCTTGTCGCGCGACCCAGCCGTGAATCTGCGACTGTCGGCCGATCAGGTACGGCCGGAATGTCGCCTCATCGGCACTGGCCCTGATCGCACATCCGTGAAACTTGAACAGCCGGGCTCTTTGTTGAGGTTCCCGCAGATCTTCAGGACGCACACAGACGACGAGGGCTGGCTGCCCGCCCGTCAGTGTATCGACCGCCTTCTCGACCAGACCATCCCAGTTGGCGGACGCTATGTCTGAGGACACGCCTTCGAGGATCAAGGTGGCAATGCACAGGTGTTCGACATCCGGCTCAATGGCCGGATCGGCGAATGTGGACGCGATGTCCACGCCGTTCCACAGAACGAAGTCTTCCGCCTCTCCCTCGACCACCGTCTCCAGCAGATGCGCGTATTTCCCGATCAGTCTTCCGGTGATCGCGTTTGCGTCCGGCCATTCCGCAAAGGGACGCGTGACATCAACGCGGCCTTGCTCCTCGGCTGAAAGCTGAGCGAGCGCCAGCGCTTCATCGAGCGCAGCCTTAAATCGGCAGCCCGGATTACCGGCAGCAATTTGCACACGGAGAAACTCGATGACACGAGGTACGACCTCTTTGAGACCGTCGACGCGTCCGAATGAGATACCCGATCCCAACCAGAGCGCATAGCGGTCCTCGGAGACGCCTTCCGCGAAAGCTCGAAACGGGCCGTCTAGCAGTGCCAGTGCTTCGCCTACAGTGATCGTCGCGGCGGAAGGTGCAAGCGCCATCACAATCCTCGACCGCTCGGACGCACCGCTGAGCTCATACGAGGTCGACATGCAAACGGCTTTTCTGTCATCTCCATTGAATCCCCCCAGTCACAAATGACTCTTTGGTTCTGTTCGTTTTTCCAATTCTACTCGAACAACTTGGCAATGTCCGCCAACGGGATCATCGGCCGCGACGCGGGCGCCGATCTTCAGCGCCTTCGCCATAGAGCCGATCACGGTCTCTACTGGTCGCGCCGCCGTCCCCGTCTCGTGCGCGGCGCCAGCGACTTGTCGCCCAATTTCCAAGCCTTGACGTTCTGCGCCTTCCACCGTAGCGCCGGACAGGCTTCGATCGCGGCGCGCACATTCTCCGGCACATCCAGAGAGGACGCATCGATCTCGCCCCGCTCCAGCATGGCGTCCAGAAACGCCCTCTCTCCTGCCGTCAACTGAAAGAGCGGAGCAAGCTTCTCCCGGCATTCGGCCATGACGCTCTCTATCCAGGCTGCTGGGCCGCCAAAGCTGTCGAAATACCGATCATGCAGACACATGGTCAGCTTGCCGGTGATGTCGCCGACCTCGCACCCGATGGTCTCGGGCGAGGCCGTGCGCCAGTCGAAGCTCTTGGCGCTCGCGCCGATCATCAAGGTCGCCGCCTTAATCTTCGCCCAGTCGAGACCCGGCATGGCGATGATCCGGTGCGCATCGAACAGATCGCGTGCGGTGTGCCGCGTGACCAGTGCGACCATCTTGCCGGCGATGATTTCATGGAGATCAAGAACCGGGACGTTCGTGGCCTGGTAGGATCCGATCGTCACCGACGGCATGCGATCCACCCCGTAGAGGGGACCGCGGTAGAGATAGTTGATGTCGATCTCGATGGTCCCCGCCCCGCCGAGGGCGGAAGCGTAGCGGTAGATCCATTTGCCACCCGCATGTTCCGAAGGCTCGCGCCGTGCGGCGTAGCCTTTCGATTCCATCAGCCGCTCGATCCGGTCCTCCAATCCCGGCCGGTCCGCGTCCATTTGCTCCTTGTCGATCGCGCCGACATAGTTGACGTCGATATCGACAGAGAGGCGGTCCAGATCGGAATGGAAGACGTTGAGCGCCGTCCCGCCCTTCAAGGCGACCCGCGGCCCGATCAGCGTGTCGGCTCCAAAGGCATCGAGAATGTCGATCAGCCGGATCACCCGCTCCAGCGTCGCGGGCTGAAGCTGCCGTTCGGCAGCTATGTCCTGGAGCGTTTCTCGCGACGCGACCATCATACGCCCTCAAAAGCGGCGTCGACCGCCTGGGGCGGGAGAAGCACGCGCCACGGCTCGACGAGTACGGCGTGGCCAGGTTCGGCGCCCAGCGCATAGTGCTTCGATCGTGGAAGCTGTGTCCGCAGGCGCGCCAGAACATCGTCGGTGACGCCGAACGCGCCGCTCCGCTTCTCGAGCCACCAGCCAGCAACGGAGGCGAGCGACCGGTTGTCTAGCAGCTCGACATAGTCGGCGACCTTCGCCGGATCGAGATAGCGCACCAGGTCCAGCGACTTCAGGACCTCCTCGGCGCCGCCGGCGACATCCGGCCGGTGCAGGACATCGACGACCGTGCGTTCGACCGCTGTCACACGGACGACGACCCCCTGCCGATCCAGGGTCATGGTCAGGTAGTCAACCTTGCCGGCCGCCACCAGCGCCTTCGGCGGAGCAACGAAGCGACACGCGCTAAACGGCAGGTCCACAAGTTCGGTCCGTCCTGCGCTGATGAGCTGGACCTCGTTGAACTCGGAATAGGCTATGCCATGCAGCTCGAGCGCGGAGTGAAACCCCAGAACGCCATCGGGGCGTAGCTTGCTCGCCGCGGCAAAGCGGTCGATCACCATCCGCCCCGCCGCCAGATGGGCCGGCACCGCGGCAAACACCTCGCGGCTGACCCGCTTGATGTTGCCGGCCCGCAGATGATGCCTGAGCAGGCTGGTGACATTGGCCGCGCTCGGCGGATGGCCGAAGGCCGCCGCAAACTCAGCCCGCGTGAAAACCGGGTGAGCCGACAGGAAGCTGGCGGTCTTGTGCTGGCGAGGCTTCATCTGTCTATGATTCTGTTGTATAAGGGGTATTATTTTGCCCTTCTATCGCATATTTGTCAACAAGTCCTTCCCCAAGGAAAGCTCGCTAGCCACCCCGTTTGTCGTTAAAACTGCGCCATACAGGCTAATTTATACCCGTTCTGCCGCACTTTAAGAAACCGCCCGACTCTACACGTCATCGAACGCCATGGCCTCGACTTGCCTGGGTTAAAAAGGGGAAAGCCTTCCCCTGCGTCCGAGCCTTTCGTCTCGGCCGACCCCTTCTGCGGGGACACCCCGCAACGCCCCGAGAGTGAGAGTGCGGGACGGGATTTTCGTGACGGGTTTAAGGGTCGAGAGAGAGGCTCCCGGCCGGCCCGTCATGGAGATTCCGCCATGACCCAGATAAGCACCCTCGCCGAGCGAGACGCCTTCGGTCCGTCGCCGGTATCAACTGGTTACAAAGTCGACATCTCGCGCGGCGAACGGATCGGGCGCGTGTCGTCCGAATGGTTCTCGCGGCCCGATGACGAGCGCTACCTTTCGCTTGGCGCTCTCTACGCCGCGGTACGCGCACGCGCCGATCGCGCCACCGCGCGCACCGTCGAATCCCGCGCCATCCGCGTCGAAGCTAGTCGCGACGACGCCGAACGTCTGGCGTTGGTCGTGCCCGGTCGCGAGGAGCCCATCGCTCCGACGCACTGGTCATTCGGCCAGATGTGCAGCCTAGTCGGCGCGCCAGCCGGCTATATGCGGCAGCTCCCGGCGCCACTTGCCGGCATCAACATGCAGCACGGGCTGCTCTCGCACCGAGCCGAGCTGGTGAAGACATTGGAGGCGGACAACGGGCGGATCGAACTGCGCGCCGTCACCGGCCCAGACTATGGCCGCATCTGGGACCATGAGTTGGTCGCTGCGGTCATGAAGATCGCCGGCGAGGGCACAGGCGATACGCGCTGGAAGGTGCCGGGCCTGCTCGATTGGTCGACCATGACGCATAACCCATTCGTCGAAGTGACCAAGGACACGACCACCCTCTATGCCTCCGATCGCGATGTCTTCCTCTTCCTGGTCGATGACGCCCATCCGATCGAAGCTGGCCGCCTCCCCAATGGCGACCCCGACCTCTACTTTCGCGGCTTCTATTGCTGGAACAGCGAGGTGGGCTCCAAGACCCTCGGCATGGCGTCCTTCTATCTCCGCGCGGTTTGCATGAATCGCAACATCTGGGGCGCCGAGGGCTTCGAGGAGATCTCGATCCGCCATAGCAAGTTCGCCAGCCACCGGTTCGCGCATCAAGCGGCGCCGGCGCTGGAGCGCTTCGCCACGTCGTCGCCCGCGCCGTTTCTGGCGGGGATCAGGGCCGCTCGCGAGCAGATCGTCGCCCGCAAGGATAAGGATCGCGAGGGCTTCTTGCGCAAGCGCGGCTTCTCGCGTCCCGAGACCGAGAAGATCATCGCCACCGTGCTGGAGGAGGAAGGGCGGCCGCCGGAGTCGATCTTCGACTTCGTCCAGGGGATCACGGCGCTCGCCCGCTGCCGCGCGACAATCAAGGTGAGACGTCAGCGTCAATCAGGATGAGAATGCGCCGGGGGGTGGGTTGACGGAGGGAGGGCGTAGCCCGACCGACGGCAGTCCACCCCCCGG
>WHTM01000013.1 GCA_009377755.1 Hyphomicrobiales bacterium | reverse complement strand
CGGCGACCGTTGCGTCGCCCTCATCCAGCAAGCCGACACGATCCGCGACAGCGCGCTGTTCCACTGGTGGCCGCGTCAGCGAGCGAAGAAGTGATCAGCCGGAGATGGTATCACAGGACCGCGGTGGAGCGCCGGGAGGCGCCGGGCCCTACGTCACTGGGCCCGCGCGCTCCGAAAGCGGCGGGTCCTGGTAACAGGGCTCTGCCGTGGGCGCGCGGCGGAGGAGCGTCAAATCCTTCGCCAAAGGGGGTCTCGCAAACCCCCTGGCGGCCTAACACAAGTCGGGTTCACCCGACTTGTGTACTCTCATTGTGCCGATCTCGGGTAGACCCGAGATCGGGTGCGCTCCATTCCCCTTTCGAGGGGACGGAAAAAAGGGACATCGGCGTCGTCCGCGCCGCAAAGAATAGGGGTGGCGGAGCGTTGGCTTGGCCTAGTTTCACCCAAATCTGCTATACTTTGTGAAACGATCTTTCCCTGTTAGCGAGGGGATCAGCATGATCTTCCGCCAGCTCTTCGATCAGACCTCCGGCACGTACTCCTATTTGCTGGCGAGCCGCCGCGGCGGCGAGGCGCTGATCATCGACCCGGTGCTGGAGAAGGTCGACCGCTACCTGCAGCTCGTGCATGAGCTCGACCTCAGGCTGGTCAAGGCGGTCGACACCCACATCCACGCCGACCACATCACCGGTCTCGGTGCGCTGCGCGACCGCACCCAATGCATTACCGTGATGGGCGAGCACGCGCGCGTCGACGTCGTCTCGATGCGCATCGCCGACGGTGACAGGCTCGAGGTCGAGGGCATCGCGCTCGACGTGATGTACACGCCGGGCCATACCGACGATTCCTACAGCTTCAGGATGGCGGACCGGGTGTTCACAGGCGACACCTTGCTGATCCGCGGCACCGGCCGCACCGACTTTCAGAACGGCAGCGCGCGCGAGCAGTACGAGTCGCTGTTCGGGCGGCTGTTGAAGCTGCCGGACGAGACGCTGGTCTATCCGGCACACGACTACAAGGGCGACACGGTCTCGACCATCGGCGAAGAGAAGGCGTTCAATCCGCGCCTGCAGGTGAAGTCGATCGACGAGTATGTCGACCTGATGAGCAGGCTCAACCTGCCGAACCCGAAGATGATGGACGTGGCGGTGCCGTCCAACATGCGCGTCGGCCTGGCGCAGCAGGAGATCGCAGCGAAAGGCTGGGCGCTCAGCCCGACCGAGGCGATGACGGTCATCGGCCGAACCGACGTGGTGCTGATCGACCTGCGGGAAAAGAGCGAGCGCGAGAAGCACGGCATCATTCCCGGCTCGCTGCACGCCCCCTACCCGCACCTGCGCGAGACCATCGCGCCCGGCGGCATGCTGCACGAGTTGGCGGCCGCGACCGGCAAGCGAATTGTGTTCTATTGCGCGTATGGGGAGCGCTCGGCGATGGCGGTGAAGGCGGCGCAGGAGGCGGGGCTGGCCGCGTCTTGCCACCTCGGCGGCGGAATCGCGGCGTGGAAGACGGCGGACGGGCCGATCGTGCGGGTGTAGCGTGTCCGGGCGCGGCGCAGCGTGTAGCGGTGCGCTGCAGAACCGGGATCGTTCATACTCGGTATCCGGAATGGCCCCGGCTCAATCCGGAATGGCCCCGGCTCAGCGGTGCACGGCCGCGTCACGGCACCTCGAACACCTGATGGACCGACCCTTCTGGCAGGCGGTGCCCGACGGCCGCATCGCAAAGCCAAAGTGGAGCCGAAGCATCGCCGGCCGCTCAATGCAGGATCTGGCTCAGGAACAGCTTGGTCCGCTCATGCTTGGGGTGGGAGAAGAACTCCTCCGGCTCCGCCGACTCGACGATCTGCCCGAAATCCATAAACACCACCCGGTTCGCGACCTGACGGGCGAAGCCCATCTCGTGGCTCACCACGATCATGGTCATGCCGTCCATCGCCAGTTCGACCATGGTGTCGAGCACCTCCTTCACCATCTCAGGGTCGAGCGCCGAGGTCGGCTCGTCGAACAGCATGATCTTCGGGTTCATGCACAGCGCGCGTGCGATCGCCACGCGCTGCTGCTGGCCGCCGGAGAGCTGGCCCGGATACTTGGCCGCCTGCTCCGGAATGTACACCCGCGCCAGATACTGCATGGCGAGCGCCTCGGCTTCGCGCCGCGGCATGTGCCGCACCCAGATCGGCGCCAGCGTGCAGTTTTCCAGCACGGTCAGATGCGGAAACAGGTTGAGGCTCTGGAACACCATGCCGACTTCGCGGCGAACCTCGTCGATGCGCTTGAGATTGTCGGTTAGTTCCACGCCGTCGACGACCACCTTGCCCCGCTGATGCATCTCCAGGCCGTTGATGCAGCGGATCATGGTCGACTTGCCGGAACCGGACGGGCCGCAGACGACGACACGCTCGCCGCGCATCACCTTGAGGTCGACACCGTCGAGGGCGTGAAACTCGCCGAACCACTTGTGCACGCCGGAGAGTTCGACCGCGACCGCGTTGCGGGTGGTGCGGATCACGGGACTGCTGCCGTGCTCACTCATCACCGGTCCGCCGGATTGAGCCGGCGCTCCATCCACAGAGCATAGCGCGACATACCGAAGCAGAAGCAGAAGTAAATGATCCCGGCAAAGGCAAAGCCGGTGGCAACCGTGGTCGGCGCCGCCCAGTTCGGATCGGAGAAGGCGGCACGGAGTTGGCCAAGCAGATCGAAGATGGCGACGATCAGCACCAGCGTCGTGTCCTTGAACAAGCCGATGAAGTTGTTGACGATGCCGGGGATTACCAACTTGAGCGCCTGCGGCAGGATGACGAGCCCCATCATGCGCCAATAGCCGAGCCCGAGCGCCTGGGCTGCTTCGTATTGCGCGCGCGGAATCGCCTGTAATCCTCCCCGCACGACCTCGGCCATGTAGGCGGCGGCAAACAGCATCACCCCAATCATCACCCGCAACAGCGGATTGATCGCCCAGCCGGCGGGCAGAAACAGGGGCAGCATGTAGGTGGCGAAGAACAGCACCGTGATCAGTGGCACGCCGCGCCAGAATTCGATGAAGATGATCGAGACGCCGCGCACCGCCGGCATCTCGGATCGGCGCCCGAGCGCCAGCAGGATGCCGAGCGGCAGCGAGCCGACGATCCCCGTCACCGCAATCACCAGCGTGACCAGAAGCCCGCCCCACAGGCGCGTCTCCACATGCTCGAGCCCCAACATGCCCCCGACCAGCAGCACGAAGCCGACGACCGGATAGACGCCGAAGAACAGGATCGCGTTGGCGGTCTTGTACGGCAGAGACGGCATCAGCAATGGAACCAACAGGCCAAGGCCCAGCGCCGCCGTCAGATTGACCCGCCACTGTTCGTTGATCGGATAGAAGCCATAGAGCAGCTGCGGCAATTTCGCGCCGATGAACGGCCAGCATGCGCCGACATCCCTGCCGACCCGGTCGGCAAGACAGTCGACACGGCTGGCGCCGTCCCAGACCGCATCGATCAGCAGAAACTTCAAGAGCGGCCAGCACACCGTCCAGATCAGCCACAGCGTGGCGAGGGTCAGCACGGCGTTGAGCCAACTGTTAAACAGATTGGCGCGCGCCCAGGTGGTGACACGAAATCGCCGCTCGCGAGACGGAACACCGCCGGGTTGGTAGCCGCGTGGATCGAGGTTCGGATTGACCATGCGTCAGCGCTCCGCCAGGCGCATGCGCGCGTTGTACCAGTTCATCAGTGCGCTGGTGGTGAGCGAGAGCAGTAGATAGATCGCCATTGTGATGGCGATGATCTCGATCGCCTGCCCGGTCTGATTCAGCGTGGTGCCGGCGAACACCGCGAACAGGTCGGGATAGCCGATCGCCACCGCCAGCGACGAGTTCTTGGTCAGGTTGAGGTACTGGCTGGTCAGCGGCGGCACGATCAGCCGCAGGGCCTGCGGCACCACGATCAGCCGCAGCGCCAGCCCGCGCGTCAGGCCGAGCGCATAGGCGGCCTCGGTCTGGCTGCGATGCACCGAGAGGATTCCGGCGCGCACGATCTCGGCGATGAATGCCCCCGTGTAGGTGACAAGTGCGATCAACAGTGCGGCGAACTCCGGAAGCATCCGGACGCCGCCGACAAAATTGAAGCCGCGCAGGACCGGCCGCTCGATGCCGATGGGAAAGTCGGTCGCTGCCAGCACGGCCAGCGGCAGCCCCACCAGGAGCAGGACTGCTGCCCACCAGAGTGTCAAAGGCCTCCCGGTCGCCCGCCGGCGGTGCCGGCTCAGCATCCCCAGCGCCGCGGTCGCGCCGATTCCGAGCATCAAGGCGGCAAGCACGATTTCGGCACCGTCGCCGAAGGCGAAGCTTGGCACAATGATCCCGCGGTTGCTGATGAAGATGCTGTCTGCGATCGACAGACTCTGCCGCGGCGACGGCAGAGTACCCAGCACCGCCAAGTACCAGAACAGAATCTGGAACAAGAGCGGGAGGTTGCGCATCACCTCGACATAGGCACCGGCGGCCCGGGCGATCAGCCAGTTCGACGACAGCCGCGCAATGCCGACGACGAAGCCGACGATGGTCGCCAGCACGATGCCGATGACCGAAACCAAGAGTGTATTGAGCAGCCCGACCACAAAGACGCGGCCGTAGCTGTCAGCTTCGCTATAGGCGATCAGCGTCTGATTGATGCCGAATCCGGCGGGATGGTCGAGGAAGCCGAGCCCTGTCGCGATCCGCTGCGCGCGCAGATTGGCATCGGCGTTGATCACCGCGACATAGCCGGCCGCCAGCACCGTGACGATGAGCACGGTCTGGAAGAAAATGCTGCGAAACCTCGGGTCGGCCAGCGGCATCGCGCGACCGGGCGCCGCCGGCGCTGCCTTCCCCGGCTCGGTCATCGGCAATACGCGGCCGCCGGTCAGCGAATCGGCGGCGCGTACTGGATGCCGCCCTTGCTCCAGAGCTTGTTGAGGCCGCGGTCGATATTGAGCTTTGAACCCGAGCCGATATTGCGCTCAAAAGACTCGCCATAATTGCCGACGTGCCTGATGATCCGCATCGCCCAGTCCTTGGTGAGGCCGATCTGCTCGCCGAAGTTTCCTTCCGTGCCCGCCAGCCGACGCACGTCGGGCTTCGTCGATTTCAGGGCTTCGTCGACCGTCTTCGAGGTCACTCCGAGCTCCTCGGCGTTGATCATGGCAAAGAAGGTCCACTTGACGACATCGAACCATTGGTCGTCACCCTGGCGCACCACAGGCCCAAGTGGCTCCTTGGAAATGATCTCGGGCAAGATCATTTGTTCGTCGGGCTTGGCCAGCTTCAGCCGCATCGCATAGAGCTGCGAGACGTCGGTGGTAAAGGCGTCGCAGCGGGCCGCGTCATAGGCTTTGAGGGTTTCGTCGGCGGTGCTGAAGGCGATGACCTCGTACTTCATCTTGTTGGCGCGAAAATAGTCGGCGACATTGAGCTCGGTCGTGGTTCCGGTCTGGGTGCAGATCGAGGCGCCGTTAAGCTCGAGCGCCGAGTTCACTTTCAGCGACTTGCGCACCATGAACCCTTGGCCGTCATAATAGTTCACGGCGGCGAAATTCAATCCAAGCTGGGTATCGCGCAGCATCGTCCAGGTGGAGTTGCGCGACAGCACATCGATCTCGCTGGTCTGCAATGCCGTAAACCGATCCTTGGCGGACAGCGGCGAGAATTTGACCTTGGCCGGGTCGTTGAAGATCGCCGCGGCGATGGCGCGGCAGAAATCGACGTCAAAGCCGGTCCAGTTGCCTCGGTCGTCGGGCGTGGAGAAGCCCGGAAGGCCTTGGCTCACGCCACAGGTCAGCGCGCCGCGATCTCGGACCGTCTTCAAGGTCTGGGCGGTGACGGAGCCCGCGACGAAGGTCGACATCGCGGCCAGCGCAACGACAAGGGTGACGCGTTTCATGACTGTGCCTCTGCTGCCAGCGTTGTATGGTGACATGGATCGGAAGCGTCGACCACGTTCATCGCTTCGAGCGAACGGCTTTTCCGCAAGCCATCGCTCGATCCTGATAGACGCGATCCGACCAACCGGATACCGGCATCTCAGAACGATTGAGCATTCAGGTCAAGGGGTTGACGTGCTCGCGCAGGCCTCCAAGCGAATCTGGTTCTTGCGCCTGTTTCCCCATTCGTCCCACATTCTGAAGACACTGGAGGCCAGCCTCCCTGGCCTGTGGTACCAAATGCCGCGTCTGCGCCGCCGTGCCGGGTTCTGCGCTGCTCCGGGGTCGGCGGTCAGATTACAGACGTGTTCAATGATTCGCGGGTCTTACGCATGAACAAGCCGCCAAAAGAGATTGCCGACGAACAGCCAGTGCTCCAGCCCGAGACCCGACTCGTCGTGGCGGGACGCGATCCGCAGGCGCATTACGGCTACGTCAATCCGCCAGTCTATCATGCCTCGACCCTGCTCTACCCGACCGCCGAGGACCTCGTCGCGCATCGGGCCCGCTATCAGTACGGACGCAAGGGCACGCCGACCACCGAGGCGCTGGAAAAAGCCCTCGCCGACCTCGAAGGCCCTGCCTGCGCCGGCGTGGCACTGTTGCCGTCTGGGCTCGCGGCCATCTCGACCGCGATCTTCTCGGTCGTCGAGACAGGCGATCACATTCTCGTCAGCGATAGCGTCTACCGGCCAACGCGGGTGTTCTGCAATACAATGCTCAAGCGCTTCGGCGTTTCCACGACCTATTACGATCCTCTGATCGGCGCCGGCATCGAGCAACTGCTCCAGCCGAAGACCAAGGCGGTGTTCGTCGAGGCGCCTGGTTCGCAATCCTTCGAGATGCAGGACATCCCGGCAATCGCCGCCGCGGCGAAGGCGCGCGGCGTCGCTGTGCTCATGGACAATACCTGGGCGACGCCGCTGTTCTTCCGCGCCTTCGAGAAGGGCGTGGATATCTCCATCCAGGCGGGGACCAAGTATATCGGCGGCCATTCGGACCTCATGTTCGGCACGATCTCGGCCAACGCCGCGACCTGGCAAAGGATCAGGGACACCTCGTGGGCGCTCGGCCTGTGCGCCGGGCCGGACGACGTCTATCTCGCGCTGCGCGGCTTGCGGACCATGGCGGTGCGGCTCTCGCGACACCAGGAGTCCGGGCTGCGGATCGCGCGCTGGCTTGCGGAGCGGCCGGAAGTCCTGCGGGTGCTGCATCCGGCGCTGCCGCAAGACCCGGGTCACGCCATCTGGAAGCGCGATTTCACAGGTGCTTCGGGCTTGTTCAGCATCGTGCTCAGGCCGGTGCCGGAGAAGGCGGTCCATGCGTTCCTAAACACGCTGACGCTGTTTGGGATGGGTTTTTCCTGGGGCGGCTACGAGAGCCTGGTGGTTCCGTTCGACTGTTCGAGCTACCGCTCGATGACATGGGCGCCCGGAGGGCCGACGCTGCGCTTCCACATCGGGATCGAGGACGCCGGCGACTTGATCGCCGACCTCGAGCGCGGTTTCGCGGCGCTCGCCGCGGCCTCATAACCCGCGGGCCGGACAAATGGGGCTTACATCGACCAGTGCACGCTGCGGCGTCGTCCTTACCGCGTTGCTGCTGTCGCCATGCGGGCCGCTTGTCGCCCAACCGTCCGCCACGGATCCGGCCGCGCCCGCTGGCGCGCTTGACCCAACCGCCGAATATCGGCGGAAGCTCGCGGACTACAGCCTCGCCCGCCAGCAATACGAGGCCGAGGCAACGGCGTACTGGACGACGATCGCCGAGAAGAGGCGCATTCGCATCAACAAGCGCCGCAACGACCAGGAGATCCTACTCGACGACTACGTTCTGACGCAGCCGCCGGCCTATTCCGGGCCGCCGCGACTTGTCGATCCCGCGGCGCCAGCCGGTCACGCGCCACTGCGTGTGCGGAAGTATGTGCCGGTCATTGCCGATTTCCTCAGGGCCGCAGTGGAGCATTTTAGCTTTGTTCCCCAGCGGCCGCGCGGCGAGATTAAATTCAAGCGCGCCTACGTCCTAGCGGCGTCGGCCGCCGGGCTGACCAAAGAGCAGGCGGTGCGCATCTACGCCTTCGAAGCCGGTGGCAACGGCAAATACGATGCGCAGGCTGGTCTGCAGTATCGGCGCGTTGGCGCCAGAGCGATCTCGACCGCGCTCGGATACAACCAGTTGCTCACTCCCAACACCATCGGGATTCTGGCCGAAAAGGGCGACCGCTTCGTGACGGCGCTGGAAGCCAAGGAAGCGCGGCTATCGGGCGAGGCGCGGGAGGCGATCCAGCGCAAGATCGCGATCCTGCGGCGCATGATCGACTTCAGCCGCACCGTGCCGGTCCGCTGGGCCGAACATGAGAAGCTCGGGGACACGCCGCAAGGTTTC
This sequence comes from Hyphomicrobiales bacterium, assembly GCA_009377755.1. Classification (GTDB taxonomy): domain Bacteria; phylum Pseudomonadota; class Alphaproteobacteria; order Rhizobiales; family Xanthobacteraceae; genus WHTM01. The sequence continues at coordinate 103,158 of WHTM01000013.1, read as the reverse complement.
GCCCTTCACGCGCTGAACCTGGATATTGACGTTGGTCCGCTGTTGCCGACCCAGAAGCTTCTCGACTCGGTCGTGTTTGCTCGCCGCAAGGGGGTCGCGCGGCCGCTAAACGCGGCCGAACTCGAGATGATGAACTTCACCGGCGACGGCAACGGATTCGACATCGTCACCATGCCTGACGCGATGCGCCGCCAGGTACCGACCTCCAATTTCTTTCGCCAGCCGAGCTACGAGCGCAATCCGGTCGTCATCCGCAACAACGTCGTCGCCAGGCTGTTGGCGGCAACCGACGCCAAGATGGATCGCGAGATCAAGCACCAGGGCGCCAAGGACATGGCGTCGGCATTCTCCCGATTGGACGATTATTCGGCGCGGCGTTACCCGCCCGACGCCGTGCCTGGCGACTTGTCGCGCAGCACGAAATAAAGATTGCGCAGATAGATGAACACGCCGAACGCCTGGCCGGTGATGAACACCGGATCCTTGATGTACAGCGCGTAGACCAGCATCAGCACTCCGCCGCCGATCGAGAATACCCAGAACGCGAGCGGAACGACACTCTTGCCCGCACGTTCCGACGCGATCCACTGCACCAGAAAGCGCATCGTGAAGAGGCCTTGCGCGAGGAATCCGAGCGCGACCCACCAGCTCATCTTGATCAGGAATACTTCATGGAAGAAGGTTCCGATACTCTGCGACAACTCAATCAGCATTGCGTGCCACCTCAGTCACCATGGGTTGGTGCTTCTTGCGGCGTATCAACCACCACACGCCGAAAAGATCGAGAATGCCGACCCACAGCCTGTTCCACATTCCGTAGTGGCTTCGGCCATGCTGGCGCGGGCGGTCGATCACGTCGACCTGAAGAAGCGCATATCCTTCGCGCCGGACGAGGGCCGGCATGAACCGGTGCAATCCGTCGAAGAACGGCAGCGACAGGAAGACCTCGCGTGGGAATGCCTTGAGGCCGGAGACACTATCACGCGTACCGTCGCGAAGTAGTGCGGCGCGGATGCGATTGGCAATGCGCGATTGCAGACGTTTGAATTCCGTGTCCTTGCGGCCGACGCGGACGCTGTTGACGAGCCCGACGCTCGCCCCGCCATGATGCAGGGCGTCGATCAAGGCGGGAATTTCGGCGGGATTGTTCTGACCGTCGCCATCGAGTATGACAATGAATGGCGCGCGGGCCGCCCGCACGCCAGAGCGCAATGCCGCCGACTTGCCGCTCGCGCGATCATGCTTGATCTGCCGCAGCCGCGGCCGCGCAGCCATTAGGCGGTCGAGCACAGCCTCCGTATCGTCGGTCGAGCCGTCGTCAACGAAGATGACTTCGTAGGACCGCGGCCCGCGGAGCGCCGCTTCGATCTCGGCCAATAGCGGCGCAATATTTTCGGCTTCATTGTTCACCGGCACGACCACCGACACGGCGGGCGGCGCGGCCAACGTGGCTGGATTGTCGGTCATGGTTCATCCCAGAATCGCCGACGATTACGGCGACGGGCATCCGCCTTTTAGGCAGCCCAAAGTCGGCGGGCAACCGATTTGATCCGCCGCCAGGACGGTGCCGGCATGCGGTGAACATTGCCGCCTGCATCGATCGTGAATGCAAGCCGCCGGCCGGCGAACCAGTTGCGCACCAGCACCGCCCCAACCACACCGACTACCGCGCCGGCGATCACGTCGCTCGGATGGTGCACAGTGACCACGACACGGCTGACGGCGATGAGCAGCGCATAGAGCCACACGTAGGGTCGCGTCTGCGGCCACAGTGAGCCGATCGCGACCGAAGCGGCAAAGGCGGTGGTAGCATGGCCGGACGGCAGGCTCGCGTACGCGGCTTGCCAGACGAACGGGTCGTAGAGATAGGGGTCGGCGGAACCGCCTACGAATGGCCGCGCGCGGCCGATCAGCCGCTTGACAATTGTCGCAAAGAGGCCCGGCAATGCAATCGCCGCGAACACGAAAGACAGGCGGACCGCAAGGGCTGCGACGACGAGCAGGCAGCCCCGGCCGATCCGCGGCGACGCCACCAGACCGAGGACCACCAAGGCAAGCCCGATCGGAAACAGGAACCAACCGGATTTGCCGAAATCCGTGATGGTGCCGAAGATCATATGGAACTCGGGCGGCAATGCGCGCGATTGGCCGATCGCCCAGGCATCGATCGTGACGACCACCACGGCTAGAACGGCGAGCGTCGCTGCGGCACCGATCACGACGCGCGCGGACCAGTGCCACAGACCCAAGCCGCGCCCGCCGCGCGGCGTCCGGCGCAGGAAGCCGGCCCAGGCGGCGACGTTCGGCTTCACCTGCCTCAGCAGGATCAGCCCGCCGCCCGCCGTGAGGCCGCCACTAATGCTCATGGCTGCGCCTCGGCGCGATAGAGCGTGACCGTGACCAGACGGCCGTTGCTGTAATTGATGCCTTCGACGCGGCGCCACGCGGAATAACGCAGGCCGATCGCTCGCGCGCGTTGCTGGAACTCCGGTTCCGATCGCCCCTCCACCAGCGCAAAACGGCAGCCTCCCTGCGCCAGGAAATCAGCGGCCCCCGCGCTGCTGGCCAGGACCGTCGATGTGCCCGCGAGGAACGGCAGGCTTGGCTCCAGGAAGCCCGCCGAGGCGGCCACCGGTCGCCGGCAGTCCGCCGCACCGAGCGCCTGCGCAAGCTGCACGCTGGGAAACAGCCGGCTCAGCGATGGCATCGTGATCGCGTAGACGGTCACGGCAATCAGGAGCGACGCCACCAGCGCCTGCAGCAGCGAACGCTCGGCGCCGTCGCTAGAATACTGCCGCCATGCCAGCAGGCCGAATACGACAGCGGCAGCGGCGAACGGCCAGGCCAGCAGCCCAAGCTGATCAGTGAACATGACGAGAGCGGCGACAACAGCCCCGGTCATCAGCAGCGGAACCAGCAGCCACCATAAGGTTCCAAGTTCCAGCCAGAACCGCCGCGACAACGATCCGCGTTCGACCACGCTGGCGATCAGGATGGCGATTGCCGGGTAGGTCGGCAGCACGTAGTGCGGAAGTTTCGTTACCACCAGTTCGAACACGATCCACGCGGGGACGAGCCACGCCAGTAGGAACTTGATGCCCTTCTCGCGCCGCGTCCTCCATATCCCCGGCGCTGCCATTCCCGCCAGCATCGCGCCGGGCCAGAAGGTGAACCAGAACAGCAACAGATAGAGTCCGGGCGGCGCGCCGTGCGATTCCTGCCCGCTCGCCACCTTCAACATCATGTCGTGACCGACCGATCCGGCGAAAAAGCTCCCGCCGCTGCGAAAGACGATGGCAAAAAACCAGGGCACAACCAGCAACAGGAACCAGAACGTGCCGGCAGCGGGGCGCAGCACCTTCGCCCATTGCAGCGAGCGATCGGCAATCGCCAACGTCAAGACCGTGAGACCGACGAACAGGAGGATCACCGGCCCTTTGATCAAAAAGCCCGCAGCAAACGCCGTCCAGAAGATTGCCGGCAACACCAAGCCGCGATCGCCGTCCTTTCGGTCAGGCTCGTACCGCATGTAGGCGCGGGCCAGCGCGCCCATCGCCGCGATGATCGTGAACAGCAGCACCGCGTCGGTCTTGGCCAGCCGCGCCTCGACCCCAAGGAGCACCGACCCTGCCATCATCAGGGCGGCCAGCACGGCGCTGCGCCGCGCCACAAAGGGAAGCGCCGCCCAATAGGTGAGCAGCACTGCGCCGATGGCGCCGAGCAGCGAGGGGATGCGGTACAGACCGATCGTCGTGAGCGCATCGGGTACGCCGATGGCGCGGGCTGTCTTCACCACGCCCGCCTGCAGCCAATAGACGCCGACTGGTTTCTTGTAGCGAACCTCATCGAGAAACCGGATATCGACATAGTCGCCGGTCTCCACCATCTGCTTGGATGCCTGGGCGAAGCGCGACTCGTCGCGATCCATCGGCGGCACCTGGAACAAGCCGGGCAGAAACATCAGCAGCGAGAACAGCGCCAGCACCACCACGGCGCGCACATGCGAACGCGTCGCATGATCGACGATGGCCGGCAGGTCTCTGCCCGTCCGGGACGCCGGGCGGGCTGTGGTGGTTATGGTCATAGGTCGCGATATCGATCCAGTGGGCGTTCGTTACGATTGAAATCCGGTTTCGCGGCGCTGCTCAGGCCCCGACCCGGCAGCGAAGGCACTTCTCAAGCACGCGCCATAACTCAATGAAAAGGCGTATCTTTCGGGTGGCTTTGATGGCATCCAGCCGCCCCTGCGCGCACCATAAAGAGAATAGCGGCCGCGGGAAAGCGCGCCGGCCTATTGGATGCGGACGACGACGCTGTCGGCGGCGCCCGTCGCATCCATGACCGTGAGCCGCAAGAACCCCGGTCCGTCCGGATCGAAGAACAGAGTGCGATGGCCGCGGCCGCCCGCCACGGGCGAACCGTTGACGAGCACGGTGAGCGGCGGCGTGCCACCGGCGACTTTGACGCCGACCGGCTCCAGCTTCCCCCGCCCGGTGCCGGCGACGTCGAGCCGAACGCCGTTTTGCGGAAAGACGATGCGCGGCGGCGGCGCGCCTCCGACCAGGCCTGACGGGCGGAACCGCACCAGGGTCTGCGGCAGCTTCGCGGTCGGCGCGAAGATCACCCCTTTCGGCGGCGGTGGCAGCCGGACAATGCGGCCGGTGCGCGCGAAAGCGTCGAACAGAACCGGCGCCGCGGCGGTACGGCCGATCATGCCGGGGACCGGCGCTCCGTCGGCACGGCCGACCCAGACACCGATGGTCCGCTTGCCATCGAAGCCGACCGCCCAGGCATCCCGGTAGCCGTACGACGTGCCGGTCTTGAAGGCGATGCGGCCGCGCACACCGTTCTCCGGCGGCGGGGCGCCGATCAGAACGTTGCCGACATACCAGGCGGCAACCGGATCGATAAGCCGCAACGCGGATCCGGGCGGGCGGTCCGCGCGCTCGGTTGCCGGCAGGGTGGTGCCGAGCCGTGCAATGCCGGAATACAGCATGGTGAGATCGGTCAGCCTGATGCCGACGCCGCCGAGCGCCATGGCGAGCCCCGGCGCCTCGCCTTTCGGCAGTTGCAACGCCGCGCCGGCGTTGGCGAGGCGGGCGGTCAGCCGGCTCGCGCCGACCTTATCGAGCACCGCCACGGCCGGAACGTTGAGCGAGAATTGCAACGCCTGCCGCACCGTCACAGTGCCCTGGAAGGTGAGGTCGAAGTTCTCCGGCGCATAGCCGCCGTAGCGCGCGGGCCGATCGTCGATCAGCGTCTCCGGATGCATCAACCCGTCTTCGAAGCCAAGCCCATAGATGAAGGGCTTGAGCGCGGAGCCGGGCGAGCGAACCGCCCCGGTCATGTCCACCTGCCCGGCACGGCGCTCGTCGAAGTAATCCCCCGAGCCGACGCGTGCGAGGACGTCGCCGCTGGCGTTATCGATGGCAACGATGGCGACGGAAACGTCGGGCCCAAGCGTGGGGGCACGCTCCCGCGCCAGATACTCAAGGCTGCGTTGCTGGAACGCATCGATGGTCAGCCGGTGCACCGTCCGGTCAGGCGCGATTGCCATGACCTGATCCGCCGCATGCGGCGCAAGCATCGGCATCGACCGCCGTACGGTCGGAACCGGCTCGGCTTTGGCGTGCGCGGCCTCGCCATGCGGTATCGCCCCGGCGGCAGCCGCACGGTCGAGCACACGATCGCGCGCACGGCGCGCCGCGGCGTTGGCACGGTCCGGCCGGCGCGCCTCGGGCGATTGCGGCAGCGCGACCAGCAAGGCCGCCTCGCCCAGCGTGAGCCTTCGCGGCTCGCGCCCAAAATAGGCGAGCGATGCTGCGCGGATGCCCTCCAGGTTTCCGCCATAGGGCGCGAGGTTGAGATAGAGGTTGAGGATCTCGTCCTTGCTCAGGCGCCGCTCCAATTCGACCGCACGCGCGATCTGGCGCAACTTCGCCAACACCGTGCGGTCCGGCCGCGGCTCAATAAGTCGCGCCACCTGCATGGTGAGCGTCGATGCGCCAGAGACGATATGGCCATTGCGCAGGAACTGATACGTGGCGCGCAACATCGCCCGGGGATCGACTCCGAAATGCTCACGGAACCGCTTGTCCTCGTAGGCGAACAGCAGCGTAAGAAAACGCGGATCGACGGCCCCGACCGAGACCGGAAGGCGCCAATACCCGTTGGGCGTTGCATACGCGCGCAACAGCCGTCCTTCGCGATCCAGCACCAGCTTGGAGTAGACAAGGTCGTTGCCGACTGGAGCCGGCCCCAGCGCGGTGATGGACCACGCACCGGCAAGAGCGACGAGTGTGATGACAGCGCAGATGGCGGCGGTGAGATAGGTCAAGCGCTGCCGCAGGCTCAGCCTGTTCCCTCCGGTGGAGGCTGCGGCTCGCAACCCACCCTTGCTCGTTGGCAGCGACCCCTGGTCTAAGTCACTCATTGCGCCGACAACACCTCCACCGTCTCGGTGCCGGTGCGGCCGAAGCGATCGGGGCGATACATGTCCTCGACATAAGCCTGCGGGCGCATGTAACGGCCGGGCGATACCGCGCGCACCACGTAGGCGACGGTAAACACCGGCCGATCCTTGCCCGTCCGCTCGAACGCCGCAGCGAAGTGATCGTCACGGAATTCGGAATGGACCGGCGTACCGGCATCGGTGATCCACGGCAGGGTGCCGGTATCACCGGAGGAGACCAGGCGGGGATTATCGATCTCGAATCCCGCCGGGAGATAGTCGGCGACGATGATGCGGCCGAACTGCGGGGTCGGCTCGGTGATTTTCAGCACCACCGCGAGGCGCTGGTTCTGCCGAACCGTGGCCGGATCAACCGGATCGCCGTTGAGCGAGTAGGTCTGCCGCTCAATCTTGAAGCCGTGTTCCGCTGCCGGCTCCGGTACGATCGGCGCGCCGGAGACCGAGACCACGGCCTGTACGGTCCCCTCGCCGGCATTGCCGATCCGCAGCGGGGTGACCAGGCTGCTCGCACGCAGCGTGCGGTTGAATGATCCCTGCTGACGCGCGCCGGCGACGTCGAGCGTCACGGCAGCGGCCTCCTTGGCGATGGCGCGCGCCGCCAGCACCAGCCAGGCGTTCTCCTGCGTCGAGGTGTGCCTTGTGCTTTCGCGCGCGGCTTCGATCCGCTGCACCGCGTTGAAAATCGTCGCCCGTGGCGCATTGCCTTCCGCCGCCAAGGTCACCAGCGCGGCAGAGTCGCGCAGCGACGAGCCATAGTCGACGCGATCGACCAGCGATGCCGCGGGCGTCGCGGCGATCGAGGCAAGGGCCGCGGCATAGACACGCTCCGCGCGGACGCGGTCACCGAGCATGCCGAGCGCCGCGGCGATCTGGGCCTTGGCGATCGGGGTAGCAAGATCGTTGAGCTTGGTGTCTGCGAGGTAGCGCAGGTCGCCGATCGGGGCGACGCCGTTGCGGGCCAGCACATACAGCGCATAGGCGAGATTGCGGCCGCCGTCCTTGTTCGGGTCCGGCGCCGTCGCCACGACGTTGCGCAGCCGGTCCAGGGCCAATCGGAAGGCCGTATCGGGAACCGCGAAATTGCGTGCCCGCGCCCGCGTCAGGAAGTCGGTGACATAGGCATCGAGCCAGGCGTCGTCGCCGCCGATCGACCACAGGCCAAACGAGCCGTTGGAGTCCTGCCGCGCCAGCAGCCGGTCGATGGACTCGCGGATGCGCTGGTCGACGTTGACATCCAACGCAAGCTGCGACTCGCTCGCCAGCTCATTCACATAGAGCAGCGGCAGCGCACGGCTGGCGATCTGCTCGGAGCAGCCGAACGGATAGCGGTCGAGCTCCCTGAGCAGCGCGGCGGCATCGAGCGCCGTCGAGACGCTGACCGACACGGCGACGCTTCCGGTTCCTGGCACGAGATCGGTGAACAGATCGCGTGAAAGCGTCAGGCTCCCACCCTTGGCCAGCGGTTGCACGGTACGGCGTACCACGACGTGCGTCGCCGGGTTGACGTTGAGCGGATAGCTACGCTCGAGATCGAAGCCGCCAGGCCCGGTGACGCGAATACTGACCCTGGTTGGACCGGCGACCGACGCCGTCAACGGCACCGAGGTTCGGCCGCGCTGCTTGGTGGCAAGCTGCACCGTCTGCGTGACGGCGTTGCCGACCGAGGCGGCGCCTTCCGTGCGCATGGCGATGTTGTACTCGCCCGGCTGGCCTTCCACGTTGTCAAGCTCGACTTGCACGAAAGCGCGGTCGCCGGTGAGTAGGAAGCGCGGCAGGGTCGTCGTCAGCACGACCGGATCGCGGATAACGACATCGCCGCTGGCGTGCCCGAGCTTGTCGCGGCTCCAGGCCGAGGCCATCACGCGCGCACTGCCGGCGAAAGCGGGAATCTCGAAGCGAACGTCGGCGGTCCCGTCACTGCCGACGGTGACGATGCCGGAATAAAGCGCCAGCGGCGCCTGGGTCGGCGGTGCGCCGGACAGCTCCGCCGCGACGAAATCACCGCCGGTGCGAATCTGTCCCCGCGCACCCTGCATGCCGTCGATCAGTTGGCCATAGAGATCGCGGATCTCGGCGGTCAGGCGGCGCTGTCCGAAGTAGTAGTCGTCCGGCGCGGGCGGCTTGTAGTTCGTGAGATTGAGGATGCCGACGTCGACGGCGGCGACTATGACGCGGGCTTCTTCGCCGGGAGTCAAGCCGTTGACCTTGAGCGGAATGCGCAAGGTGCCGTTCGGACGCATCACCGACGGCAGATTCAGATCGAGCGCAAGCGTATGCGCCTTGCGCGCGATCGCGAACCACTGGATGCCGATGGCGCGGCCCGGCATGTGCCGGGCCTGCACATCGAGCGGACGGCGCAGCGTCGCCATCAGGTAGGCGCCCTTGCCCCAGTCGCTGCCGACGTCCAGGCGCACGCGCTGCAGCCCCGGCTGCACGCTGAAATGCGCAGTTCTGACCAGGCGGTTGCTGATGACGTTGAGCGTCAGCCGCCCGGCGGCGCGGGCGGTCACCGCCACGGTCATTGCTTCGCCGGGCTGATACTCCGGTTTGTCGAGCGCGACCTCCAGCAGGTCCGGCGTATCGGCATTCGCCTCCGCATACCAGCCGGCGTCGAAGGCAAAAGACGTGAGCAGGGCGTCACGGCCGCTGGTCGAAACCTCCAGCCGGTACCGTCCCCAGGACACCGGGACGGAAATGCGCCCTGGCCGGTCGGCAGCGAGATCGAAACGCCCGTCGGCGATGCGCCGCGTCGACTTGATCGGCTCATAATCCCAGCGGCCGTCACGGCGGAACCACTGGTAGCGGCTTTCGACCTTCAGCAGTTCGTATTGCAGATCGCTTTGCGCCAGCGCATTGCCGTCCGGTCCGACGAGCAAGACGTCGAACATTGCGTTGGCGCCGTCGCCCAGCGAGCGGGCGGCGAACAGCGGCTTGACGCCGATCATCGAGCCAGCCGGCGTTACCGGCAGCGACAGCTTGCGCTCGACCGAACGTCCGCCGGATTCCGCCATGCGCACGATCACCTGCGCCTGCAACGGCCGCGTCGTGTTCGGAACCTTGTCGAGGTTGACCGTGAAGGTCGCCTTGCCGGCGGCGTCGGTCTCGGGCAGGTGTTCAAGCGGCTGGCGCTCGGCGATCACCTCCTCGTCGCTCAGACCGAAGTGATAGCCGGCAAAGCCTGGCCGATCGCTCGCTGCGCCGACGGCGACCTCGCCTTCAAGGCTCAGGTTCGCCGCAGGCGCGCCGTAGAGGAAGCGGCCGTCGACGGTGAGCGTCGCCGGCGTATTGCGGATCAGACTCTTGGCCTCCGAGGCGAGATCGAATTCCAGGCGGTCCGGGACATAGTCTTCCACCATGAACGTGGTCTCGCCGATCGGCGGACGCTTAGGGTCGGCATAGGCGCGCACGCGCCAGGTGCCGGTCGACGCCGAGCGCACCAGGTCGACGCTGAGCGAGCGGCCACCGATGCCGCCGTCCGGCGTCACAGCCCGACGGTACTCGACCCCGTCGGGCCGTTCGATTACCAGCGTCAGCGGCACCCCGGGGGCAGCAACGGCCTGCCCGTCGCGCACCAGCGCGGTCACATGCATCGTCTCCCCGGGCCGATAGACTCCGCGCTCGCTGAACACGTAGGCATCAAGGCTACCGGGGACCGGGCGGCCTGCGACGCCGCGGTCGGAGAGGTCGAAGGCCGGGGCCTTGAGGCTGAGGAACGCGTAGTCGCCCTGCGGTTCGGCGGCAACGATCATGGCGGGCGACAGTCCGCCCGCCCCGCGCGCGAGACCTGCCTCGAAATGCACATAGCCCGCGTCGTCGGTCTTTCGCGTGGCCAGAACCTCGTTGTTGCGCGCCATCAGCCGCACATCGACCAAGCCCTTGGGCTCCGTCGTCGCCAGGGCATTGACGAAGACGTGGACGCCGTCGTTGCCGGAAAATGCAGTCAAGCCCAGGTCGGAAACGATGAACCACTGGGTCGCCAGTTGCTCGTAGCTTTCACGTGCAGCCAACCCCTTCGGCTGCGCCACCATCACGTAGACGCCCGGTTGCAGATCGCCGACCGCCTGATCGATGGGAAATGCGGTGGTGACGTCGGTGTTGAGCGTCGCCTCGACCGCAAGCTCGCCGCTCCACACCTTCTGGCCGGATCGGTTGGCCAGTTGGTTGGCTTCGTAACGCGCGAGATTGCGCTGGAAATCCGAGCCGAGCACGGTGTCGATCAGATTGCGGTCGCCGACACGAAGGATGTCGATGGCGATCTGCCGGGTATTGACGCTGACGACTGGGATCCCGCGCTGGCCGGTACGCGGCAGCACATAAGCCTTTCCGGTCATGTGTACGAACGGCTGGCGGTCACGCACATAGACGGTCAACTCCGCCGACTTCTGTAGCGCTTCCTGCACGACCGACGGTAGGCCGGCGCGAATCGTGATGGCGTAACCCTCGCCGTGCTTGAGGCCCTCGATGCAGAGTTGCCGGTCGTCGGAGGAGAGCGCCGGCTTATCCATGCCGCCAACCGACACGAACGGCGAAAGATCGGTGCGCCGGCCCGGCAATTTCTCCGAAAATTGCAGGCAAGCGCGCGGAGAAACGGAGTCCGAATCGACGGTATAGTCGAGCAGACGGAAGCCGTGCTCCTCGCGCAGCCGCTCGTAGCGGCCGCGCGCGTCGGCGTTCTCGTTCAACGCAAGCGACAGACGCAGCGTATCGAGCGCCGGACGCCAGACGCGGCGCGCTGCATAGGTCTGGCTTAGAATATCGAGACTCTGCGCCTCTTCGCCGAGGTTGCTGGTACGCTGATAAGCAATGTAGGCGGCGGTGGCCGCACGCTCGAGCAAGGTCCTGCGCTCGCGGGCGTCACGCGGCTGGACCTGAAGGATCGTGCGCGCCAGGCGCAACCAGGCGGCGCTGTCACCCGGCGCGACCGTCACGATCTGCCCGAGAATCTGGAATGCACTGCGGAAGTCTCTGCCGACGAACGCCGCGTCCAGGTTGCTGCGCAGGGTCGCGAGCGGAACAGCTACCCGCCCGGAATCGTTCTTGATCTGCGCTTCGAGGCGAATGGCTGCGTCGGCGAGATCGTCACGCTTGAACACCTTGTCGGCGGCCACGGCCGGACCACAGACCAGGGCGGTGAGCATGGCGATGAAGCCGATCCGAAGCATGGCGCGCATGGAATTCTCCGTTCCCCGCCGGACGGCCGCCCGGCGGTCTGCGACAACACCATCGGCCAACCATGACGGGGTCATGGCCGCGCCCACAGCAAATGCCGCTTCCGCCGGCATTCTCATCTAATCCGGCCGGCCAATGAAGCCCCAAGATCGCAGGCATGGCCGCTATCACTTGAGCCGCCACGGCGCTGCGGACATCTGAATGACTGCGGAAACCCAAAAAGCCAAGGGGCCCGACAGCCCGGCAGGATCGCTACTTTTTCTTGCCGCAGTCCGGACAATTGGCCTGGTAGCCGGACATCCCCTGCTTGGCCAGCTCCACCACCTCCTTCGGCGTGCGCAGCACCTCCGCCGCATACTGGTCGAGCTTGGCGCCTGGCTTCGGCCGCAGCAGCGCTTGCCGCTTCTTGGCGTCGGCGACGAAGGCCGGATCCTTGACCATCTTATCGAAGGCCGTGCGCAGCGCCGCGATGCGGTCTTGCTGCACACCCGGCGCGCCGAACAGCGCGCGCCCGATCGGATCGCCGCCGGCCATGAAGCGGAACACCGCGTCGACCTTCTCGTCGCCCACCACCTCCTGAATCAACGGCACGTCCGGAATGTCTTCGTTGCGCTCAAGACCGGTCTGCGCGACCAGCTTGTACTCGCCGGCCTTGAGCTGGTCGGCGAGCTTGGCGTACCAGGTCGCCCAGTTCATCACGATCATGTCGACCTCGCCGCGCGCCAGCGCCAGCATGTACGGACCGGAGCCGCGATAACCGCAGATCATGTTGAACTTCAACCCGGCGAGATTCCGGGCGATCATCGGCGTCTGCGCGCTGGCGGAGGTGCGCCCGGTGCATCCGACATTGACGGTCGTTGTCTTCATCGCCTCGATCGTGGTCGCTGCCGCCCCTTTGCGCACGCCATAGGCCGAGTTCGAATCCGAGAACGAGCCGATGTAGTTGACCTTGCGCATGTCCCAGCGGCCGCGGGTAGGATCCATCAGCTGCGTGGCGGCGAGCGTTTCCGGCAACAGGGCGATCACCGAGCCGTCGGTCGGCGCCTTCGAGAACAGATATGCCGCCGCCAGACCGCCACCGCCGCCGGGACGGTGCTCGACGATCACGTTCGGCTTCCCGGGAATGTATTGGCCAAGATGCAGCGCCGCGAGTTGGGCGTAGAGATCATACGAGCCGCCGGGCGGGTGCCCGAGCAGGATCGTCAGCGTTCTACCCTTGTAGAAATCGGCAACCGCGTCGGCCTGTGCGGCGCCGGTCGGCGCGACGATCGCGGCCAGCGCTGCCGCGCCAAAGCCAAGCACGACACGACGGATATTCTTCATGTTGGCGTTTCCTTCCTGCTTCGATGTACCATCGGCGCCGGCGGGACGACTCTGGCAGGCCACTCTTGATCCGCCGACAGCAACAGTTGGGCCGGCGCGCATTCTGGCGCCGCGCAAGGTCCCTCACCAGTCGCAAATCCGCGTCGATTCATCGCATCGGGCTCGAAGCCGGCGATTGCGCTGGAACTGATGACGACGATGCGTTTTGATGCCGCCGCCTCCGAAAATAGCATCAAATACGGGGGTGGAGGGAACCCGGGCTCAATGATTTTCGAGAATGCATGGGAAGCGCTTTTGGTGGTCATGGACCCGACGCGCTTCGCCTTCATCATCGTCGGCGTCCTGATCGGATTGATCATCGGCGTGATCCCCGGCATCGGCGGATTGGTCGGGTTGGCACTGGCGCTCCCGTTCACGCTGACGATGGATCACTACACGGCGTTGGCGTTTTTGATCGGCCTGTCCGCCGTGACGGCAACGTCCGACACAATCCCGGCAATACTGTTCGGCGTGCCGGGTACGGTGGGTTCGGCGGCCACCGTGCTCGATGGTCACCCCATGGCGCGCCGGGGCGAGGCGGGCCGCGCCTTTGGCGCCGCATTCTCCGCCTCCGTGCTCGGCGGCCTGTTCGGCGCCTTGCTGCTCGGCGTGTCGGTGCCGGTTCTAAGACCCTTCATGCTGAGCGTCGGCTCACCGGAGCTGCTCGCCGTCTGTGCGCTCGGCCTGACGCTGGTGGCGGCACTGAGCGGCGGCGCGATCCTCAAGGGCCTCGCAGCGGCGTGCCTCGGTGTGCTGCTGGCCCAGGTGGGGGATGAGCCGCAGACCGGCGAAATGCGCTGGGCGGGAGATTCGCTCTATCTCCTGGAAGGATTTCCCTTGGTGCCGGTCGCGCTCGCAATGTTTGCCATTCCGGAACTGATCGATCTCGGCATATCGCGCATGAGCGTCGCCTCCGACAGATCTCGCAAGCACCGGTGGCAGCAGGTTGAGGGCATTTTCGACACGCTCAGGAACTGGTGGCTAGTCGTGCGGTGCTCCTCGATCGGCGCCCTGCTCGGCGCCGTTCCCGGCATCGGCGCGGCGATCATCGACTGGATCGCCTATGGCTACGCCGCCCGCACGGAAAAGGGCGCGGCGCAGACCTTCGGCACCGGCGACGTACGCGGCGTGATCGCCTCGGAGAGCTCCAACAACGCCAAGGAAGGCGGCGCCCTCGTGCCGACGCTCGCGTTCGGCGTGCCGGGCTCGGCCTCGATGGCGCTGCTGCTCGGCGCGTTCCTGATGCACGGCATCACGCCCGGCCCGAAGATGCTGACCGAGCAGCTCGACATCACCTACACGCTGGTGTGGAGCGTGGCGCTCGCCAACATCATCGGCGCCGGCCTGTGCTTCGCGTTCGCCGACCAGTTCGCCAAGATCGCGCTGGTCCGCGCCGGCGTCCTGGTGCCGATGGTGCTCGCGATCACAGTAATCGGCGCCTACCAGGGCTCACGCGACCTCAACGACCTCATCGTTCTCGTCGGATTCGGCGTGATCGCCTGGATCATGAAGCGGCACGGCTGGCCACGCCCGCCGGTCATCCTCGGCTTCGTGCTCGGCGACCTGATCGAGGGCTACATGTTCATTTCCTACAACCGTTATCAGTTCGGATGGCTGACCCACCCGGGCGTGATGATCATCGGCGCGGTCCTGATCTTCGTTCTGCTGCGGCCCCTGCTGAGCAAGCTGATGAGCGGCGGCACGCTGTTCAGCGTGGCGCCCCGCACGCAGGACGAAGCATCGCGCGGCGCGCGCATGATCAACATCACACTCTGGGTGCTGTTCGCGTCGGTTTTCGCCTATGCCTTCTATTCGAGCCAAGCCTGGCAGTTCGCGGCCAAGCTGATGCCGCAGGTTGTGTCCGGCATCGGCCTGGCGGTCGTTGCCGGCGCGATCGTGATGGCGCTGCTCGACCGGCGCCGCGCCGCTGTGCCGGCGGAAGGTGCGAGCACGGGCGGCGCCGGCGCCAACGTAAGCTACGTGGTCAGAGAGGCCGATCCACTCGCCGCGCTCACCAGCCAGGAGCTGCTGACGCGTTCCGCGGCCCAGATCGCATGGCTCGCCGGCCTCACCATTCTCATCCATCTGGTCGGGATGCTACCCGCGGCGGCAATCTTTGTGTTCGCCTATACGGTGGTGGAAGGCCGCATGCGCGCGCCGCAGGCCGCATTGTTGTCGGTGCTCTACATCACCGGGATGTTCCTACTGTTCGACCGCATTCTGCACATGCCGTGGCCCAATGCGCTGATCGGCGATCTGTGGCCGTCGCTGCGCGACATCATGGGGCTGCGGCTGGTCTAGGCTCACCGCGACCACCATTTTCAGTGATCAGCCGGCGGCGGGCTCATCGCGGGAACTTCAAATCCACAACCACACTAGACTCATAGAGTTGCTAGTGTCCTTTCGAATCCGAAGTCGCTAAGAGGGCGCGCCGCGAGGCAATGCGAACGTTGGATTCGGGACACTAAATTTAGCGCATCGCCGCAAGTCTTGCGCCTCGCCGCACGCCGCCAAAGGGCCGATCGGTACCCAGTGGGTTGCGGCGCAGCCACACCGATTCCAGTATGGGAACGAACAGGCCTGACGATGCTCGACCGTATCGTCGCGGGCTGACAGGGAGGGCATCCATGGCCGCGCGCAAGGTTATCGTCACCGTCGCCCCGACCGGCGGGATGGCGAGCAAGAAGCAGAACCCGAACATTCCGACCCAACCGCAGGAGATCGCCGACGACGTTTACCGCTGCTACAACGCCGGCGCCAGCGTGGTCGCGGTGCACGCCCGCCGCCCCGACGACGAGGCCACCTGCGACCCCGCCATCTACCGCAGAATCAACGAGCTGATCCGGGCGAAGTGCGGCATCGTCATCAACAACTCGACCGGCGGCGGCATCAACGGCGACATGGTGCGCCAGGCGCCCAACGGCTATTCGGAGATCATTTGGGAAGAACGCCTCAAGGGCATGGAGGCGGGCGCCGAGATGTGCACGCTCGATCCAACGACCATCATCGCCAATTTCGCCGGCAAGGAAATCCTGATGAACACCTCGCCGTCGCGCTGCCGCACTCTCGCCGAGACGATGAAGGCCAAAGGCATCAAGCCGGAGTGGGAGGTGTTCAGCCCGACGCACCTGTTGCAGGACGTCAAGGCCTGCCTTGATGCGGGCCTCGACACCCCGCCCTATTTCATCAATTTCGTGCTTGGCGCCGACCGCGGCTTCCAAGGCGCGATGCCGTATTCCCCCAAAATCTTGCAGCAAATGGTCGAGTTGATGCCCGAGGGCGCGATCTTCAATGTCAGCGCGATCGGGCCGGCGCAGCTCAACGCCGCGCTGCAATCGCTGCTGCTCGGCGGCCACGTCCGGGTCGGGCTCGAGGACAATCTCTATTACTCCCGCGGGCGCCTTGCCAACAACGTGGAACTGGTCGAACGCGTCGTTCGCATCATCCGCGAGCTCGACATGGAGCCGGCAACGCCCGACGAGGCGCGCGAGATCATGGGATTGACGAAGCGGGCGGCGGCGTGATGCGCCGCGACGGCGATGCATCGCAACGCTGGCGCGTCGGCACGTAATCTGATCGTCTGAGCGACTGAGTCCCTGCCGGGCCCCTGCATGCATCAGCCTTCACCAAGCGGCGCATCCTCGCCGCAGCCTTGGATCGCGGTCTTTCGCGGCAGGCTCGGCGTCTACACACTGCTGCTCAACCTCGGCATCCTGTTTTTCGGTATCGACAACTTTCTCGTGAACACGCTGATGCCCTCGATCGTCGCCGACATCGGCGGCGTCGCGTTCTACGCCTGGGCGATGATGCTCTATCTGGTCGGCGCGATCAGCGGCTCGGCCAGCTATGGGCCGATGCGTGCGCGTATCGGCGGCCGCTGGGCACTGGCGCTCGGAGGCGCGGTGTTCTCGCTCGGCGCGCTGGGCTGCTCGCTTGCGCCGGTCATGGCCGCCCTGCTCGTTTCCCGCCTGTTCCAGGGCATCGGCGGCGGTCTGATCCTGGCCGGGTCGATGGCGTTCGTTAGCACGTTGTACGAGCCGCGGCTGCGCAAGCACGCGATTGCTGTCACCAATGTGACCTGGATCATCGCCGCGCTGCTCGGGCCGGTGCAGGGCGGCATTTTCGGCGAGATCGGATGGTGGCGTGGCGCGTTTTTCCTGTATGTGCCGATCGGCGCTGCGTTCCTGATCGGGGTCTTGTGGAAAATCCCCAAGAGCGCCGACCAGGCGACCGAAGATTCGCGCGCGCTGCGGTTTCCCGTCTGGCGCGTTGCCCTGCTCGGATTGGGCGTCCTGTGCGTCGGCACGTCCGGGCATGTGGGTTCAGGCCTGTTGCGCATGGCGCTGATCATCACCGCGGGGCTGATCGTCTGGTACGCCTTTGCGCGAGATGTCAGCGCCGAGAACCGCCTGTTCCCGTCGCAACCGCTGTCGCTGTCGGCGCCGGTCGGGCTGGCGTATTGGGGGCACATTCTCGTCACGACGGCGTACATCGCGATATCGATCTATCTGCCGTTGGTGCTCACCGTACTGCATGGAGTCGCGCCGCTCTATGTCGGCTTCGCGAATGGCGTCATGTCGATCGGTTGGTCGATCGCCGCGGCGGTCGTCGCTGGCCTGCACGGAAGCCGAGAACGCAAGGTGGTAACCGCCGGGCCGATCTGCTTGATGATCGGCTCAACCGGGCTCGCGGTGGCGGCCTTGTTCGGCGCACCATTCGTGTGGGTGATCGTCTGCGCGCCGCTGGTCGGCATCGGCATCGGGATTTTCCACGTCCACATGACGGCCCGGGTCATGAGCGCGGCGCGCGCCGGCGAGGAGAGCATCACGGCGTCCTCGCTCTCGACCATCCGCGCGCTCGGCATGGCCTTCGGCGCGGCGCTTGCCGGCACGGTAGCCAACGTTGCAGGGTTGCGGGAGTTGGCAACGCCGGAGACTGTGCGCACCGCGGTGACGTGGGTCTACCTGTTCAACCTGATCCCGCTGACGCTTGCGGTGGCGGTGACGCTTCGCTTTTTCCGGGTAGCAGAGCCGGTGAAGGATCGCGGCCCATGACTCGGCGTCCAGTTGCCCACGAGGCACGCCGGGAATAGCCGAAAAAGCCGGTCTGCCGCGCCGGCAATGCTGATACAATCCTAATCAAGAGAGGCTGGACAACCCGGCCGCCGCCGGCCCTGCCTTGTCAGTCACGGGGTATCGGAAACGGACCAAATTGGGCCAACGAGCCCATCACAGGGAGGACACAATGCTGAAGACATCGCTTTCTGCGCTCATCATCGGGACGGTCGTGACCTTTGCGACGGCGTCGAGCGCGCAAAAAGTCACCGATATTCCGTGGGGAACCGCGCCGGTCGGCTCGTCCGGGCACAAGGCCCTCGTCACCCTGGCGACGGTGCTCAATCGCGAGATGAAGGATTATCGGGTCACGGTCCAGCCCACACCCGGTGCCATCGTCACGATGAAGGGCTACGCCACCGGACAATTCCTTGGCTACTACGGCGCCGACATCGGCTTCTATGAGCTCGCCAACGACACCGCCCGGTTCAAGGGTTTCAAGGCGCAGATGAAGCGTCAGCCGGTTCAGTCGTTTTGGGCCTTCACCATCGAAGTGGGCGCCGCCGTGCACGTGCGCGACAAAGGCAAGTTCAAGCAATGGCGCGACCTGTCCGGCCAGCGGGTATTTACCGGGGCACCGCTTTGGGACGTGCGCGCCCACCTCGAGCGAGCCTTTGCGAGCTTGGGCGTGAAGCACGAATATGTCCCGGTCGACCTCGCCACGGCCGGATCGCTGCTGGATTCGGGCCGGCTCGCCAGCTTCATCCTCTACACCACGGCCGAAACGTCGCCGGCGCCGTGGATCACCGAGGCATCGCTTGCTGCCGACTGGGCCGCACTCAACCCGAGCGCGGAGGAGGTCGAAGCCCTCAAGAAAGCGGGCTTCAGCTTCGTCAATGTCAAGGCGGCGGCATTCCGGCGCAATATCCATGCCGACACGGTTCAGCTGTCGCCATTCTTCTATGGCTTCCATGTCGGTCTCGAGATTCCGGAGAACGACGTCTACCGGATGCTGATGGCCATCGAGAAGAACGTGGAGGAGCTGGCGAAGGCCGACGGCAGCTTCGCCCAGATCAAAGCCGGCATGGCGGCGATGCAGCGCCGCGGTGTCGCGGCCGCGATCGATTCCGCGGCGGTGCACCCGGGCCTAGCCAAGTACATGCGCGAGCGCAAGGTGTGGGACTCCAAGTGGGACGGGCGCATCGCCAAGGCCGCGACGAACTAGCGCCGGCCGCATGACGTACGGGCGGGCGCCGCGTGCGCCCGCCATACGCTTCCCTCACCAGGCACTCTCACCGATGTCCGCCGCATCCGCCTCACGCCTGCGCAAGACTGTGCATGGCTTCTACTATCTCGTCGCCACCTGCTTTTTCATTTATCTCCTGAGCTACTACCTGACCGGCGAAGGCGGACCGACGATCCTGGCGGTTCTGCTGATGCCGGTGGCCTTCATCCTCTTCGTGCTCGAAGAGCTGCGCAAGGACGAGTTCTACCCGCGGCTCGGAACGCTGGCCAGCCACGTCATCGCTGCGATCTACATCGTGCTCGCGGTGGTTTCCGGCCTCTACATGCGGATCGAATTCTACGACATTCAAACGGTACGGGCCGGATTCTGGGATACGACCGATCTGTTCATGGGCGCCATCATGGTGCTTCTGATCCTTGAATATGCGCGCAAGCGCTACTTCGTTCTGTTCGTCATCAACGTGCTCCTCATTCTCTACGCGGTCTACGGCTGGGCGGTTCCCGGCCTGTTCGGGCATCCGGGTCTGATGTGGACGCGCGTCGTCAGCGCGATGAGCGTCGAGATGAGCACCGGCGTATACTCGCGCCTGCCGCAGCTGGCATTGACGCTGATCGGATCTTTCCTCCTCGTTCTCAGCGTGCTGCGCGCCTTCGGATGCGTCGATTCGATCCTGCTGGGCGCCTCGCGCATCGCCGCGCAGTCTCCGCACGCGCTGCCGCAGTCCGCCGTGCTCGGCTCGTTTGGAGTCGGAACCGTGAGTGGGAGCGGCGCGGCCAACGCAGCCACCACCGGCTCTGCCACCATTCCCGCCATGATCGCGGCCGGTATGCCGTGCGCCACCGCTGCCTCGATCGAGACCGCGTCCTCGCTCGGTGGCCAGCTCATGCCGCCGATCATGGGCATATCCGCATTTCTGATGGCGGATTTCCTGGGCGTCAGCTATTTCGACGTGGTGGCGCGCGGCTATGCCCCAGCCATTATTTATTTCATCGCCATCGCGGTCGCCGTTTACCTGCTCTCGGTCCGCTTTCAGCCGAGCGGCAATGTCGCGCTGCCCGGCGGGTCATTCGATTGGGCCGATGGCATCAATCTTGCCGCTTTCGCCTTCGTGGTCCTTGGCCTGATCGGGCTGATGGGTGTGGCGCATATCGCAGCAATGATCTCGGCACTCTACGTGTTTATTGTCGTGGCGCCGATTTTGTTTGTCTTCTACACATTTCGCCAATGGCAGGCGGACGGCAGGCCAAGTCTACAGGCGTTCGTCGGTCCCCTCGGCCGCCTTGTCGACAGCTTCGCCTCGATGACTGCCGACTTGACGCTGCTGTTGGCGACGCTGTCGATCATGACCGGCGCGTTCGTGATCACCGGCATCCCGACCAAGATCGGTGTCGTGCTGATCGAGGCCGCGGGTGTTAATCTCGCGGCAATGGTGGTGGTCGCGTTCGTGTTCGGGGCGCTGCTCGGAACCGGCCTGCCGCCGGCGCCGACCTATATCCTCACCGCGCTGGTCATCGCTCCGCCCATGATCAAGTACGGCGTCGATCCCTGGGTGGTGCACTTTTTCTCGTTCTTTCTCGCCGTGTGGGGCGAGCTCACGCCTCCCACGTCGGTGGTCGCGGCGGTGACCGCCAAGATCGCCGGCGCGCCGTTCCTCACCACGCTCAATCGCGCGATCGTGCTGTGCATCTCGCTGTTCATGCTGATGGCCGGGGTGTTCGTGCGGCCGGCGCTAGTCCTGGAGCCCGGAATGGCTCAGCTCGGCGCCATGGCGCTCATTCTGACGGCGACCATCGGCGTCACCTTCAGCATTCAGGCGCGTTTCAGCGAGGCGCGGGCGCTCGACCTTGTGCTTCGGATTGCGCTTGCCGCAGTTGCCCTGGTCGTCCTGTTTCATCCGAGCGAGCTGATCGCCGCCCTCGCAGGCATCCCTGTCGCGGGCATGGTTGCGTACTGGGTGCTGCGCCGGCAGCGCCACGGCTAACCGGCAGCCGCCGTGTGATGGAACACTGCGGCCGAAGTCAAATGCGGCCGGTGGTGGGCGCACAAGGACTCGAACCGCCGCCGATCTGAATGACGGTGCCGTCGCCCAGAAGCGTGCCGCTGAAGAAGCGGGAATGTCGGACCGGCAAAAAAACCGCGTGACCGCCGTCGGCGCCACCTCAGCATCCGGGCGGCTTCTCGCTGACGCCGACCCATCCGCATTTACCGATGGTTCCCCACTGCGGCTCACCTGTGGGCTTGCTCATGGTGCCCCAGCGCTCCGGCTCGACCACCTCAAACCACTTCGGCGCCGGCGCCGGCGGCGGCGGGTTCACTCGCATTTCGCGTCGCCCTCGCGGTGAGTTTGGATTGTCCTGTGCAACGGCCGGAACGGCCATCAGCACACAGAGAACTATTAGCGAGGCGCGCATCATGGGAACACTCCTGGCGGGCGGTTGCGTACTTATAGCCTACCTAAGACGGCCTTTTCGGGTGTTTCTCGGGTACAGAATACCAGTTAAGTACTTGATATTGTTGGCGACCCCGGGAGGATTCGAACCTCCGACCAACAGCTTAGAAGGCTGCTGCTCTAATCCACTGAGCTACGGGGCCGAGGACCGCCGGTCCCGAGGGCGGCGATCACCTTGCGGCACGTTGCAGGCAACGGCCGCCTTATCGCCAGTCTACCACGGACCCGTTTCGCATAGGTTTGCGGCCGGCCTCAAGCACTCTCCAAAAAGATAACGCTCGCCGACCAGCATCGCGCCGAGTCGGCGGACGGCGAATCGTGATTGGGCGCTAACGCGCCCGGATCGGGCTCAGGTGCCGGGGTTCCGCTTAGGCGGCCACTGGCCAATTTCCTTGAAATACTTGATCGCGCCCGGGTGATACCGGAGGTCGTCATATTCCGTCGCCATCCGGTTGGGCTCAAAGCCCGCCATCGGACGGAACACACCAGCCATATCCGTCTTGTTCTCATGAACGGCCTTGGTGATACGGTAGACCACGTCCTCCTTCACATTCACATTGGTGAACAGCACGACGTCATAGGCCATGACCATGGTCGGCTCGATAATGCCATCGAGCGGCGGTGCCGGATTCAGCACCGTTGGGTACGATCCCGGAACGTGCTTATGCATCGCCCTGACCGCGTCCGGCTTGTCGGTGATCGGCAGCGCCCGGATACCGCCGACGCTGGCGGAGGCCTGCTTCACCTTGGCAGATCCGGTGGCAAACCAGAACACATCGGTCTTGTTGGCGATGAAATCGTCCGCGGCGGCGACAATGTTCGGCGACAGCACCTTCTGAACGTCATCCCCTGTCAGACCTGCGATCGCCAGCTGCGCCTCGACCACGCGCTGAACGGCCTTCTGCGAACCGAAGCCCCAGCTGATCCGCTTGCCTTTAATCTCGGCGAGCGACTTGATCGGAGAATCCTTCCTCACGAACCCGGCAGTCCGGATGGGAATCAAGCGCGAGATGATTCGGATGTTCTTGTGCTCGCCCTTCCCCGCCCAATCGACCGTGCCGGTCACGTACTGCTGTACGTCGGAAAGGCTGGCGAGGCTGAGTTCGGCGCTCCCATCATGAACGGCTTCCTGGCCGTGCGACTGCTGCGGAGTCACCGTCGCGCGCAATTTGCCGTGCTCGACGATGACCTTGGCCACCGCGGCGCCGATCGAATTGGTGAACGATCCCGCCGGTGTCGTGACGATGCCGATCACCTGGGCATTCGCTGCGCCGACCGCTGTCATCGATAGGGCAGCCAGGGCTCCGACTAAGCCTGATCTCATCTTGTGTTCCTCCCTGACGAATTTTTCCCGCCTGGAGCGGCGTCCCGCCAGGCGAGACCACTATACCCGGATTGCAGGGCGGCTCCACCCCTGTCCTTGCGGCGGGTACGCGGTAGCGCCAGGCAACGCCCGGTCCACGCTCCGATCCGTCAATCCAGCTTGATACCGGTCTCCTTCACCAGCTTGCCGTACTTCTCGTAGTCCTTTTGGATCAGGCCGGCGAATTCCTCCGGCGAGGCGATCAGGGGTTCCAGGCGGCCGGTGACATTGAGCCGATTCGCGAGTTCCGGTTCGCGCAGCGCTTTCTGCGCCTCGGTGCGTAGCTTGGTCACGATGGCCTCCGGCGTACCGGCCGGCGCGAACAGACCAAGCCAGATTGTCACTTCGTAACCGGGATAAAACTCGCCGATTGTCGGCATGTCGGGGAACAGAGGCGAACGCTTCTTACCGGTGGTGGCAAGACCGCGCAGCTTGCCGGACCGCAACAGCCCGGCATTGGACGCGCCGGCCAGCACCACCTTGGTTTCGCCGGCCACCGTGGCGATGCCGGCGGGCGCGCCACCGCGGAACGGAACGTGGGTTAGGTCGATGCCGGCCGCCCGCTTCAGCATTTCGATGCCGAGCTGGTGCTGACTGCCGTTGCCACCGGACGCATAGGCCAGCGGCGGATTAGCCTTGCGCGCATAGTCGACGAACTCCGGCAGGGTCTTCGCAGGCACCTCAGGATTGACCGAGAGGAAGAACTGGTTGGTCGCAACGCCGGAGATCGGAACCAGATCCTTGAGCGTGTTGAATGCCATCTTGCCGTAGATGTGTGGATTGATGGCGATGAGGCTGTCGGCCGCAAGGATCAGCGTGTAGCCGTCGGGCGCGGCGCGCGCCGCGATCTCGCCGGCGACATTGCCGTTGGCGCCGGGTTTGTTCTCGATCACCACCGGCTGGCCGAGCGTTTCCGACAGCCGCTGCCCGATGAGGCGCGCGGAAATGTCGGGGGCCCCGCCCGGCGGGATCGTCACCAGTATCTTGATCGGCTTGGTCGGATACTGCGCCGGCGCGGCGGTTGCAAACAGCACGGCGCCGAGCAGCGCTGCAATGCGCGTCAGGATCAGCATGGATCACCCCTCTTGATACGCAGCAGCCGGTGCGGCGATCATAGATGTTCTCCCGCGTGGGGTGTACACTGGTGACCTCATCATCAAACTGAAGCGAGTAAGATCAGGGCGGGGGCGCGTGCTTCTCCCAACGTCAGAGTCTGATCGCTTCTGTTGACGGCATGGTCCCCTATGCGGTCCCACCACCAATCCACAGAATAACGATGGTCGGTGCTCGCGATTTGAAAATATTTCTGCTGAAACGGCTAGTTTTATGGCGCTTTGATCCTATATCTCGCTAGTCATTTGGATGAGGTGCATTCCAGTGATTATTTGATTGCTACTTCGGAGATACTTAAATGACAAGCGCACCATCGAACGCGGAGGAGCCAGGCAATGACCACGTTTGATTACAACACCGAAGCGGAGTTGTTCCCGACGCGGAACCGGAAATCCAGAGGTCAACCGCTTGGGTACAGACGGTTTGCGCGGGCTTCGGACGCTATCCGCTTCGCGATCGAGGAGCTTCCGCCGAAGTTTCTTCTCGGCGCCTATCTCGAAGTCGATGAGGAGCGATACGACAGCCGAGGTATCCGGCGTCTGTACGAGAGCGCCGACTATCCTCTCGCCCGCCGATCAGCCGCCTAGCTTCCATGATGACCCGCACGCACAGCAAATCTGTGATCTTCAGCCATCCCTTCGAGCTCAAGGGCGTCGATCGAAAACTGCCGCCTGGAAACTATCGGGTCGTGACGGATGAGGAGCTGATCGAGGAATTGTCGTTCCCGGTCTACCGTCGCGTCTCGACCATGATGTTCGTGCCGGCGCAATCTCATCGTGCTTCCTCGGTCGAGATGGTGGCCATTGATCCTCGTGACCTTCAGGCCGCACAGGACCGGGACAGGGCGATGGATAATCAAATGCCCGAGGCGGACCCAGATCACCCAGCAGCGGCCCTGGGGCCTTCAAGCAACGAAAGCCGATCGAAGCATGAGGCGCATCATCATGACCGACGAGACGATCGATCTGGATGAGCATCGCGGGATGGCGGCTCAGAAGGCCACCGACCTTCGCCGGCTGTTGGCGGAAGTGGAGGCCAACGAAAAGGCATTGCGCCTTCGGCAAGACGAATTGGAGTCGCATCTGGTCGCGGCGCCGGCCGCGAATTGGCACGAAGCCGCTGAGAAGGCGCGCTATCTTCTCAACCTCTTTGGCGCTACGCTCGCTGCGCAAGACCCCCGAAGACAGACGCTGATCGCTGCCGTGCTCGCTGACTTCGAGCGGCTCGGCCGCGAGTAAGCCGTCGCCGCGACGAAAGCGCTGCTAAGCCTGGATCATGCGAGGCAACATAACCACTCCAACACGGCAATCGGATCATGACGCTCAGTTTTCCAAATCGAAGCCGCTCGTATGATGCGACACGGCACGCCGTTCGATTTTGGGGACACGAAAGCGCGATAGAGGCTTCGTTTTTCATCAGTGACGAGGCATTGAAGCGAATTCAGCCCGACATGCGGTTTGATGAGGCCGGACTTCTCAGAGCCTTCGATTTGAACCGCGACTTGATTTGTGCAACCGCAGCCAAGATTTATGGGCGTCGTCGTAAGGGGTCTTACGACCTGATTGCCGCTGATTTTTGACCGTGTCAGCGCGCACCGTGCGGCAATGTGCGTCTATGTCGGTCAGCTTCTCAGCATCGACTTCGGCCGAAAAAGAGCGCACTGTAATGGCGACCGAAACGCCAGCTCAAAGCGGCCGGGCCTTCAATCCAACTTATTGACCGGAACCCATCCGGGTGTCCGTTGCCCTCGCTCCGAAACATGTCGGGCGGAAGGAAACCCTATGCAACTCCCTCCAATCCTACGGGGAGACTCGCTGACACGTCTCCTGCAAGGCGCAGCGGCTGGCGCTGTGGCAACCATGGTCATCGGCTTCTATTGGGGCGGATGGACTCTCGGGAGTACCGCCGAGAAACAGGCCAAAGCCGCCGAACAGGCGAGTATCGTCCGCGTGCTGGCACCCATCTGCGCCGACAAATTCCAGCGCTCTGCCGACGCCGGCGTAAATCTGGAGGCCCTCAAGAAGGCCGACTCGTGGAAACGGGATGAGATGATCGAAAAGGCTGGATGGACGAAGTTCCCCGGCTCTGAGCCTGACCGCAAGGTCGCGGAAGCCTGCGCCAACCTGCTCAGCCAGGTAAAGTGAGTGCGATGCAAAAGGGGCCCCCGACTGGAGGCCGGGGTTCTGTTATCGAATGCAGGCCGCGGGTGGTCAGACTTCGGGTTAGGCTCCTCGTGGCGTGATCTCCAATCCGGCGCTCCAATGCCGGATATTCTTACCGGATATTCTTAAGATGACGCCGGGGCTTCGAAGCTGTGCGAAAGTCCAGAACTACCGCTCGCTCATCTCGATCTCGGTCACCGCGTTGTCCAGCACCCAGCTGCGCAGCGCGGTCGGTCGCTACGCTGAAGCGGGCTACGGCCTAACGGGCCAGCCGTGCACCGTCTGCTTCACGTTTCCCAGCTCCGATCAGCGCTCGGCAGCATGCAGTCATCGCGGCGGCCGAACCAGCGATAGCGGTGGCGTGCGATCAGGTCATAGATCGCGTCGCGGATTACCCGCGGGATGAGGTGGAAGACCCACGTCCCGCGCCAGCGCGGCAACTCGCGCGCGATGCGCAGTGCCGCCTCGGATTTGACGGAAGCACGGCCGTGCGCCACGAAGGCGAACGAATCCGGGCGATCCGGATCGATGCCGAGCTGTTCGGCGATGGCCCGCCCCTCGGCCAATTGAATAGGGACGTACCGGAAATAGCCGCGGCGGTCCCGCTTGCTGACGAAGCGGCAGCCGCGCGAGCACAGCACACAGACGCCGTCGAACAGGATCAGGCCATGCGGCGAGGCGCTGCCGCCGGGATCGTTCGGATCGATGACCACCGACTGCTCAGACTGCATGAAAAAACTAGACACCCGCGAGGCTGGCGGCGCAATGATGCCAGCGGCTACTGTGCCTAAACACCCGGAGGCGAGTGGCGCCGGCCGTTAGGCCTTGGTCAATTCTCCCTCGCGCTTGGCTAAGCTTTTGGTGTATCATATCAAATTGAGATATCGACACCCTGCGCCGGGCAACTAGATACCTATGGCCACCATCACGACTGCAACCGATTTCGAGGACTACCTGGTGTCGATGGGTGCCCTGACCCGCTCGGGAACCCGCTCCGCCAGTGCGCGCGCGCCGAGCTACCGCACGATGTACGAGCGCGGCAGCCTGGAGCCCGCGGCGTTCGCCGAGGCGGTCGCGTCGTTCCACGGGCTGCCGCGCGCGTCGCTCGACACCATGCGCGCCGGCCGAGCCCTGATCGAGCCGTTCTCGACCCGGTTCCTGCGCGAGATGGGCGCGTTCCCCTATGAGACCCCGGACGGCGAGCTGCGGCTTGGCATCGCAGACCCGTCCGATACCGCCTCGCTGCGCGCGATCGAGCTGACGCTTGGGCGCACCTGCCTGCGCGAAGTTGCGGCCTTCGACGAGATCGAGCTGGTGCTGCGGACGGCCATCGGCAACGCCGAAGCGACGACGGCGTTGGCGAACGGCGACGAGATATCGACGTCCGAAACCTGGGTGATGGGCGAGGACGACGACCTCGACAGCCTGCGCGACATGGCGGCCGGCGCGCCGGTGGTGCGGGCCGTCAATGAAATGTTCGAGACCGCGGTCGAATACCGCGCGACTGACATCCACATCGAGCCGTTCCGCGGCACCTTGCAGGTGCGCCTGCGGGTCGACGGGCTGTTGCGGCAGATTCAGGCGCCGCCCGCCGACATGGCGCGCGCCATCATCTCGCGCGTGAAGATCCTCGCCGGCCTCAACATCGCTGAGCGGCGGCTGCCGCAAGACGGCCGCGCCCGCATCCGCGTCGGCCGGCTCGATCTCGACCTGCGCGTGGCCACGATGCCGACGGCGCATGGCGAGGCCGCCATCCTGCGCGTGCTGGAGCGCAACCCCCGGCTCCTCGATTTGACCCGCCTCGGTCTGGGTGCGCGCGACCGCGAAATCGTCAGTCGCCACCTGCAGGCACCGCATGGGCTGATCATCGTCGCCGGGCCGACCGGCAGCGGCAAGACCACGACGCTCGCTTCGGCGCTGGCGATGCTGAATGCGCCGATCCGCAAAATCCTCACCATCGAAGACCCGATCGAGTACGAGATCGCCGGCGTGAACCAGTCGCAGGTCAAGCCGAACATCGGCCTGACCTTCGCGAGCGCGCTGCGCGCCTTCCTCCGGCAGGATCCCGACGTCATCATGGTCGGCGAAATGCGCGATGGCGAAACCGCGAAAATCGGTATCCAGGCGTCGCTCACTGGCCACCTCGTGCTCACGACGCTGCACACCAACACCGCAGCCGCGTCGGTGACGCGCCTGCTCGACATGGGGGTCGAGCCGTTCCTGCTCGCGTCCACCATTCGCTGCATCGTCGGGCAGCGCCTGGTGCGGGTGCTATGTCCCGATTGCCGATGCATGGCCGTCGTCGACGAGACGCGGCTGGCGCGCGAGCCGCGCTTTGTCGCCCTCGGCATCAACGCCGGCGAGTCGGTGGGCGAGCCGGTCGGCTGCGGGCGCTGCGCGGGCAGCGGCTATCGCGGACGGCAGGGCGTGTTCGAAGTTCTCGAAGTCACCGATCCGATCCGCCGGCTGATCGGCACCCACGCCGACGACGCGGCGATCGAAGGCACGGCGCGCGAACATGGAATGACGACCATCATCGAGGATGGTCTTGCCAAGTGTCGTGCCGGGGTCACGTCCGTAGACGAAATTCTCCGGGTCACCGCGAGCCGTTGAGAATGCCGACCTTCTCCTACAAGGCGATTGATGCGGACGGGCGCTTCGTCGCCGGCGAGGTCATTGCCGCCGATCCGCGCGATGTCGCGCGCCAATTGGCGAAGCTCGGCTATGTCTCGCTGGACGCCACCGCCGGCCGCCAGGCGCTCAAGGCCGAGCGGTCGTTTCTCTGGTTCCGGCGCGCGGTTGGTCGGCGCGAAATCACGGTCTTCCTGCGCGAACTGTCGTTGATCCTGCGCGCGGGCCTGACGGTCGACGATGCGCTGCTGCTGCTCGCCGGCGAGGAAGGACCGGGGCTCGCCTCGGTGGCACGTGACCTTCGGTCCGCGATTACGGCGGGCGCAAGCTTCGGCGACGCGCTGCAGCGACATCCGGCGCTGTTCGGACCCGATCTCGTCGCCATGGTGCGGGTGGCGGAAGCGTCGGGAAACCTTGAAGTCGTATTGGAATCGGTGAGCGAAGAGCGGGCGCGGACCGAGGCGCTGATGGACAAGGTGGCCTCGTCGCTCCGCTATCCCGCCGTTCTCCTGATACTGGCGCTGGGGGTGCTGATCTTCTTCATGGTCGCGGTGGTACCGCAGTTTGCGGCCGTGCTCCGGGATTTCGGTCAGAAGCCCGAGGGGTTGGTCGCCTTCGTGCTGGCCACGTCCGATTTCCTGCTGGCGCACGGACAGACGATCATGGCCGTCCTGCTCGGCCTGATCGTTCTGGTCATGCTCGCGCGGCAGAATGCTGCGGTGCGCCGGCTGATGAAACAGCACATCGCCCGGATACCGGGACTGCGCGGAATTCTCGAGCTGCGGCGCACAGTGCTGTTCTGCTCCAGCCTGGGCATGCTGCTGACCAACGGCGTCACGCTCACCAATGCGCTCCAGGTTCTGCTTGAGCTGCCGGGCGCCTCGTCGGAAGGGCTTGACGGCGTGGTTGAAGGCGTCCGCCGCGGCGGAAGGCTGGTTGACGCCCTCGCCCGCATGAACTATCTGCCGCCCCTCGCGCTGAAAATGCTGCGCGTCGGCGAGGAATCCGGCGAACTGGCGACGGTGACCCGCCGCACTGCGGAATTCTACGAGACCAAGCTTTCCGACCGCCTCGACCGCCTTGCCGGCGTGATCGGCCCGACCGCCATCGTGCTGATCGCGGCCATCGTCGGCGGACTTATCGTCTCCATTCTTTCGGCCATATTGGGTGTCAATCAGCTGGTGACACAATGACAATCCAAGGTGGGGCCAAGGCAGGGGCAATGCGTAAGTTGGCGGGGGCAGCAAAGGCCCGGCGGATGCTATTGACGGGCTCACCCGGGTTTACACTGATCGAGATGCTGGTCGTGCTGGTGATCATCGGCCTGATCATGGGTCTCGTCGGTCCACAGGTGCTCAACTATCTCACCAATGCTCGCACGAAGGCCGCGCGGCTGCAGATTGAAGCCTTCGGCAGCGCACTCGACTTGTACTATCTCGACGTCGGCCGTTATCCGCCGGCAAGCGAGGGGCTGAACGCGCTGGTCCGCCGGCCGTCCGGCACCGAGGTCTGGAATGGGCCGTATCTGAAGGGCGGCGCCGTTCCGCCCGATCCATGGGGAAATGCCTACGCCTACCGCGCGCCCGCGGAGCGGGCGCCTTACGAGATCATTTCCATGGGAGCCGATGGAAACGAAGGTGGAACCGGGAGCGCCGCCGACATCAGGAGCGGCGCTCGCTGATGCGGCGGTTGTCGCCCGCAGCGGGGAAGACGGCATAATCCTGCTCGACCTCGTTCTGGCCGTGGCCGTGTTTGCGTTCGTGGTCCTGGTCGCGCTGCCGTCATTGCCGCAAGGAACGACGCCGGCGCGCCATGCCGCCTATGTTCTGGAGGTCGCGGCAGTGCTGAAGACGGACCGCACTGCGGCAGCCCGCACGGGGCGCGAGATCGCCACGCGCATCGACGTGCCGGAGCGAAGGGTCGCCGGCGGCACCAACCGTCAGATCGTCATGCTGCCTGAAGATTTGACCCTCGAAGTGATCGCGAGCGACATCTGCACCACCGAGCCGGGCCGCTTCGCCATCGCCTTCGCCGCGGACGGCCGATCATGCGGCGCGGTCATCCGCATCGGCAAGGGCACGCGGGACTGGCGCATCCGCATCAACTGGCTGACAGGATTCGTCGATGTGGTGGCGCCGCAAGCCGGGTGAACACCGCCGCAACGACGGCTTCGCCCTGATCGAAGTGCTGGTCACGGCCGCGGTCGCCGCGGTGTTGCTGGCGGCGTTGATGCGGGCGTTCTCATCAGTGTGGAGCGGCATCGGGGGCGTGCGCGAAGAGACCGAGGCCATGCTCGTCGCCCGCGCGGCCATCGACGCCAGCACCCCGCGCATGAATCTTGTTCCGATCACCCAGGAGGGCATGAGCGGCCGCTATGCCTGGTCGATCTCGATCGCGAACACGGGAATCCAATCGGTGGCCGCGGTTCAACAAGGCCAGAATCCGCCGACGCCGCCCAACGCAACAGGTCAGGCAACAGGTCAGTCCGTCCCCGGCCGTCAGACGGCCGAGGGCGATCAGGACGAGGAGACCAACCGGGAGCCGCCCTGGAGCTTGTTCCGAATTGCCGTCGCGGTCCGTGCCCCGAGCGGGCGGAGGACGTCCCTTGAAACATTCCGCCTCAGCCGGCCAGCCGCGCGCTGACGCGCGCGCCGGCTTTGCCCTGCTCGAAATGCTGGCGGCTTTGACCATCGCGGTCGCCATTGTGGCGCTGCTAGCGCAATTCACCAGTCAGACGTTGCGCAACTGGAACCGCGGCGAAAGCACGATCGCGGTGATGGAGATGCTGACCAGCGGACTCGGGCGGCTCAAGGCCGACCTGACTCTTGCGTTGCCTATGCGCGTGCCAGGAACCGACAAT
Source organism: Hyphomicrobiales bacterium (assembly GCA_009377755.1). Taxonomy (GTDB): domain Bacteria; phylum Pseudomonadota; class Alphaproteobacteria; order Rhizobiales; family Xanthobacteraceae; genus WHTM01. Next base: position 71,277 of record WHTM01000013.1, on the reverse strand, counting down.
CCGAGCGTACTGTTTTCCGGTGATGCCGGTAAACTCATGTTCGTGGCGGCAACCGGATTCGGTGCTGGAGACCGCGGACTGGAGCTGATCTCCATTACCGTGGCGCGAGAGGAAGACGGCATCGTCGTGGTCCGCGAGCGCGGACCGGTGTCGACCGCCCCCGGACCACTGCGCGACCCCGTCATCCTGTTGCGCGGCCGGATGCAGGTCCAGTTCACCTACCGTGACGATGACGGCCAAGTACTGACGAACTGGTCGAACCGCCCGCAGCTGCCCAAGGCGGTCGCCGTCAACGTCTTCAATACCGCCGGGGTTTCTGTGTTCCCGGTTCCCTTGCTGATCACGCTGCCGACAAACCTTGCCGCCGCGTGCATCGCCGGCGGCGACGAGGACGGCGAGAGCGGCGGCGTGTGCCCCAGTCCGCGTGGACGGACCCAGAATCGCACGGGAGAGCAATGAAGGTTCGCGGGGTGAACAATCGAGGATCGATCCTGGTCGCGGTTCTGTTTCTCGCCGCCGTCATGGGCGTCCTGGTCGCCGTGGCGACGATGAGCCTGCAGGCAGGGACCGACGCGAGCCGCAGCTTCGCCGAGTCGCTGCGAGCCGAGGAAGCGATGCGCGCGGCGATCGAGCAGATCGGGGCGCTGTCCGGTACCACCGGTCCACCACGCCCGGGCGGCACGATCGTGGCGCTCGGCGAAACCAACGTCGAAGTGAGGTTCTACGACGAGATCGCCCGGATCGACCTCAACCATGCGCCGGTCGACCTGCTGGCCGGCATCTTTCGCGTGGTCGGTGTCGGACCCACCGAGGCGCGGCAATACGCGGCACGTACCATCGACTGGCGCGACTCCGACGATCAGCTCTCCGAAGAAGGCGGTGCCGAGCGGACCGCCTACCGGGCCGCCGGCCGTATCGACGGGCCACGCAACGCACCGTTCCAGCACGTCGCCGAGCTTTCGCTCGTCCTCGGTATTCCGCGGCGTGTCGCCGCCGCCGTCGCGCCGTATGTCACGGTTGCGAGCGGCAGCGAAATGGTCAATCCGCTGCTCGCCGATCCTCCCGTCCTCATGGCTATTCCAGGACTGAAGGAGGATCAGGTGCGCAGCTTCGTGGACGACCGGGTGCATCGGAATCTGGCTCCGAAGGACCTGATCGCGCGGTTGGGGCCGGTGGAGGACTACGTCACCGACCAGACCAGCAAGGCCGTCCGTTACGAGGGCCGCGTGCGGTTCGGCGGGAGGAACGACCGGCGCTTCGAGGTCGTGGTAACCACCCTTCCAGGTGACACCGAGCCCTATCGTATCCTAGCTTGGGACGCCAATCCGCCGGAACGGATGCGCCAGTTGCCGCAATAACGGTCGGATGCCACCAATCGGTTGCCAAATTCTGGCATAGTCGGCTTACGGGCATTTTGAAGAGGGCCAGTCGTGTTCGGGAGCGTGGGACGCGCCATCGCGTGGTTCATCGATGGCCTCGTCGAGGTCTGCCTTGCAGCGGGCAACCGCATGCGGAGGAGCCGGCGCGTCGCGCTCGTGCCTTCCGGGAACGGCTATGCCGTCGAACAGCATGACGGGCGGCGCGCGAACGAGAGCCTGCAGCTCCAAGCCTCCGACAACGGCCGCTACTTCACGCCGGCGGAACTCGCGGAGAAGCTGCGGAACCGCGACGTCGACCTGGTCCTGTCGGCCGACGAGGTGTTGGTGCGGACGCTCGATCCGCTGCCGGGCGAGAGCCGCCAGTATCTCGACAGCATCGTGCATCATCAGCTTGAGCGGGTCGCGCCGTGGCGCACCGACGATGTCCTGCATACCTATCGCGTTGCGCCGGCGGAGCGCGGCAACGATCGGCTTCTGGTCACCGTCATCGCTACTGCACGTTCCATGCACGCTCAGGTGCTCGACGCCTTGTTCGCATTGCGGCCGCGCGAGATCCGGCTCCTGTGCCGCGACGCTCAGGTTGACGGCGAGGCGATTGCCATTCCGGTCGACCGCGGTGCCGCGGCGGCGGCGCGACAGGCGCAACTGCGGCGGCGCGTTGTCGTCGCGGTTTCGCTGCTGGTGCTTGCCACCGTGGGCGGAAGCTCACTGCTGGGATGGGAGTGGTACCGGACCGATACCGAATTGGCCGCCGTCAACCAGGCGATCGCTGAGCAGCGCGAGCGCCTGATATCGGCGCGTACGTCGGCACCGGCAACGGATCAGGATCTCAGGGCGATGATCGAGCGCCGGTGGACGACGCCGTTCGCCGTGCTCGCGCTCGAGGCGCTGGCGGGGGCACTTCCCGACAATACCTGGCTGACCGAGTTGCGCCTGTCGGAAGGGCGCATGCGCATGATCGGCATATCGCAGAATGTGCCCGGGCTCGTACCGTTGATCGAAAAATCGCCCGCCTTCGCGGAGGCCACGTTCTTTGCGCCGACGGCGCGGCTGCCGGGTGGACAAGGCGACCGGTTCCACCTGGAAACCAAGCTGATGCCCGTCGAAAGGCCGAAACCGTGAGCGCCGCGCTGCAAAGCCGCGCGTCCGGCGCACTGATGGTGCTGCTTGTCCTGCTGCTGCTGGTGGGTGCCGGCGTTTTCGCCGGCGTCAGTGCGCTTCAGGCGAAGCGGCTGGAGCTCGAGGCGCAGCAGACCCAGTTCGACAATCTCAAGCGCCGGCGACCCGCCGCGCCCAACCCGAGTGCGCCGCCGGAGAAGGGCATCACCGTCCAGCCGTTCCTCGCCGAGGAAAACTTTGCGCTCGCCGCCAACGCGTTGCAGAAGCGCGTGGTCGGTCTGATTGAACAGGCCAACGGAAAGCTTGTCACGGTCGGCGTCGATCCGCCGATCACCGGCGACGAAGAGCTGGCGCGGCGCGTATCGGTGCAGGTCTCCGCCGAGCTGACGAATGAAGCTTTGCAAAAGGTGCTGTATCAATTGGAAAGCGATGCGCCGTTCGTCTTCGTCGACAGTTTTTCCGCGAACCGGACTGCGGGCCGGGACGGAGATGCAAAGAATGAAGCGCAGGTTGAGCCCCAGCTCTCGGTCTCGATGAGCGTCACCGGCTATCGCCGCAAGGGACGCAAATGACACGCCGTAGCTGGTTGTCAACGTTCGGCGCTGTCGCGGCCCTGCTGGCCGCGCTCGCCGGCTTTGCGACGGCACAGCAGCCGCCCAAGCCGACACCCGGCGACGGTCCCGAGCTTCCGTCGATCGAGGACCTGAGCGCCACGATCGAGCGTCCGCTGTTCATTCGCAGCCGCCGGCCGCCCGCCGCCGCCCCGGAACTCGTGCAAACAGACACGGTCACGGTGCCGAGCGAAGAGGCGCCGGCCGACTTGACCGGCATCGTGAACGGTCCGGATAAGACCTATGCGATCCTGACCAGCCGGGCGACCAAGGAAACGCATCATCTGCAGACCGGCGAGACCATCGAAAACTGGAACATCCAGGAGATCGGGCCGCACCACATTGTCTTGCGCCGCGGCACCGGCAGCCTCCGCCTCGAGTTGTTCCAAGAAAAGGAGGCGGGCGCAGACGCGGACGGAGTTGATGATGAGCCCGGCAATCGCGTCCGCCGCCCGCAGAACACCCGGCCGCGATTTGTCCCCCAGGCACAACAGATCCGCCGGCAGCCGCGCCGGACCCGCCCAACCCGGCCGCCGCGCCGCCCCGCGCGCGACGAATAGCGGCGCAATGGACTGCGAATGTCTCCCGGTTTGCAGCGCCGGTAACCGATCGCAACGGTAACGCCTGGGTCATGCTCGCAAGTATTTTCCCGCTGTGCTAAGTTTTCCTCGGGGAGTGCTGAATGCGTGCAGTACAGCCTATGATTGGTAGGGTGGGCGCGGCCTTGTTTTTGCTGCTTGCCGGACTGAGCGACTGCTCCAAATTCGACAACTTCGAGACGGACAGCACCGTTAACGACGAAGTCGCGGCGACCGACCTCACGGCCCGATATCCGGCAGCCCTGGGGCAGAGCGGGCAGCGCGACGCCGCCCCGGGGCCGCAAGTCTTTCCAGGTGCCGCCGACGACCAGGCCGCGCGATCCGTCACACCCGCCGCCGAAGGCGTCGTTGCCCGTGAAGGCGGCCAGGGCTACGACCTGAATTTCAACAATGCCGAGATCGCTGCCGTGGCGAAGGCGCTGCTCGGCGATCTGCTGCACTTGAGCTACGCCGTCGACCCCCGGGTTCAGGGCACGATCACGTTGAGTTCTGGCCGTTCTGTGGCGCGCTCGGACATCATGCCCCTGCTGGAAAGCGTCCTGAAGTTTTCCGGCGCGACGCTCTTGAAGGAAGGTCCGGTCTACAAGATCGTGCCGGGCGGCGAGGACATGGGCGGCGGATCGGCGGGCCGCTTCGCGGGCGGCCGGATCGAACCGGGCCATGGCCTCTCGGTGCTCCCACTGCGCCACATGTCGGCACAGGCGATGCTGAAAGCCCTCGACAGCTTTGCGGCCAAGCCCGGCATGTTGCGGATCGACCAGCCGCGCAACCTGCTGCTGGTCATGGGGACGAGCACCGAACGGGCCAGCACGATCGAGGCGGCCCTGGCGCTCGATGTGGACTGGATGAGGAACCAGTCGGTCGGCGTTTTCCCGGTCCGCAATGCCTCCCCCGAGACGATCATCGCCGAGTTGACCAATATCTTCGACAGCGGCCGGGAAGGTACGGCCGGCAATCTCGTGCGCTTCCAGCCAGTCGTGCGCCTGAACGCGGTGCTCGCCGTCGCGCAGACGACGGGCGTGATCGAACAGGTGCGTACCTGGGTTGCCCGGCTCGACCGCGCCGACTACGACAATACGACGGTGCGGGTGTATCGCATCCGCTATGGCAATGCCCGCGTCATGGCGGGCATCCTCCGTGAAGTCTTCACCGGCCAGTCGGCCGGCTCGGTCGGGCTACCGGGCAGCGCGGATCTGTCCCAGCTTACACCGGGATCGTCGATTCAGCGATCGACGAGCGATAACAGCCAGCCTTCGTTCGGCTCGCGCACAATGCCCACCCCCACCCCCAGCTCCGGCGACCCGACCGGCAGGGGTACCGACCCCATGTCGCAGTCGCGCACCGGCGTCGGACAGCGTCCGGAGGACCGCCTCTCGTCCCTGGACAGCGGCGGTGGAAGTCAGCCGCCGCTGCTCGCCAACGTACGGATCACCGCCGACACGGCCAACAATTCGCTGCTGATCTACGCCAACCGCGACCAGTACAAGATCATCGAGAAGGCGATCTTCGAGCTCGATCGTGCTCCGATGCAGGTCGCGATCGACGTGACCATTGCCGAGATCACGCTGAGGAACGAGCTGCAGTTCGGCGTCCAGTTCTACATAAAGGGCAAGAACGTGTCAGGTGGGGTCAGCTTTGGCACGAGCGACGTTCTGGCCCAGGCATTCCCCGGCGGCAACTTCATTCTGGGTGCGCGCCAGGATCCGCGCGTAGTGATCAATGCGCTGCGGGCAATCACCGACGTCAAGGTTCTGTCGTCTCCCTCGCTCGTCGTGCTCGACAACCAGCAGGCGATGCTCCAGGTTGGCGACCAAGTGCCGATCCAGACGAGCCAGCAGTCCGCGGTCGCAGGCTCATCGATCATCAACACTGTCGAGATGCGCGACACCGGCGTGATCCTGCGCGTCACGCCGCGCGTCAACGCCAACGGCGCGGTAACGCTCGACATCATCCAGGAAATCTCCAACGTGGTGAACCCGGGGGGCGGCAATAACCCCAACCTGACGCCGACGATTTCGCAGCGTAAGATTCAAAGTTCGGTCGCGGTGGCAAGCGGGCAGACCGTGCTGCTCGGTGGCCTGATCAGCGCGCGCACCAACCAGAGCAAGACCGGCCTCCCTATCCTGAGCGAGCTCAAAGGGATCGGCGACTTGTTCGCGGACAACACCAAGACCACCGACCGGACCGAGCTGATCCTGTTCATCCGGCCACAGATCATCCGCGACGGCCTCGACGCGCAGCTAGTGGCGGAAGAGCTTCGCTCGAAACTTAATCTCATCGGTAGGGGCACCGGGGCCAAGGCCACGGTGCAGCCGGTCGTCCGCCGCAAGAATTGATGCCTGGTCGCGGAAGCCCGGCACCGGATGTGCCGTTTGTCTTGAAATGGTGGGACTACGCCGCTTGCCTTGCCGCGGCGGCCCTCTCGATCGCGCTGCTGCCGCTGCCGCTTGGCGCCTTTGCCGCCGCGCTCGGGGCACTCGCGGTTCTGATCGCGATTATCGATATCGACCGCTTCATCATTCCCGACGCCGCCGGGCTGGCCATGTTGATCCTCGGCCTGGCTCTCGTCGCCATGGAGGACGGCGACAGCCGGACCGCGGCGCTCGTCGATGCCGGCCTGCGCGCGCTGGCGACTGGCGGCGCGCTCTTTCTGCTGCGCGCAGGCTATCGCCGCCTCGCCGGCGTTGACGGTCTCGGCCTCGGCGACGTGAAGCTGGCGGCCGCCGCGGGTCCCTGGCTGATGTGGCCGACGCTGCCGTTCGCGATCGCGGTCGCGGCGGTCGCCGCGCTGATCACCACCGGCGTCCGCGCGATGGTGCTTGGCCAGCGCGTGCACCTCAAACAGGAGCTTCCGTTCGGCGCATTCCTCGCTCCCGCCATTTGGATATCGTTCCTGATCGAGCGGCTGTGGTTACTGCCGGTGTGACCGCCTTCATGATAGAGTAGCCTCAACGCATCGGGAGTTGCCTGTGTCGGCTCGACCTTTCATCGTCGCGGCGCTGATCCTGGGGGGCCTTCCGCTCGGTTGCGGCGGCCGCGTCGAGATGGCGCTGGTCGATCCGGCAAAGTATGATTTCCACACATGCCCACAGCTCGAACGGGCCATGAAGACGCTCGCTGAGCGCGCACGGGAACTCACGGCCTTGCAGCGCAAGGCGGCGGGCGCCGTGATCGCAACGATCGCCTATAAGCCTGATTATCTCGCCACCATCGGCGACATGCGGGTGGTCGAGACGGCTGCCCGAGACAAGCAGTGCGACCCGCCGATCGCGATTCCGGCCGATACGCTCGAACGATAGCCGTCAGAACGCCGCGACTGCCGCCCGCGCCAATGCCGCGCCGGCGGAGAGCGCGCGCAGCTTGGCGTAGGCCACATCGCCGCGCATCGGCGCCATTCCGCAATTGGTGCCGATGATGAGGTGCTCCTTCGGCACGTATCGCAGCGCTTCCGTAATCACTGCTGCGACCGCTTCAGGCGACTCTACGGCGTTATCGGCGACATCAATCGCGCCCATTACCACATCCTTGCCGGCGAGCAGCGACAACAACCGCATCGGCACGCGCGAATTGCGGCATTCGACCGAGACCTGGTGGATGCGGCTCGCCGCCAGCGCCGGGAAGATCGCCTCGTACTGGCGCCACTCGCCGCCGAGGCTCGCCTTCCAGTCGATGTTCGCCTTGATGCCGTAGCCGTAACAGATGTGCACGGCGGTGGTGCAGCTCAGCCCGTCGGCGGCGCGATGCAGCGCCTCAATGCCCCAGTCCCTGACCGCGTCCATGTAGACGTTGAAGGCCGGCTCGTCGAACTGGATCACGTCGACGCCGTCCGCTTGCAGCGCGCGCGCCTCCTCGTTGAGCAGCGCCGCGAACGCCATCGCCAGCGTGACGCGGTTGCCGTAGTGGGCGTCGGCGATGGTATCGACGATGGTCATCGGGCCCGGCAGCGTGAACCTGAGCTTGCGGGCGGTGTGCGCGCGGGCGTGCCGCGCCTCGCCGCCGTGCACGCGCCCCTTGAGCCGCAGCGCGCCGGTGACCGTTGGCACCATCGCCTTGTAGCGATCATTGCGGATGCCCACTTCGACGCGCCGCCCGAAATCGATGCCGTCGACGGATTCCAGGAAGCCGTGCACGAAGTGCTGCCGCGCTTGCTCGCCGTCGGTGACGACGTCGATGCCGGCGTCCTCCTGTAGCTTGATGGCGAGCACCGTCGCATCGAGCTTGCCGGCGGCAAGCTCAGGCCCGGACAAGCGCCAGGCCGGCCACAGCTTCTCCGGCTCGGCGAGCCAGACCGGCTTGGGCAGGCTTCCGGCGACGGTGGTGGTCAGCATCGGGGGTCATCCTAGGCGACGAATTCAGCGAATCCAACACGGGACGGTGGGCTGTCCATGTCCGCTTTGCTCAATTTCGAGGTTGCACCTCAGGATTTCCCAAGCCGGATCGGAAGGCCTTGCTGATACGCGACGATCTGCTCGAACGCCTCACGGAAATACAGTTCGAAGTTCGTCCATTCGGACCAACCAAGATGGGGCGTGCAGAGAACGTTCGACATCGACAAGAATGGATGATTTCCGTTGGTGATCGGCTCTTGTTCGTAAACATCGACAGCGGCATAGCCGGGTCGGCCCCTCCGCAGCGCGCCCAACAAGGCTCCCGGTTCTATGAGCTCGGCCCGCGCGGTGTTTACGATCAATGCAGTCGGCTTCATATGATCGAGATCGGTCGGACTGACGATCCCGTGAGTGTCGCGAGTGAGACGCACATGCAACGACAACACGTCGGAACGCTCAAACAGCGCCTGCTTGCTTGCGGCACTCGCGTATCCCGCAGCGGCTGCTTTCTCCAAGGAGGATTTTTGACCCCAGACCAGAATATCCATTCCGAGCCCCCGGCCACTCTCCGCGACCAACCGCCCAATGGCGCCTAGGCCGAAAATGCCGAGGGTCGATCCGCGCAGCCGATGTGACAGCGTGCAAGGCCATTCTCCGCGCTTCATGCGTTCGGCTTCGAGCGCCACGTTGCGGCGGGACGCCATGATCAATGCGAGAGCGAGCTCAGCCGGCGCAACCGGTGAACTGCTGTTACCGGTCGCGACCAGAATCCCAAGTTCGGTGCAGGCGGTGAAGTCAATCGCCTTGGAATTTCGGCCGACGAGCGCGATGAGTTTGAGTTTCGGCAGTCTTTCGAGCAGAGCCCGGGAAAATTCGACGCGTTCGCGAATCGAGACGACCACGTCGGCATCGCAGAGGCGCTCGACGAGCTCGGTCAAATCGCGCGCCGGCTCACGATAGCGAGTGACGTCGTGATGGCGAATCAGCGAAAAACATTCAAGCTGATCGACCATATCTTGATAATCATCCGGAATAACGATTTTCATCCAGCTTGGTCGCTTTGGCTCAGGCCTACGCCAGTTCATGCGGCAAGATGGTCGCGAAGCAGCCGGCCGTGGCCGGCGATGCTGTCGCCTCCTTTGAGCAGGCGCAGACCTGCCCAAAGGCTGACGGCGTTGTTCGCGAGGACCGGCTTGCCGAGTTCGCGCTCCAGCCGCTCGACGACGCTCATCGAAGGCCAGTTGCCGCCGGGCATGACGATGGCGTCCGCCTCCGGCCGGTCCGTCCGGCAGCCGAGTTCGAAGGCATTTTCCGGACCGACCCGGCCAAGCTCGATCGCGGCGACGAAACCCACCACTTCGCTATGGACGACTTCAAAACCGCTTGCCTCCATGAACTCGACCATCGGCTTGTCCATGGTCTTGCTCCACGGCGCGCCGATGGCGATCTTCCGGACATCAAGCAGCGTAAGCGCATCGACGAACGCGGTCGCAGCAGTGGTGGCGGGCCGGCCCGAGGCGTTCTCCATCCTTTTGATCAGCTCGCGGTCGTAGCCCTTGCCCTTGGCGAGCGTCGGGGCCGTTGCCGCGAACACGATGCAATCGACCTCGGCGTCGGCGAGCTTGCGGCTCTCCGACTCAAGTTCCAGCACGCAGCGCATCTGCTCTTCCGGTGTGATGTCGCGATAGGCGACGCGCCCGGTGTGCAGCGAGACGGTCGACGGCAACGCCGCCGAGAACTCCGGCTCCTGGGTTGTGTTGGACGACGGCGTCAGCAAGCCGAAACGATGAGTCTTCCTGATGTACGACATATTGCCTCCCGAGACACTGTAGGGAATTCCGGTGATTTGTACTCAGGGCGAGCGGCAAACTCCGCCCACCCTCCCTTGGAGGGGGAGGGTCGGCGAGCGTCGAACGAAGTGAGACGCGAGACGGGGTGGGGTGAACTTCTTTGGCGACACTCACCCCACCCCGCCTGCGTTCGCTCCGCTCCGCAGGCGACCTTCCCCCTCCAGGGGAGGGTGACCGAGCAAGCGGCTCGCACCAGGTACGTTCACTGCGATCCTTCGAGGCCGGCGGCCTTGATGACGGGGTGGAACTTCTCCGATTCTGCCTTGATGTAGCGCGCGAAGTCTTCCGGGCTCTTGCTGCTCACCGCTTTCGACGCCTGTTTCAATATCGCGGCCTTGACGTCGGGCATGGCGAGCGCTTGTGCCATGCCACTGTGCAGCTTGCTGATGATTTGCGGCGGTGTGCCTGCCGGCGCGAGCAATCCGCTCCAGCCGACCACGATTGCGCTCCGATAGCCCAACTCGTACGGGGTCGGCGTGTTGGGAAACCGCTCGTCGCGCTCTTGGCCAAATGTGGCAAGCAGATTGAGCTTTCCCGCTTCCACGAGATCCGTCACGCCGGCCGTGGTCGTGAATGCAAGCGGAATCTGTCCGCCCAGCACGTCGGTGATCGCCGGCGTCTGCCCCCGATAGGGCACATGCGTCATCTTGATATCGGCGGCGATCGACAGCAGCACGCCCATCAGATGGGTCATGTTGCCGATGCCGAACGAGCCGTAGTTGAGCTGCCCGGGGTTCGTCTTCTCCCGCGCGACGACATCCTTGATCGACTTGATTCCCGAGGCGGGATTGGCCACTGCGCCCAGCGGGTTGGCCGTGGTCTGGGTGATCGGGGCGAAGTCGCGAAGCGCGTCGTAGGGCAGTTTCTTGTAGATGAAGGCGTTCGTCGTCAGCGAACTCACCGGAGCATAGACCAGCGTGTAGCCGTCGGGCTTGGCCTTGGCGGCGGCCTCCATTCCGATGATGGCATTGGCGCCCGGGCGATTCTCCACGACCCCCTGGTGACCCCAAAGCTCGCCCATCTTCTGCGCGAGCACGCGCGCCTGGAGGTCCACCCCGGAACCGGCCGCTTGCGGCACGATGATGCGGATGGGGCGATTGGGGTAATCGTCGGACCTCTGCGCCGCGGCGCCGGTGGCGACGGCGAGCACCGCCACGCTCGTCAGCGCGGCAAATAGTGTGCGTCTATTCATTGGCGCTCCTCCCGAGTTTTCCCGCGCGGTGGTGGGTTGCGGTTGTGTTGCGTCAACATACCAGCGCCTTTGACGGCGGTCTAGCGACGCTCACCGGCGAACCTCGTCAACCCGATCCGCGTCGTCACTTCGCATCCGGCGGCGATGGCGACCATCAGATCGCGGCCTGACAAACCGTCGCGTTCGGCGATCGCCAAAGCGGGCGGGATCACTTCCGGCGTCACGTGGGTCAGCGTCGACCGGTGCACGTCGCACATGGTGACCGCGGTGACGAGATAGCCATTCAGAATTGTCGCGCCGGCGAGCGACAGTCGGTCGCCGCCAATGACGCTGCTCTCGTTGGATTGCGCAGTCCCGACGCCAGGGCGGTGATCTGTTGCGTCTCCTCGCGCCCCGGTGCCCGGCGACCTCTCGCTCCGTCAGTTCGGACAACTCGCTACCGGCGCCATGCTGATCTGCTCGTCGGCATCAAGGAAGTCATTGAGCTCCTTTCGGAAGGTCGCCAATGCCTTTTCATGCGGCAGCAGGACTAGCTTTCGCCGTTCGGCGAAGACCTCGAGCCAGTGCCGCCACACGGGACTGTCCCAATCGAACTCAAGGTGCGTGAACCAGTTGTTCACCTGCACCAATGGTGGTCCCTGGCCTGCTGTCGCAAACGCGATACGCACGCCAACGCGCGATGTGCAGAACTGTATCTGCTGTTTCATCGGGCCTCATGCACCTCGGCGGTAATGTCGCGCCAGTCGTTTTGATCACACGACAGGTATCGCACGGGCCCATGTCGGTCAAACATCATAGTCGTTTGGTACTACTCGTATGGTCAGCCCGCAAGGCGGCACGAGTCAACATCGCTGCGGATGCCAATGATGGTGACCGCCTTCGTGTTCATCTCACCAAGGCCTAGACGAGCGCTTCCAAAGTTCGAATCATATGGCAACACTCGGAATTCCAGCATTTTCCTCTCAAAAGCGGAACTGTCCAATTGAGAGGTTTCATGGAATCGATGGTCTAGCCACGCTGAATCAGGGCAATCCGCTTCCGACGCGCGGCAAACCCGATGCGCCGGCAGCCGTCACCGCCGGCGCCTCACCCTCCCCCTCGCGCCAATTGTAAATCCAGTCGTACCGTGCGATCAGCTTCTCTCCGCCGATCAGGCGCATGCCGATGTTGCGGAAGAAAGCCACGGCGCTGGCTTGGTGATAGATCGCGCCGTTGCGGCGCGAGGCTGCTTGCACCTTAGCGGTACGCGCGCGGCGGGCTTCCTCATAGGTGCGCAGCGCCGCCGGAATGTCGCCGGGCGATTGGGCGAGATAGCGGGCGAGCACCGCCGCGTCCTCGATCGCCATGCCCGCTCCTTGCGCCAGGAACGGCAGCATCGGATGTGCGGCATCGCCCACCAGCGTCACCGGCCCCTCGCCCCATTGGCTCAGCGCCGGGAGGTCGTAGAGACTCCAGGTCTGCCATTGCGCGGGAAGCTTCAGCAAGTCGCGCGCGTGCCGCGACCAGGTCCGGCCGGAGAAGCCGGCCATGAGGTCGCTGCGCGCGCCCTCCCCGCTCCAGCCCGGCTGCTCGCGAAAATCGCGCGCGATAGCCACCACGTTGATCGTCTCGCCGCCGCCCACCGGATAGTGCACCAGGTGCGCGTTGCGGCCGAGCCAGAGCTGAACCGACGGCTCTCGGAACACCGGCGGCACATCGGCGGCGGCAATCGTGCTGCGCCAGGCGGTGCGCTGGCGAAAGCGCGGAACGTCACGGTTGCCGACGCGGGCACGCAGCGTCGACCACAATCCATCGGCGCCGATCAGCGCGATGCCGTGCTCCTCGGCGAAGTCGATGCCGCGCCGCACCTGGACGGTGAGCCCATGGCGGTGGATAGCATAGTCCTCGACCTTGGCACCCGACGTGATGTTGATGTCGGGATGGCTCGCCGCCGCGCTGACCAGCGCGGCGTGCAGATCGCCCCGGTGCACCATCCAGTAGGGAGCGCCGTGGCGCTTTTCCGCCGCCGCACCGAGCGGCATGCGCACGATGCCCGGCCGGTCGCCCCCGAGCGGACCACAAGCGCCTCGGGGACGACGACCGAAGGCTTGAGCAATGCCTCGACGCCAAGCTCACGCAAGATGCGCGTCGCGTTCGGCGAGAGCTGGATGCCGGCGCCGGCCTCTTCGAGCCGTGCCGCCTGCTCAAAGACGGAGACGCGATAGCCGCGCGCGGCAAGCGCAAGCGCGGTGGTGAGACCGCCGATCCCGGCGCCGGCGACGGCGATGTTGCGCGACGCCGTCACGGTGCATGTCGCAGATGCGCCCGACTAGACAACGGCAGTCTCGGGGAGCGCACAAGCCAGCGGCCAGGCATCGTGCGGATCGAGCTTCGGATCGTGGCGATACAGCGTCGAGCAATAGGGACAGGTGATTTCGGCATCATCACCGATGTCGAGGAATACGTGCGGATGGTCGAACGGCGGCAGCGCCCCGATGCACATGAACTCCTTCGCCCCAATCCCGATGACCGGGACGCCGGGCTGATTGTGGAAGTGCGGGACGATCCGCTCGGCCATGAATGACGTCCTTCCGATGTGGCCGGTCGGCAAAGCCGGCTCCGCGGGCGCGAACCATAGCGGTGCCGTTCCCGGTAATCCATGGCGAAAATACGCCGCATAAACGCCATCGTAACCAAACATGCATTCGAATCCGTCCATCCCTCGGCCGCGCCGGGACGATAAGCCCGGCATTCAGCCCCGGCCACTGGCGCATCGGGGCTCGCAATGTCGATGTCGGGCACGGGGCGAACAGGCGAAACAGGAGCCGGAATGACCCGGTTGCGGATCGCGCTTCTGCTGATCGCCGCCGCAGCACTCGCCGCCGCTGCCTGGGCAACCGTCCCGCGCGCCATCGACGCCGCCGGATTGCTTGCCGGTCAGGACGATCCAGTCGCATTGGCGGACCGCAAGGTTGCCTTGATGCTCGATGCAGGGGTCGCGGCGCGCGAGATCGAGAGCGCGCTGACGGCCAACGACACCGACCTCGCGCAGAGTTTCGTCGACCTCGCCAAGGAACACCAGGTTCCGGTGGCGCCGGCCTTGGCGGCACGCGTGGCGACGGCAGTGGAAAAAGCAAATTCGCCCTCGCGGACGGCGGAGAATTTCGCCAAGGGCCTGTTGACCGGCGAGCCGAACGACCTGGCCGGGTTCGCCGGCACCGCGGTCGGAGACCTGTTCGTGTTCGGCGACGTGCGTGACGCGGTGCGCGAAGGCGCCCGCCTCGCCGCCGGGCAGGAGGTGGACCGCCTGGTGCTCGGGCTGGCCTGCGTCGGACTGGCGGTGACCGCCGGGACCTATGCCACGCTCGGCGGCGCCGCGCCGGTACGTGTCGGCCTTACGGTCGCCAAGGCCGCCCGCAAGACCGGCCGGCTCGGCGCCGGAATGGCGGACTGGCTCGGCCGGTCGCTGCGCGAGGTCGTCGACTGGGGCAAATTCCGGTCGGCGATTGCCGGCGCGACGCTGACGCGGCCGGCCGTCGCGATCCGCGCCGCACGCGAGGCGGTGAAGCTCGACAAGGCCGGCGGCATCATCGATGTGGTCCGCGACGTCGGCCGGGTACAAGGCAAGGCCGGCACCCAGGCGGCGTTCGACGGCTTGAATATCGCCCAAGGACCGGCGGACGTGGCGCGCATCGCCAAGCTCGCGGAGAAAAAGGGCCGCAAGACCCGCGCGATCCTCAAATTGCTCGGCCGCGGAGCGATCGTGCTTGCCGTCGGGTCGATGCAACTCCTGTCCTGGATCCTGTGGGCGATCCTGGCGCTGTTCGGATTCGCCTCGTCCACCAAGGGCGCAGTCGAACGCTTCACCATGCGCCGGCTGCAACGGCGCAAGCAACGCACGCTGGCCGAACAGGAGCAGGAGATCCGCAACCGGCGCCTGGCGGCACTGGCGCTCGGACCCGCCGCCCGGGTATAGGCGCTAGTGTGGTGGTTCGGAAGTTCGCTCTATTCTTACCGCGAGTCCGGGAAGCGAACTTCTGAACCAAACCACACGAGAATCATGGAGTTGCTAGTGTCCTTTCGAATCCGAAGTTCGCTCAGAGGGTGCTGCAGGATCAAGCGAACTTCGGATTCGGGACACTAAAGTCTCGACAGTCTCTCGGTTGTCGTCGTCCGCGAAGGCGGATGACCAGTAGAACCGAGTGAGGGAACCGGATGTTGTCGCAGGTTGTGCACGGGCTACTGGATGCCCCGCCTTCGAACGCGGGGCATGACAGCAGAGAAATCGAGACGAACGGCCAACTCAGCACCTATCCGCTTTGCGCAGGGACGACCGAGGCATGATGCCGAGCTTTCGCAACGGTGACGTCGAGATCGCCTATCTCGACGAAGACGGCGGCGAGCCGATCGTGCTGGTGCACGGCTTCGCCTCCACCGCGGCGGTCAACTGGGTGCAGCCCGGCTGGGTGCAGACGTTGACGCGGGCCGGGCGGCGCGTCATCGCGCTCGACAATCGCGGCCACGGCGCCTCCGGCAAGCTCTACGACCCGGCGGCCTATCACACCCGGCTGATGGCGGACGACGTGCGCGCGCTGCTCGACCATCTGCGCATCGAGCGCGCCGATGTGATGGGCTATTCCATGGGCGCGCGCATCACCGCCTTTCTTGCCGTGATGCATTCCGCGCGTGTGCGGTCGATGATCCTCGGCGGGCTCGGCATCCGGATCGTCAACGACGCCGGCCTGCCGGTGAGCATTGCGGACGCGCTGCAGGCACCGTCGCTCGCCGCCGTCACCGATTCGATGGGACGGATGTTCCGCACGTTCGCCGAGCAGACCAAATCCGACCTTCACGCGCTTGCCGCCTGCATCCGCGGGTCGCGGCAGACGCTGACCGCCGACGAGGTGCGACAGATTCAAGTGCCCGCCCTTGTCGCGGTCGGCACCAAGGACCCGGTCGCCGGCTCGGCGCACGAGCTCGCCGCGCTGTTGCCGCGCGGCCAAGCGCTCGATATTCCAGACCGCGACCACATGCTTTCCGTCGGCGACCGGGTGTTCAAGGCCGGCGTCATCGAGTTTCTCAGCATACGCGCATGACAACGCACAACCAACCGGCGCAGGCGACTTTCACCGGCGCCGAAGGCAATATCCTGATCGCCGACGTGTTCGGCCGGCGCGGCGCGCCTGTCCTGCTGTTGCACGGCGGCGGACAGACCCGGCACGCGTGGCGCAACACCGCCATCGCCATCGCCCGCGCCGGCCGCGTCGCCTATGCGGTCGACCAGCGGGGACATGGCGATTCCGAGTGGGTGGAAAGCGGCGCCTACGGGTTCCCGGCCTTCGCCGCAGACGTGCGCTCGCTCGCCGGCGCGTTGACGGCGCGGTCCGGGGAGGCGCCGGTGATGATCGGCGCCTCGCTCGGCGGCATCGCCGCACTGCTCGCCGAGGGCCAGGCTGCCGAGGCTGGAACGGCGCCGCTGTTTTCCGCGCTGGTCCTGGTCGACATCACGCCGCGCGTCGACCGTTCCGGGATCGCAAAGATTCAGGCCTTCATGAGCGCGCACGCGCGCGAGGGATTTGCCACCGTCGCCGATGCCGCCGATGCGGTCGCCGCCTATTTACCGCACCGCCCGCGCCCGCGCTCGCACGAAGGCCTGAAGAAGAACCTGCGGCTGCATGCCGACGGCCGCTGGCGCTGGCACTGGGACCCGCGCTTCATCGAGGGACAGCGATCCGTCGGCGGCAGCCGCCCGGAGGCCGAGGAGAAGATGGTTCGCGCCGCGCGGCGCATCACGCAACCGGCCTTGCTGGTGCGCGGAGCATCGTCGGAGATTGTGCAGGAGGCTCACGCGCGCGAGTTCCTGGAGCTGGTACCGCACGCCGAATATCTCGACGTCGGCGGCGCGCAGCACATGGTCGCCGGCGATCGGAACGACCAGTTCGCCGCCGCGATCCTCGACTTCATCGCCCGGCTCGACCGCCGCGGCGCAAGCCGCGCCGATGCCGCATCTCTCCGGCCAGGACGCCTGAACGGCCGGTAGATTTCGGCTGGTTCCGCTAACGCGTTGGAGATTCAAGCAACATTTGTTCCTGCCGGGCCCTGGCGGAGCGGCTCGCGGGCAAATATGTTCGCGGTCCGCATGTGCTAGAATATCGCTCCGTTCGATATCCCGCTGGGAGTACCGCCATGGCGCACTATCAGACACGGCCGAGCGCCGCGCTCGACAAGGTTGATCCGGTGTGGGCACGCATCCGCAAGGAGGCCGAGGAAATCGTGCGCCGCGAGCCGGAGCTTTCGACCTTCCTGTATTCGACCATCCTGCACCACGACACGCTGGAAGCCGCGGTGGTGCACCGGCTTGCCGACCGGCTCGATCGCCCCGACATTTCCGGCGAGCTGATCCGCCAGGTGTTCGCCGATGCGATCGAGACCGAGCCGTCGATCGGCAACTCGTTCCGCGCCGATATCGTGGCAACGGTCGACCGCGATCCGGCGACGCACCGCTGCATCGAGCCGGTACTCTATTACAAGGGCTTTCACGCCATCCAGACGCACCGGTTGGCGCACTGGCTGTGGAACCAGGGCCGCAAGGATTTCGCCTATGCCTTGCAGAGCCGTGCGTCGGCGGCATTCCAGTGCGACATCCATCCGGCGGCGCGGATCGGGCGCGGCATCTTTCTCGACCATGCCACCGGGCTGGTCGTGGGGGAGACGGCGGTCATCGAGGACGACGTCTCGATGCTGCATGACGTGACGCTCGGCGGGACCGGCAAGGAGCACGAGGACCGCCATCCGAAGATTCGCCGCGGCGTCATGATCGGCGCCGGCGCGAAGATTCTCGGCAATATCGAAATCGGCCATTGCGCCCGCGTCGCCGCCGGCTCGGTGGTGCTCAAGCCGGTGCCACATAACACGACCGTCGCCGGCATTCCGGCGAGGGTCGTCGGCGAGGCCGGATGCCCGGAGCCGGCGCGAAGCATGGATCAATTGTTCCAGGACGTTGGACGCTGACCCGCAGTCTGCCAATCCATTTGCGGGCGTCCGCTAGTGGCCTGGCCCCAGCACTTGGGTTCCCAAATGTTGGGACAAGTCAGCCCACTAACGTTTAGAGCGGTGGGGGTCCAAACAGATGCGGATGCATCTGTTTGGGTCGCGACATTAGCAACTCTATGAGTCCAGTGTGGTTTTGGTTTGGAAGTTCTCTTGGTGGATTCGCGGCTAAAGCAGAGAGAACTTCTGAACCACCACACGAGTGCGACGCCGTCACGGCGATAAGGAGGCAACGTGGACGTTCAAGAAATCCGCAAGATCGAGGCCTACCTGCGCAAGCTGTTCGGCAACGCCCGCATCCGTGTGGTGCCGCGACCGCGCAAGGACGATTCCGCCGAGGTCTATGTCGGCGAGGAGTTCGTCGGCGTCCTGTTCGTCGACGACGAGGACGAGGATCGCTCCTACAATTTCCAGATGGCGATCCTGGAGGCGGACCTGGAATAGGCACAGGCGTAGTAGCGTTCCTCGCACGCGGCGCAGCGCGAAGCGGTGCATCGTAGGATGCGGGGTCCCAGTTTCGTTTCGGCAAAGCTACCGGGGACCCGGATCATCAATGCGGCTTGAGGCTGACGATCAGCCGGTCGATGCCGCTTGCCACCGCCCGCCAATCCGAGAGCCACTCGCGCGGAAAGCGCACGATAACGTCGGCGCTGCGCATGCGTCGCTCGGCCAGGCACGTCCCGGGCGTAGGGCCAGGCCCGTCATGGGTGCAGCGGATGAAGAATCGCTCCGGATCAGATGCCGAATAGACGAGGTCCTCACCCTGGTAGGGCGTTCCGTCACGAAAGCTCAACGCCACCAGCCCGGTGGAAGTCGGCTCCGGCTCCTGGGCGGTGTAGCGCGGGTAGATGGTCTTGAGCCGCTCGGCCGGCGCCAAAGCACCGTTGGTGGCGGTGATGGTGACGAACACGCGGTCGATCGGCTTCGGCTCGGCGTGCGCCGCAAGCGCAAGAGGCGGCTTGGCGCTGTCCGGCGGACCGAGCGAAGGCCACAGGAACGCGAGGTCGATGCGCTCCTGCACGCCGGGCTTGCGCTGCACCGGGACGCGGATTGCCGCGGGCGGAACGTTGAACGTCACCTCGCCGACGATGATCGGCAGGGCCGGTGCATTCGGCGCCACCGCGGGGCCCGGCCAACGCGGCCATAGCACGTAGCTGACGTAGGCGGCGGCGAGCACGACCACGGCGCACAACAGCAGCAGCGGCAGCAGCAGCAGGCCCCGCGAGACTCTGCGGTGGTGCCCCCGGCGTGACGATGTCGTTGCTCCAGCGACCGAGATCATTCCCTAATCCTGCGCCGCAACGCGTGATCGGCGGTGCCATTCCGGAACGAATCGGACTTGAGTATGCCACGGCGAATGCGGACCGGGCCGCCTTGTTCCGACACGACCGTTAACCTTTTCTTAACGATAAGCTTGGCCGGCGCCGCCGAATGGGGACAATAGCCGAGGTCCCCTGTCGTGGTGGCGTCTGCATGGTCATGTCCCCGGAGTCGCTGCAGTCGCTCCTGGCGCCGGCATTCGGCTTCGCCATCGCCGGTCTGCTTGCCACCGGCTATCAGGCCGCGACCCAGACGCCCGCCGGAGCTTTCGCCTGCTCGAACACAGCCCGAAGCCATCCACGTTTGCCGCGGTGCCGTTCCTCGCCTTCGCGGCACCTTTGATCATCATGCGCGTCACCCTGCGCGTGCGGCGCGATCACCGCAGGTTTTGCACGGTGATGACCTCCACCATCATCGCCGGCATCTGGAGCCTCATGTCGGGCACGATGGTCGTGATGGCGCTCGAGGCGCTGCGCTTCTAGCCGCCAGTCTGTCCCTCGCCTCGCCAAGCCTGCCCGTCCGTGGCAGTTTCGCCCCTTCAAAAATAAAAGGTGCGCAGGCATGCCGATCTACGAACTCGACGGGCAGAGTCCGGATCTCCCCGATCCGGGCCATTACTACGTCGCCGATACCGCCGTGCTGATCGGGCGGGTGCGCCTGAAGGCCAATGCGAGTGTGTGGTTCGGATCGGTGCTGCGCGGCGACAACGAATGGATCGAGCTCGGCGAGGGCTCCAACGTGCAAGAGAATTGCACACTGCATACTGACAAGACTTTTCCGCTGACGATCGGCCCGCAATGCACCATCGGGCATAACGTCGTGCTGCACGGCTGCAACATCGCGGCGAACAGCCTCGTCGGCATGGGCGCGATCCTGCTCAACGGCTCGCGCATCGGCCGCAACTGCCTCGTCGGCGCCGGCGCATTGGTGACGGAAGGTAAGGAATTCCCCGACAATTCGCTGATCGTCGGTCGCCCCGCGAAGGCCACCCGCACGTTGGACGATGAGGCGATCGGCCGCCTCACCTGGGCGGCCGACTGGTACGTAAAGCGGTGGAACCAATACACGAGGGGACTGAAGCGGATCGGGTAGTTTCCTCCGCTTGGCGAGTTTTTCGCAAGGGGGCTTGTCCCTCCCCGCCCCCGCGCGCCCGCCAGCGACCCACCCCAGCAAGCAGGGAGGGAAAAGTAAGAAAAAAAGTGCGGCCGGCTCTGGGGGGAGAGCCGGCCGCGGCGAACCCGGTCTGGGGACGGGGAGGCGTGGGGACGCGACCGGGCTCGCGAACCGTCCTTTTTGCGTCACCTCAGCGCGACGTTGCCGTGGCGGTCGCCGGGCGCGGGTCGCTCAGGATCACCCACACATTCGGATCCGACTGCGACTGGCGCTTGACGAACCAGTAACCGGTTTCGGTCCATGGCAGGACCTTCTCGTTCTGATTGTCGAGAATGAATTCCCCCTTGTTGGTGCGCGCGGTAAGGACGGCATGGCCGTCGCCCTTCGTGTCGCGCACGACTGTGATCAGCAGGGCCTCGCGCGGCCAGCCGGCCTGGATCAGCAGGCGCCGCTTCAGCAGGACGTAGTCCTCGCAGTCGCCGTAGCCGTCATCCGGATAGGACCACTTCTCGACCGCTCCCCAATGCTCGATGTCGGTGAGCGGCTTGATGACCGTATTGACGTGGTGGTTGATGCGAAGAAGATCGCGCCAGGCTGCGGCGGACAGCACCACGTCGCGCGGGCTCTTCGTCCGGGTTGCGCACTCCTTGGGCTGATCGTTGCAGAAATCGACCCAGCCGATCGGCGGCCCGGTCATGCCGCCCACCGGTGAATAGAGAACCCGCTCCACCGGGACGGCCGCGGCCGACCCCATGACCGCCGTGAGCACAAGGCCGGCGGCGCCTACTCCTCTCAGTAGTTTTCCGATTATTTTTGGCATTCGTGACCCCTGCCCTCTTGACGGAGCCACTTTTGTCACAAACGCTTTGAGTCGACGCTAAGTTGTGCCAGTCATTTTGAAGACAAGGCACATCAATACTTCATTTAATACTTGTCATATTTTCAGATAATCAACATAAAATTTTAGATGATCGCCTTTGATTAAAACTTTAATGATGTCTTCGAACGATTGCGAAGACGCCGTTCGCGGCTGGAATCCGCGGATGACCATCGATGATGACGATGCGCTTCGGCATACCGGAAAATTGCGTGGCAGCCGGCACCTGCGAAGCGCGGCTGCGGCGCGCCGTCGAACCGTGACTGCGGGTCAGGCGCTCGCGATATCGGCGCGCGCCGCGCGCAAAGCCTCCGGCGTGTCGATATCGACGAAGGCGCCCGCCTCCTGCACCGGCACCTCGACCACCGCTTCGCCATAACTGGCGAGAACGTGCCGCGCGCCGACATCACCGGTGATTGCCATGAGGTCGGGGAAGAACCGGCGCGACCACAACACCGGATTGCCGCG
The DNA here is from genome assembly GCA_009377755.1 of Hyphomicrobiales bacterium. GTDB lineage: Bacteria > Pseudomonadota > Alphaproteobacteria > Rhizobiales > Xanthobacteraceae > WHTM01. The sequence goes on along the minus strand of WHTM01000013.1, from coordinate 49,392 downwards.
CTGGCCGTCGCGCGTAGGCGCAACCACCAGCGCGCCCCTCTCCGCGTCGTAGGCGGCGATCAGCCGGTCGATGAGCGCCGCGCTCACTTGCGGCATGTCCCCGAGGCAGACGACGACGCCATCTACCTGCGCCGGTACCGCAGCGACGCCAGCCTTGAGCGAAGTCCCGAGGCCGGCGGCAAAATCTGGATTGTGCACCAGATGCACGTCGAGGCCAGCGAGCGCGGCTTCGACCTGTTCGCGCTGGTGCCCGGTGACGACGATCACCGGATCGGCGCGCGAGGCCAGCGCCTCCTTGGCGGCGATGCGCACTAGCGGTTTGCCGTTGATTTCCGCGAGCAGCTTGTTGGGCCCGCCCATGCGGGTGGAACGGCCGGCGGCAAGCACCACCGCCGCGATCCGCTTGCCGGCGGCGACCGGCTCGACGCGCGGCTGCGGCCGGGTGACGATCTCCATCAGAAGGCCGCCGACGCCGAGCCCGGTGATGTCCTCACGGCCGACGGGAAGGCCGGCAAGGAGCCGCATCAGGATCCAGTCGAATCCATTCTCCTTCGGGCTGCGCGCGCAGCCCGGCGCGCCAAGCACGGGGCGATCGCGCGCGGTCCCGACCAGCATCAGGTTGCCGGGATCGACCGGCATGCCGAAATGCTCGATGCGTCCACCGACAGCTTCGATCGCCGAGGGGATCACGTCGCGCCGGTCCGCAATGGCGGAGGCGCCGAACACGATGACCAGCTCCGCGCCGTCGTTGAGCACCTCCTCGATCGCCGCCGCGAGCGCGGCCTGGTCATGCGGCACACGCCGTTCGGCGACGATCCTGGCACCGGCGGGCGCGATCCGCTCCGCCGTCACCTTCAGCGTCTTGTCGACGATCTTTGGCGACAGTCCGGGCAGCAGGGTGGACACGACGCCGAGCTTGCGGATGCAATAGGGCTCGACACGAACGATCGACTTCACCGCCGCCGCCAGCGCAAGCGCGGCATCGCGCGGCGCCGCCGCGACCGCGAAGGGAATGATCTTCACCGTCGCGATCATCTCCCCCTCCACCACCGGCTTGTAGGCCGGCAGCGTCGCGAAGGTGATCGCCTCGTCGATACGGTTGAGACGGTCGACGGAGTCCTTGTCGGCCACCAGCACGCCGGCGCCCTCGGCGAACAGATTGCAGCGGCCGGTGAAGGCGCGATCGACGCGAACGCCGGGGCCGGCGACCGCGCCGGCAATCTCGGCGGCTGCATGGTCCTCCGAAACATCGCCCGGATCGAGCCGCGCCACGACGATCTTCGAGATGCCGGCCTGCTCCAGCGCCATCACCTCCTTGGAGCCGATCAGCGTGCCCTTCTTGAGCACCAGCGGACCCTGACGAATGGTGTGAACCGCCGTGCCGCCAAGCGCCTCCGCGGGTGCAACCGGACCGAATTTCATGTGTTGCCCTCGGCGCTCTGGCGCAGCCGCGCCGTGACCTGCGCCATGATGGCGACCGCGATCTCCGCCGGCGACACGGCACCGATGTCGATGCCGATCGGCGCATGGATGCGTGCGACGGCGGCGTCGGTGAGCCCTTGCGCCTTCAGCCGTTCCACGCGCCGTGCATGCGTCTTCTTCGAGCCGAGCGCGCCGATATAGAAGCAGCCCCGCGCGAGCGCATGCAGCAGTGCCGGATCGTCGATTTTTGGATCGTGGGTGAGCGCGACGAACGCGGTGTAGCGGTCGATGCCGAGCGGCGGCAGCGCCGCGTCAGGCCATTCGGCAATGACCTTCACGTCGGGAAACCGCTCGATCGAGGCGAACGCCGTGCGCGGATCGACGATGGTGACGTCATAGCCGAGCAGCGCGGCGATCGGCGCCAGCACCTGGCTGATGTGCACCGCGCCGGTGATGAGGAGGCGGGTCGCCGGCACATGCACGGTGAGGAACACGCGGCCCTGCGGCGTCTCTTCCATGCCGCTCTTGCCGCTGCGCAGACGCTTCTCCAGCAGATCCTTCAACGGATCGCCGGCGATGTCGCCACCCTTCACCAGCCGCTGCTCGCCCGAGGCGACGTCGGTGACGACCAGCGCCGCGCGGCGGGCGCTTCGTTCGGCATTGAGGGCGGTGAGGATGTCGAGTCGCATGCAATCTCCTTGGTCATTCCGGAAGCCGAGCGCAGCAAGGCTGTCCGGAATCCATAACCACGACCGATTTAATTTGGCACGGCTCGTGCCTCAATGCGATTACCGTGGTTATGGATTCCGGGCTCGCGCCTTCGGCGCGCCCCGGAATGACAACTACTCCACCTTCTCCACGAACACCCGGATCGTCCCGCCGCAGGAAAGGCCGACCTTCCACGCCGTCTCGTCGGCGACCCCGAATTCCAGCATCTTCGGCTGGCCACTCTCGATCACGTCGATCGCCTCGGTGACCACCGCGCCCTCGACGCAACCACCGGAAACCGAGCCGAGGAAATTTCCCTCCTCGTCGATCACCAGGTTGGAGCCGACCGGCCGCGGTGCCGAGCCCCAGGTCTCCACGACAGTCGCGAGCGCGACCCCGCGTCCTTTCTTTTTCCAGTCCTCCGCGGCTTTGAGAATATCGTCGTCGCGTGCAAGCATGTGTGTCTCCTTCAGCTCACCTTGCGGAGCCATTCCTTCGGCGCCGGCCCGCGTGTCGCATGATCCGACAGCGCCTCGACCAGCCCGCGCATGGACTCCAGATTGTGGACGGTGCGGAATTCGTCAACGTGCGGCAGCATCGCCTTGATGCCGCCAGCGCGCGCCTCGAAGCCGTCGAAGCGCAACAGGGGATTGAGCCAGATCAACCGCCGGCACGAGCGGTGCAGCCGATCGATTTCGAAGGCGAGCGCGTCGTCGACGTCGCGCTCCAGCCCGTCGGTGATCAGCAGCACGATCGCCCCTTGCGTCAGCACGCGCCGCGCCCAGCGCTTGTTGAAGGCATGCAGGGAGGTTGCGATGCGCGTGCCGCCGGACCAGTCTACCACGCTGGCGGTGCAGGCGGCGAGCGCCTCGTCCGGATCCTTGGTCTTGAGCGCACGGGTGACGTTGGTCAGTCGGGTGCCGAACAGGAAGGTGTGCACCCGCTTGCGTGCGTCGGTGACGGCATGCAGGAAATGCAGGAACAGACGCGTGTACTGACTCATTGAACCGGATATATCGAGCAGCGCCACGACCGGCGGCGCCTTGGTGCGTCGGCCGCGGTACTTCAAATCGATGACCGCACCGCCGGCCTTGAGGCTCGCGCGCAGCGTGCGGCGCAGATCGATACGGTGCCCATGCGGGTCCGGGGCGAGGCGCCGCGTGCGCACCTCGTCGAGCGAGAGCACCAAGCGGCGGATCGCTGCCTTCGCCGCCGCGACTTCGGCGGCGCTCATCTGCGCGAAGTCCTTGCGCTGCAGGAGCTCGCGGTCGGAGACGGTGCGACGCATATCGATCTCGACCTGGCGTTCGACCGGCTCCTGCTCGCGCAGCCCGTTGAACAGGGCGTCCTGCACCCGCTGCTCGCCCGGCTTGGGCGGCGCCGGCGGCTGGGCCGCGGCTTCCGGCAGCATCGACGCCAGCATTTGCTCGAGATAGCCGCGCTTGCGGAAGAACAGGCGGAACGCCTGGTCGAACAGGATCGAGTGCTCATGGCGCTTCACGAACACGGTATGCAGCGTCCAGTAGAAGTCGTCCTTGGTGCTCACACCCGCCGCCCGCACCGCCTCCAGCGCATCGAGCACCGAGCCGGGGCCCACCGGGATGCCGGCCGCCCGCAGCGCCCGGGCGAAATAAACGATGTTCTCGGGCAAACGCCCATCCGCGCCCGGCCCGCCCGGGGCCGCCGGTCTATCGCTTGGCTGTGGCTGTTCGACCATGGTCCAATTCAGAATAGCAGCAAAATGCGCCTTCGGTGCCGGCCGGCCGGTTGTGACCCGGTGGCCGACATTCTACCTTCCCCGCGACTGAAAAGGATGTCCCATGCAGGCAGCCCTGCTTCCCGATCGCGGCGTGGTCAAGGTCACAGGCAACGGCGCCCGCGCCTGGCTGGGCAACCTCGTCACCATTGATATGGGACGCGTGGCGCCAGGCGCACCCCGTTTCGGGGCGCTGCTGACTCCGCAGGGCAAGATTATCGCCGATTTCATTGTCGCCGAAGCGGAAGCTGCGGAGAGTGGCGATTTTTTCCTGGACTGCCCGCGGGCCCTCGCCCCGGAACTGACGGACCGGCTCAACCGCTACAAGCTGCGCGCCAAGGTGATGGTCGAGGACATATCCGAGGTGCTGGGCGTGATGGCGGTCTGGGGCGGCACGCCCACGGCCCACCTCGGCCTCACCTATCCCGACCCGCGGCTCTCCGCGCTCGGCATGCGCTGCATGCTGGCGCCGCCGCGCGCCGAAGAGGCCGCCAAGACGTTCGGCGCGACGCTGGCGGACGCCTCCGCCTACGAGGCGCACCGGATCGCTCTCGGCGTGCCGCGCGGCGGCCTCGACTTCATCTACGGCGACGCCTTCCCGCATGAGACCGACATGGATCAGCTCGGCGGCGTCGATTTCGACAAGGGCTGCTATATCGGACAGGAGGTGGTGTCGCGCGTCGAGCACCGTTCAACCGCCCGATCCCGGGTCGTGCCGATCGCCTACGACGACTACGCGCCGGACGCGGGAACGCCGGTCATGGCCGGCGAGAAACAAGTCGGCACACTCGGCTCGACCGCGCAGGGCCGTGGCCTCGCACTGTTGCGCCTTGACCGAGCCGCCGACGCGCTGGCGCAGAGCGTGCCGCTCGAAGCCGGCGGCATTCCGATCCGTCCGGTAAAGCCAGACTGGGCGCGGTTTGCCTGGCCCGGCGACTAGGACGCGTCGCGGCCACCACGAAGAAGACTTTCGACCGCAATGCGGGCCTGCTTGTGCTGATGAGCCAGCGCAGTCAATCGCGACACATGCCGCCCGGGCATCCTCGGCCGCCTTGTACACTTCATCCGCCGAATTGATGCGGCCCGCAGCTTCCAGGCCGAACAGGAAGTCCCGCGTCGTGATCGGGATCAGGCGTTCACGATCCTCACCCAGGACGATCACGGACCCACGAATGACTCGATCGTCTTCGGTTATCAAGACAGCGCGTTCATCGAATGAGAGCTTGAGCCCGGACCTAATCGCCTCCATCGCGGCCTGCTCGTCGAGATCGCGCTGACGCGCCGTAGGGTCGTGCACGCGCAGCAACTGAAAGTTTGCATAAGTCTCGGTGACGATCAGTCGGACATCGTCGGCATGCTGTTGCACCCAAGCAGCAATACTGGACGCGCCGAGCGAACTGCTGTTGACCGTTGCTTCGTAAAGAACGGCGTCAGGGATGTAGACTGGCACGCCTGGATAGAGAAGATAGTCGAGCACATCCGCAGCGGCGAGGGCGATCAGCGGCCCTGTGTCCGTGACGATGAGCTTCGCACCGATCTCGCTATCCGGCACGCTGCTCTCGTGTCGCCAAGGTGCGAATTAGCTGCACGCCGGGAGAATTTGGGTCGCTCGGGAAGCGCGGCAGAGGGAGACGGTTTTCCCACAATTTTCGCAGCAAGTCCCCAAAGCTGACATCTTGGTTCAGACGGCGCCCAACCTCCGCGCGGCTGATTTCCGCCCGGCTGTATGCCTCCAACGCTGCTCTTTCATCGGCGTGGCCCATGCGTCTAATGTAGCAATGGATCTAAGATTCTTCCACACCGGTTGCGCTTCATGGCTCCCAACCCCCACCCGGACGGCCTCCCCCGCTGCCCATGGCCGAAGACCGATCCGCTGTACGTCGCCTATCACGACGAGGAATGGGGTGTGCCGGAGTTCGACGACCGCGTGCTCTACGAGAAGCTCGTGCTCGACGGCTTCCAGGCCGGATTGTCCTGGATCACCATCCTGCGCAAGCGCGAGAATTTCCGCCGTGCCTTCGCGGAGTTCGCGCCGGAGAAGATCGCGCGCTTCACGCCGAAGAAGGTCGAGAAGCTGATGCTGGACGCGGGCATCGTCCGCAACCGCGCCAAGATCGAGGGCACGGTGCTGTCGGCGCGCGCCTGGCTCGACGCGATGGAGAAGGGCCCCGGCTTCTCGACGCTGTTGTGGGATTTCCTCGGCGGCCGCCCGAAAGTGAACCGTTTCCGCAGCATCAAGGAGGTGCCGGCAGCAACCGACGTTTCGCAGGCGATGTCGAAGGAGCTCGCGGCCCGCGGGTTCAAGTTCTGCGGCCCCACCATCGTCTATGCCTTCATGCAGGCGGTCGGCATGGTCAACGACCATTTGGTGACCTGTCACCGGCACGCGGCCTGCGTGAAGCTCGGCAAGCGGAAATGAAGGCGAAGCGCCTGCCGCTATCGCCTCCCCCGTCCCGGGGAAGTGAACAGGCTACGCCGCGTGCGCGGACCAAGTCACCGGCCAGCTCAGACGCCCGCGCCTGGCAGCGCATGCTGTCCGGGCGGCGGCTCGATCTGCTCGACCCCTGCCCGCTCGACATCGAGCTTGCCGACATCGCCCACGGGCTCGCGCGCGTCGCCCGCTGGAATGGCCAGACCGAGGGCGCGCACATCTTTTCGGTCGCGCAGCACACGCTCTTTGTGGAGGTGCTGCTGCGCACCCGCGTCCCGCGGTTGGAACGGCGCTGGCGCCTTGCCGCGCTGTTGCACGACGCGCCGGAATACGTGATCGGGGACATGATCTCGCCATTCAAGGCGGTGATCGGCGACTCCTACAAGGCGGTCGAGAAGCGGCTGCTGACAGCGATCCACGTGCGCTTCGGCCTGCCGCCGGAGCTGCCCCCCGTCATCACCGGGCACATCAAGGCTGCCGATCGCTCTGCCGCCTATCTGGAAGCGACGAGACTTGCCGGCTTCGCGTCCGCTGAGGCGCGGCGCTTCTTCGGAAAACCGCCGGTCTACTCGGCGACGCTGGAGCACGACTACCTCACCCCGTGGCCCGCCAATGTCGCCGAGGCTCGCTATGCGGAGCGCGTCGACAAGCTGTTCGGCGAATGACGGTCGGGGCCGGTGGTCGCGTGGCGGCAATCATCCTATATTTGGAGCATGATTCACGTCTGTTCCCTTGCACGCCTGCACGCCACCCTCGAAGCGACCCACGCGCAGCACGTCGTCACCTTGCTGAAGCAAATCGAGCTGATCGCCCGGCCGCTACCGATCCCGACCGGAAACCACCTGCATGTCGGCGTCGACGACATCGCCGAACCGATCGACGGGTACATTCATCCGGCCGACGAGCATGTCGCGCGGCTGATCGACTTCGTCCAGCAGTGGGAACGCACGGCGCCGCTGGTGGTACATTGCTATGCCGGCATCAGCCGCTCCACGGCGGCCGCGTTCATCACCGCCTGCGCATTGCGGCCGGAGCGCGATGAGGCGAGCATCGCCACCGCCATCCGCAACGCCTCCCCGACGGCGAGCCCGAACCCGCTGCTGGTCGCGCTGGCCGACCGCCGGCTCGGACGCCGCGGCCGCATGATCGCCGCCGTGCAGCAGATCGGCCCTTGCGTCATGGCGTCAGAGGGCGTGCCGTTTCGGCTCGATCTCGAGTGACCGGCATGGATGCCCAGATCACGCCGATCGAGATCGGGCTGACGGCCGCGATCGTCGCGGTCGAGGGCGACGAGCCGATGATCCTCATCGCCGCCGACGGCGGTCCCTCCGATGGATTGGCGGGCCTGCCGTTCGGGCCGTTCGACCCGGTGGCGCACCGTACGTTCGAGATGGGATTGCGCGCCTGGGTGGAGGCGCAGACCGGATTGTCGGTCGGCTATGTCGAGCAACTTTACACCTTCGGCGACCGCGGGCGGCATGCAGTGGTGCGCGACGCCGGCCCGCATGTGGTTTCGATCGGCTATCTCGCGCTCGGCCGCCTGCCGGAGAATGCCGGCGTGCTGCAGGCCTCCGGTGCCCGATTCGAGCCCTGGTATCGTTTCTTCCCCTGGGAAGACTGGCGCGACACCCGGCCGGCGATTCTCAACTCCGTCATTCTGCCCATGCTGCAGGAATGGGCGAAACAACCGGAAACGGCTGGACCGCGGCTGGCGCTGGGACGGCGCGAGCGGCTGCGGCTCTGCTTTGGTGTCGGCGGCAGCCCGTGGGACGAGGAGAAGGTGCTCGACCGCTACGAACTGCTGTACGAAGCGGGATTGGTCGAGGAAACGCGCCGCGACGGCCGCAGGGCGGCGCTGGCGCGCAACAAACTGCCGAGCCTCGGCGAGCCGATGCGGTTCGACCACCGCCGCATCCTCGCCACCGCCATCGCCCGGCTGCGGGCCAAGCTCAAGTACCGGCCGGTCATCTTCGAGCTGATGCCGGCGGATTTCACCCTCACCGAATTGCAGCGCACCGTCGAGGCGATCTCCGGGCGGCATCTGCACAAGCAGAATTTCCGTCGCCTCGTCGAGACCGCATCACTGGTCGAGCCCACCGGCGAGGTTTCGACCACGACCGGCGGCCGGCCGGCGGCACGATTCCGTTTCCGCCGCGAAGTCATCCAGGAGCGCCCGGCGCCCGGCCTGCGCCTTGGCGGGCGCAGCTGACGCTCCTTTCACGGCCCTCGACTCTGGCCTAGCATCGTCGCTGAGCGGGGGCAGGTCGATGTTTGAACTGTTGATCGGACTGGTGATCCTGGCGATTCCGATCGCCGCGATCGCCGGCTTCGTCGTCGCGCTCAACACCCGCGACCGGCTGAAGCGGATCGAGCATCGCCTCGGCGTTCTGGAAGGCCGCATCGCCGCGGCGGTGACCGAAGCTCCGGCGCAGGCCGAGCCGCCGCCCGTGACGGAGCCCGAGCCACCCCAACCGGCAGTAGCCGAAGAGCCCGCGGCCGTCGCACCCGAGACGCCAGCGGCGGCACCGCAGGCAGCACCCACGGCACAGCCGGAGCGTGCGCACGCGGGCTTCGAAGAGCGATTCGGCACCCAATGGGTGGTGTGGGTCGGCGGCTTGGCGCTGGCGCTCGGCGGGCTGTTCCTGGTCCGCTACTCGATCGAGCAGGGCCTGCTCGGACCGGCGGTGCGTATCGCGCTCGGCGCGCTGCTCGCGGCAGGGCTGCTCGCCGCCGGCGAATGGACCCGGCGCAAGGAATACACCACCGGAATCGCCGGCGGTGCGGTGGCGAATATTCCGAGCATGCTCACGGCGGCGAGCACCGTCGTCGCCTATGCAACGGTGTACGCCGCCTACGCGCTCTACGGATATCTGCCGCCGGCGCTTGCCTTCGTCCTGCTCGGCGTTGTTGCGGTACTGACACTTGCCGCCGCGCTGCTGCATGGACCGGCGCTCGCCGGGATCGGCCTGATCGGCGCTTATGTCACGCCGATCCTGGTCGCGTCCGACACGCCGGACTATTGGGCGCTTTACGTTTATCTCGCGATCGTCACCGCCGCCGCCTTCGCACTGGCACGCGCGCGCTTGTGGCAATGGCTTGCGATTGCCGCCATCGTGCTGTCGGTCCTGTGGACCTACGCCGGACTCGACGGGACAAGCATCGCAGCGCCGACGGCGCACGCCTTCCATGCCCTCGCCGGTTTCCTGCTTGCGGCGGCGCTGCTCGTCTGCAATCTCTACTATGGGCCCAGCCCGGAACGGGGACGGGTCGACGCCATGTCGTCGGGCGCGCTCGCGGCCTATCTGTTCGCGGCGCTCATCGTCGTGCTGGCGAGCCGGCATGCGCCGATACCGATGACGGCTTTCGCGCTGATGACCGCCGGGACCGTCGCCATCGCCTGGCGCACCGACGCAGCGGCTGCCGCGTTGCCTTTTGCCGCGCTGCTCACCGCCCTCCTGTTCGTCGAGTGGGCCGTCGACGTCGACGTCACGCGTCTGATCTTGCCGGCGGGCCCCACGGCTGGCGCGGTGCCCGAGCCGCAGCTCGCCTATGTCGGCATGCATCTTGTGCTCGGCGCCGGCTTCGCGGCGTTGTTCGGCGTGGCGGGATTTATCGCGCAGGGCCGATCAGAGCGCGCGATTGTTCCGATCCTGTGGAGCGCGGCAGGCGTGTTCGCCGCGCTCGCCATCCTGGCGGCGCTCTACTATCGCGTCGCGAATTTCGAGCGCTCGATCCCGTTTGCCGGGCTCGCCCTGATGCTGGCGGCGATCGGCGCCTGGGCGTCCGAGACGCTGCACAACCGCCCGCCCCGGCCAGGCCAGGCGACCTCGGTCGCGATTTTTGCCACCGGCACGGTGGCGGCGCTGGCGCTCGCCATGACCATGGCGCTCGAGCGCGGCTGGCTCACCGTTGCGCTTGCGCTGATGGTCCCCGGCATCGCCTGGGTCGCCGAGAAGCGGCCGGTGCCGATGCTGCGCTGGCTCGCCGGCGCGGTCGCGCTGGTGGTGCTCGCGCGCATCGTCTATGATCCGCGCATCGTCGGCACCGATATCGGCACCACGCCGATCTTCAATTGGCTGCTCTACGGCTACGGCGTTCCGGCCGCCGCGTTCTGGTGCGCCGGCTGGATGATGCGTAAGCGCACCGACGACGTGCCGCTGCGCATGGTCGAGTCGGCGGCCCTCCTGCTCACCGTGTTGTTGGTGTTCCTGGAGATCCGCCACTTGATGAACAAGGGCAACGTCTTCCGCGACAATGCCCGCCTGGCGGAAGTGGCGTTGCAGGTCTGCTGCGGCCTTGCCATGACCATCGGGCTCGAGCGCCTGCGGCACCGCAGCGGAAGCATCGTGCACAGCATCGGCGCGCAGGTGATTGCCGCTCTGACGCTGCTGGCGATCGTCGTCGGCCTCTTCGTGGCGGAGAATCCGCTGCTGACGGGAGATCCGGTCGGCGGCTCGTTCTTCAATCTGCTCCTGCTCGGCTACGGTCTGCCGGCGATCCTTGCCGGTGGGCTGGCGCTGGTCGTCCGCGGCACACGTCCGAAATTCTACAGCATTGTGGCGGTGGTCGCGGCGGTGGCGTTGGCGCTCGCCTATCTGACGCTGGAAGTGACGACGCTATTCCACGGTCCAGTGCTGACGCGCGGGCGGACGACGGATGCGGAGCAGTACGCCTACTCGGCGGTATGGCTCAGTTTTGGGGTGCTGCTGCTGATCGCGGGATTCCTGCTGCGCTCGCAGCCGGCCCGCCTCGCCTCGGCGGCCGTCGTCGTGCTTACCATCGGCAAGGTCTTTCTCGTCGACATGGCCGGGCTGACCGGTGTCTATCGGGCCCTGTCGTTCATCGGGCTCGGCCTCGTGCTGGTCGGCATCGGCTGGCTCTACCAGCGCCTCTTGTTCCCGCCACGGCACGCCACCGGCGCGGAAAGCCCGCCCGATTCCGCCTGAACACGCGCCAAGCCGCCGCCGTTAGGGCGCGTCGATGGCGGCGCGCAGCGGCAGATCCTTCGACTGACGCGGCTTGCGCGCGATGTCGATGCGGCGACCGCGGCGATTGAATTCGCAATAGGCGAAGCTCAGCCCGTAGATCGAGCCGCGGAAGCTCGCCGGCGATGTCTTGGCGAGATTGAAGCAGGGCTCGAACGGCAGCCCGCGCACCGAGGCGCACACCGACTCGCCCTTCACCCGCAGGGTATTCGGCGGCAGCCTCACATAGCGGACCGGGCCGGCACCACGCAGCTGGATCGTGCCGGCGACCGAGCCGTCGGAATAAATCCGGCCGGCGCCGCGCGTGCCTTCAAAGCAGGCATAGGAGAACACCTTGCCGACGACGAAGTGGCGCGCTTCTTCGGCCTTCATCGCATCGGCAGCAGCCGGAGCAACGGACGCAACCAACGCTAACGCGGCAGCGATACTGGCATACATACTCGCCTCCATAGACGGCGAATTCTTAACGCAAAATCTTTACGGGATGCTTACCAGACCGAACGATGCCCCGAGATGTCGCGTACGTCGTACGATTAGCCCCCGATCTTGACCACAATTCGACCGCGGACCTGCCCAGCGACGATCCGGCGGCTCGCCTCGATCACATCCGCAAGGCCGATCTCCGTGGTCATGACCGCAAGCTTACTCCGATCGAGATCGGAGTCCAGACGAGCCCATGCCGCCCGGCGCAGCGGCAGCGAGCACATCACCGAGTCGATGCCGAGCAGGGACACCGCGCGCAGGATGAACGGCGCCACGCTCGTCGGCAGATCCATACCGCCGGCGAGACCGCAGGCCGCCACGGCGCCGCCGTAGCGCGTCATCGACAACACGTTCGCAAGCGTTGTGGAGCCGACGGAATCGACGCCGCCCACCCAGCGCTCCTTGGCCAGCGGTTTCGGCGGACCGGACAGGTCCTTGCGCTCGACGATCTCCGCCGCACCCAGGCTCTTGAGATAATCGGCCTCCTCCAGGCGCCCCGTCGAGGCGATAACCTGGTAACCGAGCCTTACAAGAATGGCGACCGCGATAGAGCCCACGCCCCCAGCCGCGCCGGTCACGATCATCGGCCCGCGTTGCGGGGTGAGCCCGTGGCGCTCCAGTGCCATCACCGCCAGCATCGCCGTGTAGCCTGCGGTGCCGATCGCCATCGCATCGCGCGCACTCATGCCTTTGGGCAAGGCCACGAGCCAGTCGCCGTTGACCCGCGCCAGCTCGGCATAGGCGCCGAGATGCGTTTCGCCCAGCCCCCAGCCGTTGAGAATGACCTGGTCGCCCGGCTTCCATTGCGGATGCGACGACGCGATGACGGAGCCGGCGAAGTCGACACCCGCGATCATCGGAAAGCGGCGCACCACCGGCGCCTTGCCGGTGATCGCGAGGCCATCCTTGTAGTTGACGGTGGACCATTCAATCCGGACGGTCACATCGCCCGGCATCAAATCCGCTTCATCGAAATCGACGAGCGCCGCGGTCTGGCCGCTCTCGCTCTTGTCGATCCGGATCGCCGTGAACGTGGCCATGTCTACGTCCGTCCCTAAACCCGTCCCTGGAAATTTTTGGCGCGACGGACGCGCGGACGCAAGCCACAGATCAAGCCGGCGCCGCCGCCGTCCGTACCACCGGCTTCTCGACGATCGGCAGATTGATCAGCGCCGAGGCAACGCCGAGCAAGATCGTCAGATACCAGACCACGTCATAGGAGCCCGTGCTCTCGAACAGCACACCGCCGAGCCAGACGCCGAGAAAGCCACCGACCTGGTGGCTGAAGAATGCCGCGCCGACCAGCATCGTAAGCCACCGTGTTCCGAACATGATCGCCACCAGCGACGAAGTCGGCGGCACGGTCGACAACCAAAGGATGCCCATGACGGCGCCGAAGATCAGGGTGCTGGCGGTACTCAGCGGCAGCATGACGTAGATGAGAATGGCCACCGAGCGCCCAAAATAGATCGCCGCGAGGATGAAGCGCCTCGGCATGAGGTTTCCGAGCCACCCCGCGCCGATCGAGCCGATGATATTGAACAGGCCGATGATGGCGAGCGTCCAACCGCCGATCTCGGCCGACAGGCCGCTGTCAACCAGGTAGGCCGGCAGGTGCACGCCGATGAAAAACAGTTGGAACCCGCAGGTAAAATAGCCGAGCATCAGCAGCACATAGCTGCGGTGGCCGAACGCTTCCGTCAGCGCCTGCGCGACCGATTGGCGCTGCGCCGGGGCGGCGCCCGGCGTCTGCGCGCCTGCGCCCCGTGGTGCCACCAGCGCCAGGGACAGCGGCATGATCAGCAGCACGGACGCGCCGAGAATGACCAGCGTCGGCTTCCAGCCGACAGCCTCGATCAGCGCGACCGAGAGCGGCGAGAACAGGAACTGACCGAACGAACCTGCCGCGGTTGCCGCGCCGAACGCGAGCGAGCGCCATTGTTCCGGCATCAGCTTGCCGAACGCGCCGATCACGAGCGTGAAGGACGCGCCCGACATGCCAAGGCCGATCAGCACGCCCGCCGTCAGGTGCAGTTCCAGCGGCGTCGTCGCGTAGGCCATCAATGCCAAGCCCGACGCATAGATGATGGCGCCGACGCACAACACCGGCGGCGCGCCGAAGCGGTCGGCAAGCCCGCCGGCGAACGGCTGGCCGGCACCCCACAGCAGCATCTGCAGCGCCAGCGCCAGCGCGAACACGTCGCGGCCCCACCCGTTGGCGGTCGAGATCGGCGTCAGGAAAAATCCGAGCCCGGAGCGCGCACCGAAGCCGACGACGGCGACGGCGCACCCGCAAATCAGGATAACGGCGGGCGTGCGCCACGCGAAAGGCTTGACTGTCATGCTTGGTCCTCCCCGCTCGGCCATCGCATCCACTCAAGACATGCGCGTCGTCCGATCGATGGAGCCGGAGCAGCAGACATCACAATCCCGGACTACCGCCGCTGCGCGGCAGCAGTGAGCAAAAGGTTTCGGGCGAGTCAGGCCGGCGCTGCTGCCATGCGCGGAACCGGCTTTTCGACGATCGGCAGATTGATCAGGGCCGACAGCACGCCGAACATCACCGACAGCCACCAGATCGGATTGTACGAGCCTGTGTACTCGAACACGACGCCGCCGAGCAGCACGCCGAGGAAGCCGCCGACCTGGTGGCTGAAGAAGGCAAAGCCGAACAGCATCGCCAGCCAGCGGGTGCCGAACATGGTGGCGACGAGCCCTGAGGTCGGCGGCACCGTCGACAACCAGAGTAGCCCGGTGAAGGCGCCGAATATTAGCGTCGCCGGCACGCTCGGCGGCAGCGTGATGAAGACCACGACCGCCATCGCCCGGGAGAAGTAAATCGCCGCGAGAATGAACCGCTTCGGCATGCGATTGCCAAGCCAGCCCGAGGCCAACGAGCCGACGATGTTGAACAGTCCGATCACCGCAATCGTGATCGCGCCGGTTGCCGCATCAAGCCCGCGGTCGAGCAGGTAGGCGGGCAGATGCACGGTGATGAAGGCGAGTTGGAATCCGCAGGTGAAGAAGCCGAGCACGAGCAGCACGTAGCTTCGGTGACCGAACGCTTCCGCCAATGCCTGCCGGAACGACTGCGGCGGAAGCCCGACGACGGCGCCCGCTCCCGACCGCGGCGTGGCCAATGCCAGCGACAAGGGAATGATCAGCATGATCAACCCGGCGAAAACAAGCAGCGCCATCTGCCAGCCGAACTGATCGGTCAGCCACAGCGCCAGCGGTGAGAACAGGAACTGGCCGAACGAGCCGGCTGCGGTGCCGGCGCCGAACGCGGTTGAGCGCCAACTCTCCGGAACGAGCTTGCCGAGCGCGCCGATCACCAGCGGGAACGAGCACCCCGACAGCCCGAAACCCAGCAGCACGCCGCCCGACAGATGGAACACCGCGGGGCTCGTCGCGTAAGCCATCAGCACCAGGCCGAGGGCATAGAGGACGGCGCCGACCACCAGCACCCGGACGACGCCATAGCGGTCGGCGAAGCCGCCAGCGATCGGCTGGCCAATGCCCCACAGCAGATTCTGCATGGCGATGCCGAGTGCGAAGACGTCGCGGCCCCAGCCGTTGGTGAGGCTGATCGGCTGCAGGAAAAATCCGAGCGCCGAGCGCGGCCCGAATGCGATCATCCCGATCAGGCAGGCGCAAATGGTGACGACGAGCGGCGTCCGCCACGTCATGCGTCGCACGCCTCCCTGCACTTCGGCCATTGGATTCACCGGCTTTTGGCGCCGCATCGGAGCGCGAAAGGACCCGCACCATAAAGGCATCTCCGCAGCGCACCAATCGGTACGGGCGCGGGCCGTGCATCCCGTCACTGCATGGCTGATTTTTCTTCGGCAGCTATGGCGCCGGCGCGGGACCCGTGCTATATAACATTTGCTCGAATTGAGAATAAACGCGGCCGGTCCATCCGGCTCTTTTGCGGCCCCTAATATGCTCAAGTAGAGTATATCAGGGCAGGGATCCGCGGCTATGTCGATGATGGAAACTCTTGGTAGGGTCCGCGCGCCTGACGCGCGCTTGCCGTTCGCGCGGCCGCCGTCGCCGCGCCGTCACCACCCGTTGCCGATGCCCCCGCTCGACTGGAACGAGGACGTCGCCAAGGCGACGGCGCATCTCTACGAGCGCGTCAAGACCGTCGTCCCATCAATCGAGTGGCCGTTCTTCGCTCCGTACATCGTTGCGATTAATGCACTGAAGAAGCAGCGCAACGCGGTCATCTTGGCGCACAACTATCAGACGCCGGAAATCTACAACTGCGTTGCCGATTACGTCGGCGACTCGCTGCAGCTCGCTCGCGAGGCGACCAAGGTCGACGCCGACGTGATCGTCCAGTGCGGTGTGCACTTCATGGCCGAGACCTCGAAAATCCTCAATCCGGGGAAAACTGTCCTCATTCCGGATCTCAGGGCCGGCTGCTCGCTCGCCGCCTCCATCACCGGCGAGGACGTGCGGGTGCTGCGCGAACGCTATCCCGGCGTGCCGGTCGTCGCCTATGTCAACACCTCGGCGGAGGTGAAGGCGGAGGTCGACATCTGCTGCACCTCGTCGAACGCGCTGCAGGTTGTCGAAAGCCTCGGCAGCGATACCGTTATCTTCCTGCCCGACCAGTATCTCGCGAAATACGTCGCCTCGCAGACCAAGGTGAAGATCATCGCCTGGAAGGGCGCCTGCGAGGTGCACGAGCGATTCACCGGCGATGAGCTGCGCCTCTATCGCGACAGCGATCCTTCGCTCGCCATCATCGCGCATCCCGAATGCCCGCCGGACGTGCTGGCGGAGGCCGACTTCACCGGCTCGACCGCGCACATGATCGACTGGGTGCGCGCACACAAGCCGAAGCGCATCGTCATGGTCACCGAATGCTCGATGGCCGACAACGTGCAGGCCGAACTTCCGGACGTGGAATTCGTGCGGCCGTGCAATCTCTGCCCGCACATGAAGCGGATCACACTGCCGAAGATTCTCGACAGCCTCGTACACATGCGTGAGGAGGTCGTGATCGATCCGGCGATCGCCGAGAAGGCGCGGCGCTCGGTGGAACGGATGGTGCATCTGAAGAGCTGAGCGCCGATCGTGCCGGCACGGCACGTTTATCTTTGGGGAGAGAATGACCATGCGATCGCTGAAGCGGCCGAACATTTCGATCGTCAAGCCGCCCGGCACCGACGCGGCGCCGGCGATCGGCTCGCTGTTCTGCCCCGATGCCTTCATCTCGCCGCTCGAGATCGACGAGGCGGCGAACCGCGCGCTCGCCGAGGATCTCGGCCGCGCCGGCGACATTACCTCTATCGCGACGGTTCCCGAGGATGCGACCGCGCGCGCCGCGCTGGTCGCACGCAAGGCCGGCACCATTGCGGGGCTGCCGCTGGTGGCGGCGACGTTCCGCCGGCTCGCGCCCGACATCGAGATCACGCCGCATGCCCGCGACGGCATGGCGGTCGTCGCCAAGACCGAGCTGATGACAGTGGCCGGACCTGCCCGCGCCATTCTCGCCGCAGAGCGCACCGCACTGAACTTCATCGGCACTTTGTCGGGTACCGCCACCGCCACCGCCCGCTACGTGCGCAGAATCGCGCATACTGATACGCGAGTGATCTGCACCCGCAAGACCACGCCGGGACTGCGCGCGCTGCTGAAATACGCGATCCGCTGCGGCGGCGGCTTCAATCACCGCTTCGGTCTCGATGATGCGGTGCTGATCAAGGACAATCACATCGCCGTCGCCGGCGGCATCCGCGCGGTGCTGGAACGCGCCAAGGCGAGCGTCGGCCATCTGGTCAAGATCGAGATCGAGGTCGACAACCTCACGCAGCTCGAAGAGGTGCTCAATATCGGGCTCGCCGACGTGGTGCTGCTCGACAACATGGACGTCGAAGCCATGCGCCGCGCCGTGAAGATGATCGGTGGGCGCATGATCACCGAAGCCTCCGGCGGCATCACACTGGATACGGTTGCGGCAATCGCCGAGACGGGCGTCGACTATGTGTCGTCCGGCGCGCTCACGCACTCGGCGCCGAACCTCGACATCGGTCTCGACATCGCGATGTGAGCTGTCGAAAACCTTTCGGCTGTCATTTTGGACGGCAACGCAGCCAAGTTTACGCAGCCTGCGTAAACTTGGCTGCGGGCGCCGATCCGGGACCCACGTACCCCAGAAGCAGCTCTGGAACTCAAGCACGGGGATGCATGGGTCCCGGCTCTCGCTTCGCTCGGCCGGGACGACAGCCGCTAATTCTGTGCGAACCTTACAGCGTCTTCACGACTTCCGCCGTTGCCGCCGCATTGCCCCAGATCGGCTCGTCCGAGCCGTCGCCCCAGCGGCGCGGGCGGTAGAAGGTGTGCACGCCGATCTTGTGTAGCTTGCGCATGGTGCGGATCCACCATGGACGCACCCAATAGGCATGGTAGTGCGTCGCCTTGCCCACGTCGTCGAGCCATAGCTTGCCGTCGAGCGTGTCCCTGGCGATGCGCTTGGCGCGTTGCCAGGCCGGCGGATCGTTGACAACATCGCGGATGCCGTCGCAGGCGAAGGTGAACTGGCACGCGAGGCGCCGGTGGGCGTTCTGGTAGACAACGCGGCACACGTTGTCGGGGTAGAACTCGGAGAAGACCCGGTTCATCACCACCTGCGCGACCGCGATCTGCCCGCGCGCGGCCTCCCCTCGCGACTCGAAATAGACCGCTTCGGCAAGGCACTTCTCCGCGTTGACGCGCGCCTTGGTGTCAAGGCGGAGACGTTCGGCCGGACTTTGTGGCCGCTTGCCCTTGCCCGTGACCTCGCCCGTGTCGGCGACCGTCTCGCCGGCCGTGCCCGGCCCGGCTTTCTTCCCCCCGCCTTTTGCCGAGGCGGGCGCAGCCACCTGCAACGTAATGTCCGCATCCGGTGGCCGCCGCGCCGGTAACGGAACCGGAGGTTCCAGATCCTCCGCCGGCCAGTTCAGAGCGCTCAGCGGCGCGTTCATGGAGTCGACGCCGAAATTAAGACGCGCGGTGTCCGTGGCCGGGTTGTGCGCCTCGGAAAGCACCGCGGGCCCAATCTCTGGCCATACGTCGTCCTCGGAGGGCAATCCGGTGACCGGATCCTCGGACGGCAGTCCGGGTGTCGCGGTCTCGTCAGGCTCGAAGGCCGGCGCAAGCGCGGCGTGGCCCTTGGGGTCGAGGTTTGCGAGGCGATAACCGGGCTGCCGCGGGATGGCGGTACCGACCGGCTGCGGAAAGCTGTAGGTTGCGGCATGGATCGTCTCGAACGGCGACGCCAGCGCCGACTGGCGCTGGCCGGCGGTCGCCTGATGTGAGAACAATGCCGTAAGGTCCTGGATGCCGACCGACACCGGCAGCAGCGCGACGACAAAGGTACAGAGGCCGAAGGGCGCAATGATGCCGCCCCTCAGCCAGGTACGCAACGCAACCATACCCACGCTCATGCAACGCAACACCTAAACACTCGGCGTCGCCGGCGGTGCGATCGTGACGCCGCCGCAACATGGATAAACTTTGAGGGATTAACATTGCGAAGGGGTTAACTCGCCGCTGTCATCCCGGCCGAGCGGAAGCGAGAGCCGGGACCCATATACCCTGCATCTCGGTTCTATCACCGCCGCAGGGATATTGGATCCCGGCTCGCGCGACACTTCGTGTCGTTTGGCCGGGATGACAACCGAGGGGCTGGATGAGCGCCCCCTACTCCGCCGCGCGCAATTCGGCGCGCACCGCATTGAGCAGGTCCTTGGCCTTGCTGCCCTCGATCCGCGCGATATCGTCCTGGTACTTGAGCAGCACGCCGAGCGTGTCGGAGACCGTCGCTGGATCGAGCGCCACCACGTTGAGCTCGGTGAGAGCGCCTGCCCAGTCGAGCGTCTCGGCGACGCCCGGCGCCTTGAACAGGTCCTCTTTGCGTAGGGCCTGCACGAAAGCGACGATCTGCTCGGACAACGCTTTCGCAATGCCCGGCACCTTGGCGCGCACGATCTGCAACTCGCGCTGAGCATTCGGATAGCCGACCCAGTGATAGAGGCAGCGCCGCTTGAGCGCGTCGTGCACCTCGCGCGTGCGGTTGGAGGTGACCACGACAATCGGCGGGTGTTCCGCCTTGACGGTGCCAAGCTCGGGGATCGTTACCTGGAAGTCGGCCAGCACTTCCAGCAAGAACGCCTCGAACGCCTCGTCGGTGCGGTCGATCTCATCGATCAGCAGCACCGGCGCGCCGAGCGGATCGGGCTCCAGTGCCTGCAACAACGGCCGCTTGATGAGAAACCGCTCCGAGAAGATATCGTGCGAGACACGGTCGCGGTCGACCGTTCCTTCCGCCTCGGCAAGCCGGATCGCGATCATCTGCGCCGCATAGTTCCACTCATAGACTGCCGCGGCGACGTCGAGCCCCTCGTAGCACTGCAGACGGATCAGCCGCCGGCCGAGCGTCGCGCTCAGCACCTTGGCGATTTCGGTCTTGCCGACGCCGGCCTCGCCTTCCAGGAACAGCGGGCGGCCCATCTTCAGCGCCAGGAACAGCACCGTGGCAAGCGACCGGTCGGCGAGATAGTCCGCCGCCGCCAGCAGCGACAGCGTTTCATCGATGGTGGCGGGGAGCTTGCGCGGAGCTGCTGTCATGGCGGGACCTTACCTCACCAACAATACGAGTGCGAGGGCGCGGTCATGCGCCCCACGCCGGGGCCCTCTAGCACAAGGACGCGGGTCGTGCGCCGGCCATTCATGAAGAAAAGGCGGCACGGACCAACGTCCGCACCGCCCTTTCGTTGATGACTCATTAAGATGCGTGCAGCGTTAAGCCCGTTCGGCGCTCCTGCGCTGTCGCGTCAGTCCTTGCGGGCGTTGGCGTCGGCCACTGCGCGGCGGGCGAGCACGCCGACGAGGTGCGCGCGGTATTCCGGCCCGGCATGGATGTCGTTGTTCATACCGTCGGCCGACACCGACAGCCCGTCCAGCGACTTCGCATTGAAGCGCTTCTTCAGTGCCGCCTCGAACTCGGGCACCCGGAAGACGCCGTTGGCGCCGGCGCCGGTCACCGCGACCCGCACGTCCGATCCTCGCTTCGACACAAACACGCCGACCAGCGCGAAGCCAGACGCCGGATGCTTAAACTTCTGGTAGGCGCACTTCTTGGCGATCGGGAACTGCATCTTGGTGATGATCTCGTTCGGCTCCAGCGCGGTCGTGAACATGCCCTGGAAGAAATCGTCGGCCGCGATCCGCCGCTTATTGGTGATGATGGTGGCACCGAGGCCAAGCGCGGCGGCCGGATAGTCCGCGTTGGGATCGTTGTTGGCGATCGAGCCGCCAATCGTCCCGCGATGCCGCACATGCGGATCGCCGATCGAGGCCGGAACTTCGGCGAGACCGGGGATCGAGTCCTTGAGAACCTGAGAATTGGCGACCTCCGAATGGGTCGTGCCGGCCCCCACGACCACCGAGCGCCCCTTCAGCTCGACGCCGGAAAGCTCCGGGATACGCGATATGTCGATGATCGCGGCCGGACTGGCGAGCCGCTGCTTCATCACCGGCAGCAGCGAATGCCCGCCGGCGAGGAGCTTGGCGTCCTCGTTCTTCGCCAGCAGATTGACCGCCTGCCGCAGTGTCGTCGGTTGGTGAAAGGTGAAGTTGTACATCCCAGTCTCCCGCTTCTATCTCAATCACGCCGCCGCGCGCACGGCTTTCGCCTTGCGCACCGCCGCCCAGACCACCTGGGCTGTCGCCGGCATGGTCACGTTCTCGTGGCCGACCGCGTCGGTGATGGCATTGATCACCGCCGCCGGCGCCGCGATCGCCCCGGCCTCGCCGCAGCCCTTGATGCCGAGCGGATTGGACGGGCACTTCGTCACCGTGGTGTCGACCTTGATCGATGGAAAATTCTCCGCATGCGGCATCGCATAATCCATGAACGAGCCGCTGACGAGCTGGCCGTCGGCATCGTAGACCGCGCCTTCGAGCAGGGCCTGGCCGACGCCCTGGGCGATGCCGCCGTGCACCTGGCCCTCGACGATCATCGGGTTGATGACGACACCGAAATCGTCGACCGCCGTCCACGCCACGATCTCGGTTCTGCCCGTATCCTGGTCGATCTCGATCTCGCAGATGTGGCAGCCGGCCGGGAAGGTGAAGTTGGTGGGATCGTAGAACGCGCCTTCCTTCAGCCCCGGCTCGATCTCGCCGGTCGGGAACTTGTGCGCCACATAGGCGCCGAGCGCGACCTCGCCGAATGCCAGGGATTTGTCGGTGCCGGCGACGGTGAACTTGCCGTCCTGGAATACGATGTCGGCTTCCGCCGCTTCGAGCAGGTGCGCGGCGATCTTCTTCGCCTTGGCCTCGACCTTGTCGAGCGCCTTGGCGATCGCCGACATGCCGACCGCGCCGGAGCGCGAGCCGTAGGTGCCCATGCCGAACTGCACCTTGTCGGTGTCGCCGTGCACCACCGAGACCTGTTCGATCGGAATGCCCAGCCGCTCGCTGACGAGCTGCGCGAACGTCGTCTCGTGCCCCTGCCCGTGCGCATGGCAGCCGGTGAGGACCTCCACGGTGCCGGCCGGATTGACCCGCACCTCGGCGGATTCCCACAAGCCGACGCCAGCGCCGAGCGAGCCGACCACGGCCGACGGCGCGACGCCGCAGGCCTCGATATAGGTCGAATAGCCGAGGCCGCGCAGCTTGCCGCTCCGCGCCGATACGCGCCGGCGCTTGCCGAAGCCTTTGACGTCGTGGATATCCATCGCCTTCTTCATCGACGCGTTGTAGTCGCCGGCGTCGTACAGCGAGGCGACCACCGTCTGGTACGGGAACGTCTTGACGAAGTTGCGCCGGCGCAGTTCCGCCGGATCGAGCCCGAGCTGCCGCGCCGCCACCTCGATCAGCCGCTCGACCACGAACGTCGCCTCGGGGCGCCCCGCGCCGCGATAGGCGTCGACCGGCACCGTGTTGGTATAGACCGCATCGACCGCGCAATGGATCATCGGGATCTCGTACTGACCCGACAACAGCGTGGCGTAGAGATAGGTCGGCACTGCCGACGAAAACGTCGACATGTAGGCGCCGAGATTGGCAATCGTCTTGACCCGCATGCCGGTGATCCTGCCATTGTCATCAAGGGCAAGTTCGGCGTGGGTCACATGATCGCGGCCATGACAGTCGGTGAGGAAGGCCTCCGAGCGATCCGCCGTCCACTTCACCGGTCGCCCGACCTTGCGCGCCGCCCACAGGCAGACGACCTCTTCCGGATAGATGAAGATCTTCGAGCCGAAGCCGCCGCCGACGTCGGGTGCGATGACGCGCAGCTTGTGCTCCGGCGCCATGCCGACGAAGGCGGAGATGACGAGCCGCGCCACGTGCGGGTTCTGGCTGGTGTTCCACAGCGTCAGGCTGTCGGCGCCGTCGTCGTATTCGGCAAGCGCCGCGCGCGGCTCAAGTGCGTTCGGCACCAGCCGGTTGTTGATGAGGTCGACCGTTGCGACGTGTTTGGCTGACTTGAAAACCGCCTCCGCTGCCGCGGAATCGCCGATCTCCCACTGGTAGATCGTGTTGTTCGGCGCGCCCTCGTGAATCTGCGGGGCGCCCTTTGCCTGCGCCTTCGCCGGGTCGACGACCGCCGGCAGGACCTGATAATCCACCTTCACCGCTTCGGACGCGTCGCGCGCCTGCGCCAGGGTCTCGGCGATGACGACGGCGACGGCGTCGCCCGCATGATTAACCTTGCCGGCGGCAAGCGCCGGGTGCGGCGCCATATTCATTGGCGATCCATCCTTCGAATGGATCATCCAGCCGCAGATCAGGTTGCCGATCTTGTCGGCGGCGAGCTGCGCGCCGGTCAGGATCGCCAGCACGCCGGGCTTGGCCGAAGCGGCGGCGGTATCGATGCCGCGGACGGTGGCATGGGCGTGCGGCGAGCGCACGAAATAGGCGTGGGCCTGCCCGGGCCGGCTGATGTCGTCGGTATAGTGGCCCTTGCCGGTGATGAAGCGCTGGTCCTCCTTGCGGCGCACCGAGGCGCCAATTCCGGTCGCGCTCATGGTGTTCCCTCCTCTGAGGAACGCACTCGCTGACGATGGCCGACCTCGTCCGTTACTCCGCGGCCTGCTGCCCTGCCCCGCCGGCCATCGCCCTGGCGCCGGCGGCGATCGACTTGACGATGTTATGGTAGCCGGTGCAGCGGCACAGGTTGCCGTCGAGTTCCTTGCGAATGGTGTGGTCGTCGAGGTCGTTCCCCTTGCGGTTCACCATGTCGACGGCGGCCATGATCATGCCCGGCGTGCAGTAGCCGCACTGCAGGCCGTGGTTCTGGCGGAACGCCTCCTGCATCGGATGCAGCGGCCCGTTCGCGTCGGCCAGCCCTTCGATCGTGGTCACGCTCGATCCGTTGATCGACAGCACCAGGGTCGTGCACGACTTCACAGCCTTGCCGTCGAGATGGACCACGCACGCGCCGCACTGCGACGTGTCGCAACCCACATGGGTGCCTGTAAGCCGCAGGTGCTCACGCAGGAACTGCACGAGCAGGGTGCGGGGGTCGACATCGGCGGTGACGGCTTTGCCGTTCACCGTCAGAGAGACGGTGGGCATGAAAAGTCCTCCCTCGAATTCCGGTCCAAACGCCCCGATTTAAGCATCGATCGCAAGTTCCGATGGCGAGCAGGGGCCAAATCGCAACGATCCAGCGCCAAAACCGGAGCCTGGAACGGTTTTACTCTGAACCGTTGCCGGGGTTCCGGTCAAGTCGACTGAGCGGTGTGGCCTGCTCAATCTTGGCCCCGCCCGTTCAGTTGGTCTTGATCCCGGCGCGCGTCACCAAGTCCCGGACCATCGGGACCTCGGTGCCAACGCGCGCCGCCAAGGCCGCCACCATTCGCTGGCCCGTCATGTCGTCGCCCCCACCGTTCAGCGATGTTCCGCCATGCTGCCACGCATGACCCGCGACGGCTACCGCGTCAGCCCAGCGGATTCACCGCCGCAGCGAAGTTCTTGAAGAAGTCGTCGGCAACCTTCTTCGCCGCACCGTTGACCAGACGCTGGCCGAGCTGCGCGAGCTTGCCACCAATCTGCGCCTCGACGTTGTAGCTCAGCAGGGTGCCGCCATCCTTCGGCGCAAGTGCGACCATGGCGCCGCCCTTTGCGAAGCCGGCGACGCCGCCCTCCCCTTCGCCGGAAATCCGATAGCTGTGCGGCGGGTTGAGATCGGTGAGATGCACCTTGCCTTTGAAGCGCGCCTTCACCGGGCCGATCTTGACGGTCGCGACCGCCTGGAATTCCGTGTCCGACACCTTGTCGAGCTGCTCGCAACCGGGGATGCTGGCTTTCAGCGTCTCGGCATCATTGAGCTTCTCCCAAACCGTCTCTGGGGGCGCGGCCAGCTGATACTCGCCGCTCATGTTCATGGCCATCGGACCTGCTCCTTGCTCGCCGGCGGCATGCCGCCGATCTTATCCCCGTCGAATAAGGCTTTGTGCCGCGCGAGAAAAGAGCTAATCGCAGCGTGAACCCCGCTCGGGAGGTTGAACAAAGTCGAGGGAGGCCCCATGCCGATGATCGATTCCAACGGCTGTCGGATCAACGTGACGGTTGAAGGGGCGGAAACCGCGCCCGTCCTCATGCTGTGCAATTCGCTCGGCACCGATATGCGCATGTGGGACGACCAGGCCGCGGAATTCCTCACGCATTTCCGCCTGGTCCGCTACGACCGCCGCGGCCACGGCAAGTCCGATGCGCCGAAGGGGCCGTACAATATGGAGATGCTCGGCCGCGACGCGCTCGCCGTGCTCGACGGGCTCGGCATCAAGCAGAAGGTGAACTGGTGCGGGCTCTCGATGGGCGGCATGGTCGGCCAATGGCTCGGCGCCAATGCGCCGGAGCAGATGGACAAGATGGTGCTCTGCAACACCCACTATTACTTCCCCGACAAGGAGCTGTGGAACGGCCGCCTCAAGATGGCGCGCGAAAAGCGCCTGGCCGGCATGGTCGACGCCAACATGGAGCGCTGGTTCACCAAAGAATTCCGCGACAATAATCCACAGCCGATGGCAAAAATGAAGGCGATGTTCGTCGAGACCCCGCTGGATGGTTATATCGCCTGCGGCGAGGCGGTGCGCGATATGGATCATCGCGAACTCATCGACCGCATCAAGGTGCCGACGCACGTCATCGCCGGCCGCCAAGACCCTGCGACTCCGCTCGAGGCTAACGAGCACCTCCGCTCGCGCATTCCCGGAGCGACCATCACGGTGCTCGAAGCCGCGCACATTTCCAACGTGGCGCAGCCGCAGGCCTTCACCAAGGCGGTGCTCGATTTTCTGAGGCCGAATTGAGACCTGCTTCGGACGTTGAGCGAATTGACGCCTCACCCGCCCCGGCCCTCGCGGAATGCCTGCGGCGTCAAGCCGGTCTGCTTGCGGAAGAAGCGCGTGAAGTGGGAGGGATCGGAGAACGCGAGATCATAGGCGATCTCCTGGATCGCCTGGTTGGTGAACACGAGCTGGCGCTTGGCCTCGGTGAGCACGCGCTGGCGGATCAGGTGACCGGCGGTCACGCCGGTTGCGCGCTTGACGTGGTCGTTGAGCCGGTCCGGTGTCATCGCCAGCGCCTTCGCATAGAAAGCGATCAGCCGCTCGCGACGGAAGTGCTCCTCGACCAGCTTGCGGAGCGCATCCACGGTGGCGTCGGCCGGATGCAGCGTCACCGTGCCGGTGCGCCCGCGGCTGGCAGCAAGCCGCGCCACCTCGATGGCGATCAGCACCAGCAATCCACGCATCGCCAGCGCATAGCCCTCACGCGCCAGAAACCGCTCGGCATCGAGGTCGGCGCAGAGCGCGCGCACGCGCGCGGCCTCCGCCTCGTTCGCCAGCGGCACCACCGGGTCCACCGCCAGCGCCTTGAGGCGCGCGAGCGACTCGCCGGATCGCTCGCCGAGCGCGGCCGCGACATCCTCAGTGAAGCTCACCACCCAGCCATCGGTGACCTGCGGGTGGAAGCGGAATCCGTGTGCGACGGTGGTCGGCACCAGGATCGCCGCCGGCGCCCGGAACGGAATGATGGACGTCTCGCAGGTCATCTCGCCGCCGCCGCGTTCGATCAGAAGGATCTGAAACAGGTTGCGGTGGCGGTGCGCGAGAATCGTCCAGTCGTGGATCGAGGAGCGCGAGGCGATCGTCTCGATGTGAATGAAGTCGAATGCGGAATCGTCCGGCGGATCGCCGTAGAGATGGAACAGCGGCAGGGCCCGGGCGGACGGCATCAGACCAGAATAGAGCAGCTCCAACCACAGCGGAACCGCTGGTTGCGCGTTAGCAACAGGCCACACGGGAAGACGACTAGAGGCTCAAATCCGCTTGTACAGGCGGTCGTGGTAGACGAGCGCTTCCCCAGTCGGGCCGAGCCGCACCGCTTCCACCGCCCCGTAGATCACGTAGTGGCTCGCCACCGATTTCACCTCGATTGTGCGGCAGTCGAAGGCGACCACAGCGGACGAGAGCACCGGGCTGCCGGTGGCAAGCGTCAGCCAGTCGCCGTTACCGAACCGATCGCCTCCCTTGAGGCCGGTACGGCCGGCGAAGCTATCGGCGATCACCTCCTCGCCGAAGGCAAGCGTGTTAACGCAGAACACCTTGTTGCCGAGCAGCACCGGTGCGCTATCGCTCTTGCGGTTGAGGCAGACCAGCAGCGTCGGGGGTGCGTCGGAGACCGAGCACACGGCGGTGGCGGTGAAGCCGGTCTTGCCCGCCGGCCCTTCCGTGGTGATGACATGCACGGCGGCGCCAAGCCGGCTCATCGCCTGACGGAAGGAGCCCGCATCGCAGGTGGGCACGTGGTCGGGGCCGAGGGCGGCGAAGGCGCCGTCCATGGCGTCGTCGGGGCGTTGGTCGATCCAGCTCATGCGACAAATGTAGTCAATATCGGCGGCTTGCGGGAGGCGGCTCGCGCGCGGCAGCCATTCCGGATTTCCACAGCAGCATCAGGCGTCTCCCGCCATTTGTCCACATCCACCGGACCGGCGGCTTCACAATTCTGAATCCAAACTGTCGCCGGACGATCAACGGCCTGACATCCGACGCCCCCAAGCTTCGACCTGTTCAAACTCTAAACTTCGAATCTCTTGGAGGCGGCAATGACGTTGGATAACACGCCGGCGCGGAGCCGGCGCGACGGAGACGCTATCGATTCAGAAAGCATCGGCATCGAGCGGCCTGGGCTGCTGCCGACCAAACCCGGCGGGCGACCGCACAACGAGCCGTTTCGCGACATCGTCGCCCGCAACCTGGCTCGGCGCACCTTTCTCAAGGGCGCGGCGGCTGTGCCGGTGCTGCTGGCTGGCGGTTCGCTGTTCCGGTCGGACGAGGCCGAAGCGGCGGGGCGCGATGGCCTCAATTTCCGGGCGATCAGGCCGTCCAAGGTCGACGACGTGCTCGTGCCGCGTGGCTACACCTCCGAGGTCGTGCTGCGCTGGGGCGACCCGCTGTTCCCCGGCGCTCCGCAGTTCAATCCGAACAACCAGACCGCCGCCGCGCAGCGCCGGCAGTTCGGCTACAACTGCGACTTCGTCGGCTATTTTGCTTTGGAGGGGGACCGTCGCGCGCTGCTGTGCGTCAATCACGAATACACGACCGGCAGCGACATGTTCAAAAACTACGTTGCCGGCGCCATGAAGGCGCAAGTCGACATCGAGCTGGCCGCGCACGGCGGCAGCGTGGTCGAGATCGTCCGCGATTGGTCCGGCTGGCGCTATGTCAAGAACTCGCGCTTCAACCGGCGCATCACCGGCGACGCGCCGATGCGGATCACCGGCCCAGCCGCCGGCAACAGACTGCTGCGGACATCCGAGGATCCGACCGGCCGCAATGTGCTCGGCATGCTGAACAACTGCGCCGGCGGCAAGACTCCCTGGGGAACCTGGCTCACCTGCGAGGAAAACTTCAACCAGTACTTTGCCAACAACGATGACGTAGCCGACGACGCGATCCGCGAGGCGCACGCCCGCTACGGCGTCACGGGCGGCGCGAGCGGGCGGCGCTGGGAGAAGTTCTACGACCGCTTCGACTGCGCCAAGGAGCCGAACGAGCCGTTCCGTTTCGGCTACGTCATCGAGATCGATCCCTACGACCCGGACTTCGTGCCGCGCAAGCGCACCGCGCTTGGGCGTTGCAAGCACGAGGCGGCGGCGACGATTCTCGCCAGGTCCGGCCAGGTGGTCGTCTATTCCGGCGACGATCAGCAGTTCGACTACGTCTACAAGTTCGTGTCGAAGGGCACCTACAATCCTGGCAACCGCAGGGACAATTTCGACCTGCTCGACGAGGGCACGCTGTACGCCGCCAAATTCAACGACGACGGCACCGGCCGGTGGCTACCGCTGACCATGGACAACCCGCGGCTGGCGCGGCGATTCGCGAACCAAGGCGAAATCCTGATCAAGACCCGGCTGGCCGCCGATGCGGCCGGGGCCACCCCGATGGACCGGCCGGAAGACGTGCAGCCGAACCCGGTCAACGGCAAAGTCTATGTGACCATGACCAACAACAGCGCCCGCACCTCCATCCATCCCGATCCGGGCAGCGCCACGTCGAATCCCCGCGTGCCGAACTTCAACGGGCACATTATCGAGCTGACGGAGCGCGGCGGCGACTATGCCGCCACGGCCTTCAGGTGGGACATCTTCCTGTTGTGCGGCAACCCGAATATCAATCTGCTTACGGACCTTGAAGACCTGGTGCCGGGCCTCGCCGCCAACGCGACCTTCTTTGCCGGCTTCGCCGATGCCAACCAGCTCGGACAGATCGCCTCGCCGGACAACATCGGCTTTGACTCCAGGGGCAACCTGTGGATCGCGACCGATGGCCAGCCATTCTCTGCCGATCTCGGCCAGCCCAACGACGCCATGCACGTCGTTCCGGTCCAGGGCCCCGACCGCGGGCGTCTGCGCCAGTTCGCCAGCGGGCCACGCGGATGCGAGGTCTGCGGCCCAGAATTTTCCCCCGACGAACGGACGCTGTTTTGCGCGATCCAGCATCCCGGCGAGGATGGGGGCTACCCCAACACGACGAGCAACTGGCCCGACCGCGGCATCATCCCGCGAGCCAGCGTCGTCGCCATCCGCCATCCTGACGGCCGCAAGATCGGCACATAGGCCTGCACGCCGGCCTGCACGCCGTAGCCCGGATTGCGCGCATCGCAATCCGGGACGGCCTTTCAACTTGATCAGGATTCCCGCATTTCGCTGCGCTCAATGCGGGCTACTCACTAACCGCACGATCATCGCTCGCCGTCACGCCCACGCAGCACTTCGCGCATCGAGTCGCCAACGATTTTCGGCAAGTCCTTTCTCAAACCGTTGAGATTCTGCTCAAGCCCGTGGAGATTCTGCTCAAGCCCGTCGACCTTTCGCTCGACCCTATCGAGCCGCGTTTTGATGGCGGCGAGATCATCGCCGTTACGACGGGTCTGTTCCAGTACGTGGCGTGACCATCTTCTCGCCCTCGACCTCGGTTTCGAGGACGCCGACCCGCGCCTCAAACTCCTCCCGCGTCACATCCGCCATCGCTTCGGTCACTCCAATATCGGTTGTGCCGGCCCGGGGTGCTCACGCTTAAGTGTAAACATAACCCTTCCATCATGCCAGTCCTACTCCGCCGCCTTCCGCCTCACCACGCCGCCGAACGCCACGTCGTCCGGATCGATCCAGGTGTCGCCGACCCAGCCGTTCTCGTCGTAGTCGGCCATGCACCGGTCGGCGAGCGCCATCATCTGGTCGAGTGCGCCGGAGCCGCGCGCGTTCCAGATGGTCTGGATGCGGATGTCCTCGTGGTTGCCGGCGTAGTTGCGCTCGTACAGCTCATGCCGTCCGCCGAACTCGGTGCCGATCGCGTCCCACAGAAGCTTCATCACCTTGATGCGCTCCTTGTAGCCGATGCCGTAGGAGCCGCGGACGTACTTGGCGAGATACTTGTCGATCTCCGGGTTCCTGAAATCCTTCACCGACGACGGCAGGTAGATCAGCGAGGAGGCGATGATCTTCTCAACGATCTCCTTCACCCGCCCGTAGGCGTCGCCAGCGAACACGCGGTAGCTCTGGCCGGTCTGCGCGTTCGGCAGCACGGTGTCGCCGATCCACGGCACCGGGTTGAGCGCCATGGCGTCAGAGAGCGCCCAGAACAGGTTGCGCCAGGCGATCACCTCGCCGAGCATCGCCTGGTTGCCGCGGAACTCGTCGGAGCCCGCGGCCCTCAGCGCCTTGGCGATCAGCCCGACCAGGAAGTCGAACTTCACCGCCAGCCGCGTGCAGCCTTGGAAGGTATAGCCATTGAGGAAGCCGGAGCGCAGGTAGAACGATTTGAGCTTCTCGATGTCGCGGTGGACCAGCACGTTCTCCCAGGGGATCAGCACGTTGTCGAACACGAAGATCGCGTCGTTCTCGTCGAACCGCGACGACAGCGGATAGTCGAACGGGGAGCCGATCACACTCGCCTGCATCTCGTAGGAGGCGCGGCAGAACAGCTTCACCCCCGGCGCGTTCATCGGCGCGATGAAGATGATCGCGAGGTCCGTGTCGCTGATCGGCATCGCCGCGTTCTGGCCGAGGAAGTTGTAATGGGTCAGCGCCGATGAGGTTGCGACTACCTTGGCGCCGGATACGACGACGCCGGCATCGGTCTCCTTCTGGATGGTGATGAACACGTCCTTGACCTGGTCGGCCGCCTTGGCGCGGTCGACCGGCGGATTGACGATGGCGTGGTTCATGAACAGCACGTGTTCCTGCGCCAGCTTGTACCAGCGCCTGGCATTGGGAGCGAACTTCTCATAGAGCTGGTCGTTGGCGCCGAGCGTATTCATCAGCGACGCCTTGTAATCGGGGGTGCGCCCCATCCAGCCGTAGGTCATGCGCGCCCACGTGGCGATCGCCTCGCGCTGGGCCAACAGGTCCTCGCGCGAATGCGCGACGCGGAAGAACTTGTGGGTGAAGCCGCCGGAGCCGGTATCGGTCGGCGCGGTTAGCACGTCCTTGGTCTTGGGATCGTGCAGGGCGTCATACAGCCGGGCGATGGTGCGGGCGGCGTTGCGGAACGCAGGATGCGTGGTGACGTCCGGCACGCGCTCGCCATAGATATAGACCTCGCGCCCGTCGCGCAGGCTTTCCAGGAACTCGGCGCCGGTAAACGGCCGCGTCTTGTCGCGGATGAAGTCCTCGGATTTCGGCTGGGTCATTGTTGTCTCCTTCACGCCGCTTGCTGCCCGTCCGGTAGCGGACTGGTGCCGCTGTGGGAAGGGGGAAATGGCGCCGGAATAGCCCTGGACGCGCGAGTGTGCCGCGTTGCCGCGACTCGCGGCCCCTGGTAGCGTTCCCTCCAATTGCACCAATGGGCAACGGGAACCGACCGAGCGCATGGAATACTTCGTCCAGCAGCTCATCAATGGCATCACGCTCGGCTCGATCTACGGTCTCATCGCCATCGGCTATACGATGGTCTACGGCATCATCGGCATGATCAACTTCGCCCACGGCGACGTGTTCATGGTCGGGGCCTTCATCGCGCTGATTGCCTTCCTGGCCATTGTGGCCATGGGGCTCACGGCCGTGCCGCTGGCGCTGTTCCTG
Source organism: Hyphomicrobiales bacterium (assembly GCA_009377755.1). Lineage (GTDB taxonomy): Bacteria > Pseudomonadota > Alphaproteobacteria > Rhizobiales > Xanthobacteraceae > WHTM01. Next base: position 17,011 of record WHTM01000013.1, on the reverse strand, counting down.
GTGCTGCTGATCGCCATGGCGCTCACCCCGCTCTACGGCTGGACGGTGGAGCGCCTCGCCTACCGGCCGCTGCGCGGCTCGCTCCGCCTCGCCCCGCTGATCTCGGCGATCGGCATGTCGATCGTGCTGCAGAACTACGCGCAGATCACGCAAGGGGCACTGGTCAAGCCGCTGCCGCCGCTGATCACCGGCGGTTTCACTCTCATTCCGAGCGCCGATTTCCCCGTGCGGCTGTCCAACGTCCAGATCATCGTCATCGTCACCACGCTGGTGCTGATGACGGTATTCTCGCTGATCGTCGCCAGAAGCCGGCTCGGCCGCCACATGCGGGCCTGCGAGCAGGACCTGCGCATGGCGGCGCTGGTCGGTGTCGATACCGACCGCACCATCTCGCTCACCTTCGTGATCGGCGCCGCGCTCGCCGCGGTCGCCGGCATCATGTACCTGCTGTACTACGGCGTGATCGACTTCTACATCGGCTTCGTCGCCGGCATCAAAGCATTCACCGCCGCCGTGCTCGGCGGCATCGGCTCGCTGCCCGGCGCCATGCTGGGCGGGCTCCTGATCGGCCTGATCGAGACCTTCTGGTCGGCCTACTTTCCCATCGAATACAAGGACGTCGCCGCCTTCTCGATCCTGGTGCTGGTGCTGATCTTCCTGCCCTCCGGCATCCTCGGACGGCCGGAAGTCGAGAAGGTGTGATGATGGCAGCGCCGGAGCCCCCTCACCCCAGCGGAAGTCGGATGTTTCCGACTTCCGCCGATCAAATGGTGCCGAACTCGGGTAGGCCCGAGTTCGGTGGCGAGAGGGAGGGGCGGCGCCTCGACGTGGCACAAGCGCTCAAGAGCGCCACCGTCGCCGCCGTCATCGCCATCGGTCTGTTTGGGCTGCTGATCGGCTTCCGCACCGATCAGGGCGCCGGCGGAGCGCTCGGCATCACGCCGCGTCCGGACCCGCTGGTGATCGTGGTCGCGGTCGTATTCGTCGGCCGCTTCCTGCTGGTGCTGCTGTGGGCCGCACGCGGCGACGTCGTGCGCCTCGCGCCGCCGATTCCAGCGTGGGTCAAGCCGGTGCTGACGCGGATCGGCGAATGGTTCGGCCCGGCACTGCTCGGTTTCGCGCTGATCACGCCGATCATCTTCTACGACAATCGCTACCTGCTCGACCTCGGCATCATGGTGCTCACTTACGTGATGCTCGGCTGGGGCCTCAATATCGTGGTCGGCCTCGCCGGCCTGCTCGATCTCGGCTACGTCGCGTTCTATGCGGTCGGCGCCTATTCCTACGCGCTGCTGGCGCTGTATTTCGGGTGGTCGTTCTGGATCTGCCTGCCGCTGGCCGGCATCCTTGCCGCATTCTGGGGGATCCTGCTCGGCTTCCCGGTGCTGCGGCTGCGCGGCGACTATCTCGCCATCGTCACGCTCGCCTTCGGCGAGATCATCCGCATCGTGCTGATCAACTGGCAGAGCTTCACGGGCGGCCCCAACGGGGTGAGCGCGCCGCGCCCGAGCTTCTTCGGTATCCCCTTCACCGCCGGCGACGACGGCTTCGCCGCCACCTTCGGGCTGGAATTCTCCGCCACCCACCGGGTGGTGTTCCTGTTCTACCTGATCCTGGCGCTCGCGCTCATCACCAACTGGGTGACCATCCGGTTGCGCCGGCTGCCGGTGGGGCGCGCCTGGGAGGCGATGCGCGAGGACGAGATCGCCTGCCGCTCACTCGGCATCAACACCACCAACACCAAGCTCACCGCCTTCGCCATCGGCGCCATGTTCGGCGGCTTTGCCGGGGCATTCTTCGCCACGCGTCAGGGTTTCATCAGTCCGGAATCTTTCGTGTTCATGGAATCGGCGACGATCCTCGCCATCGTCGTGCTCGGCGGCATGGGCTCGCAACTCGGCGTCGCCATCGCCGCTGTGGTCATGCTCGGTGGCTTCGAGTTTTTCCGCGAGTTCGCCCAATTCCGCATGCTGATCTTCGGCGCCGCCATGGTGGCGATCATGGTCTGGCGGCCGCGCGGGCTGATCGCGACGCGCGAGCCGTCCATCTTCCTCAAGGAGCGGAAAATCGTATCGGCCGAACTGGTCGAGGAGGCACGCAAATGAGCGCGGCATCCGCGCCGATCCTCGAGGTCGAGCACCTGACCATGCGCTTCGGCGGACTGCTCGCGATCGACGATCTGTCGTTCACCGCGAAGCGCGGCGACATCACCGCGCTGATCGGCCCGAACGGCGCCGGCAAGACCACCGTGTTTAACTGCATCACCGGCTTCTACAAGCCGACGATCGGGATGATGCGGCTCACCCACGACGACGGCGCGGTGTTCCTGCTGGAGCGGCTGTTGGACTTCCGCGTCTCGCAGCGCGCCCGGGTCGCCCGCACCTTCCAGAACATCCGCCTATTCGCCGGCATGACAGTGCTTGAGAACCTGATGGTGGCGCAGCACAATCCGCTCATGGCGGCGTCGGGCTACAGCTTCGCCGGCCTGTTCGGCCTCGGGACCTACGTGCGCGCCGGGGGCGCGGCGATCGACCGCGCCCGCTACTGGATGGACAAGACAGGCCTACTGCAGCGTGCCGACGATCCGGCCGGCAGCCTGCCCTACGGCGAGCAGCGGCGGCTGGAGATCGCGCGCGCGCTGTGCACCGACCCGGTGCTGCTGTGCCTTGACGAGCCGGCGGCGGGATTGAATCCACGCGAGAGCGCCGACCTCAATGCGCTGCTGCGCTCGATTCGGGACCAGCACGGCACGTCGATCCTGCTGATCGAGCACGACATGACCGTAGTGATGGAGATCTCAGACCACGTCGCCGTGCTCGACTACGGCGTCAAGATCGCCGACGGTCCACCGCAGATCATTCGTGACGATCCGAAGGTGATCGCCGCCTATCTCGGCGTCGAGGACGAGGAGGTGGCGCAGGTCGAAGCGGAGGTGGGGCTGTGACCCAACCCCTCCTCTCCGTGCGCGGCGTACACACCTACTACGGCAACATCGTCGCGCTGCGCGGCATCGACGTGGACGTGAATGACGGCGAGATCGTCACGCTGATCGGCGCCAACGGAGCCGGCAAGTCGACTTTGATGATGACCATCTTCGGCGACCCGCACGCCCGCTACGGTTCGATCTTGTTTGACGGCCGCGACATCACCCACGAGCCGCCGCACCACATCGCCCGCCTGCGCATCGCGCAGGCGCCGGAGGGCCGCCGCATTTTTTCGCGCATGACCGTGATCGAGAACTTGCAGATGGGCGCGACCGTCGCCGATCCCGCGCACTTCGATGACGACCTTGCGCGCGTGCTTGGCGTGTTCCCGCGGCTGAAGGAGCGGCTGCATCAGCGCGGCGGCACGTTGTCCGGCGGCGAGCAGCAGATGCTCTCGATTGGCCGCGCGTTGATGAGCCGGCCACGGCTCCTGCTGCTCGACGAGCCGTCGCTCGGCCTGGCGCCGCTGGTGGCACGGCAGATCTTCGAGGCGATCCGTGTGTTGAACGAGACGGAACGCATCACCGTGTTCCTGGTGGAGCAGAATGCGTTCCATGCGCTCAAGCTCGCGCACCGCGGCTATGTCATGGTCAACGGCTTGATCACGCTCTCGGGCACCGGACGCGAACTCTTGGAACGGCCGGAGGTGAAGGCCGCTTATCTCGAAGGCGGGCGGCGTTAGCGTACCTCTTCAAGTCTCGGTTCCAGACTTGATAGGATGTGGCAGATTTGCGACGCGAGATTCTTATGATCCGAGCGCTGATCAAAAATCTCATGGCCCTGCTAGTGCTCACGGTCGCGGTTCCGGCCAATGCGCAGGGGGCCGGCGCGACACAGGTCCGCCAATCCGGACGGACCTATACGCAATGGCTCTACAACGGCGTGGTCGACCTGCTGTGGCCGCGGCTTGCGCCGAAGCTGCAGGCACACTTCGCGACCCCCGAAGGCCTGCACGCCTTCATTGCGCAGATCAAGACCCAGCTCGGGCGCGAGACTAGCGTGGTGCGGGAGCGCACGCTGCCCTGGCTTGACGGCGAAGTCTATCACCGCACCGCCACGTTCTCCCGTTTTCCGGGGCCGGTCTGGGTCCAGTGGACAATCGCGCCGGATGGCGTGGTGCAGGGGCTGCTGGTCAAGCCCGAGCCGGCGCCGGCGCCAAGCCGCCACCTCGACTACCAGACCAGGACGCCGCTGCGTCTGCCGTTTGCCGGAGAATGGTTCGTGTTCTGGGGCGGCCGTTCGGTGATGAAGAATTACCATGCGGCCGCGCCGGATCAGCGCTTCGCCTACGACTTCCTGGTTGCCCGCGAGGGCGGCACCCATAGCGGCGACCCGTCCAGTAATCAAAGCTACTTCTGTTTCGGCGAGCCGATTCTTGCACCGGGGGACGGAACGGTCGTCGCGGTCGAGGGCAGCATTGCGGACAACATACCGGCGCAGATGAACTATCGGCCGTCGCTCGGCAACCATGTCATCATCGATCACGGCAACGGCGAGCATTCGTTCCTCGCACACTTGCAACGCGGCAGCGTGCAGGTGAAGCTTGACGACACGGTCAGATCGGGCAATCGGCTCGGCCGCTGCGGCAACAGCGGCCGTTCGAGCGAGCCGCATCTCCATTACCATCTGCAGACCACGCCGCGCTTTAGGGCCGGCGAGGGCCTACCGGCCCAGTTCCTCGACTATCAAGCCGATGGGAAGACCGTTGCGCGTGGCGAGCCGACACGCGGCCAGATGGTCGCTCCATAGCGGCAGGAGGCACGTAGCGAATATTGTGAAGCTTTTCGCCCACCGTGGCTGGTCGCAAGGCGCCGGCGAGAACACGCTCGAGGCGTTTGCGCGGGCCGCCGCCGATCCGCGGCTCTCCGGCGTCGAACTCGACGTGCGCCGCGGCTTGACCGTGGGGACTCTGGTGGTGACCCATGACCCGCCGCGTGCTGCGGCCCCGGTCCTCCTGCTCGACGATTTGCTCGCGTTTCTCGCGGGCACAGATCTCGAACTGCTGGTCGAGGTCAAGGAGGTGGGCATCGCCTCAGCCGTGATCGAGCGGCTGGTGGCATGTGGCGTTGCCGAGCGATCCGTGGTGTTCGCTTTCGCCGGCGTCGCGCGGTTCTTCCCATGGACCCGTCCGCGGCGCGTTCGGCTCGGGGCGATCCTGCTTTATCCCTGGACCATGCATCGCTTTATCGACGCCCATGATCCCGACGTAATCCTGCTCGGCTGGGACGAGCGCCCGTGGACCCGCCTCGCCTTTCGCGCCTGGTGGTCGGTGTTCTCGCTCGCGCGCATGTCGCACCGCACCCGCAAGCCGGTCGTCGCGGGCATCGTGCGGCGGTCGGGCGACCTGCACTGGCTGGCGGCGCGGAATGTCTCCGCAGCCGTTGCCGACATGGACTTCATTGAGGACACGCCCGGCGCCGCGATGCCGTCGTCCTGACCCACGGGATCGTTTCTTGACAGCAGTGCGGCGCTGTGGGTGCATCGCCCCTGCGCGATGCCGGCCTCGCCGGAAGCCGGCGCGCGTGCAGCGGGGACGGAGGTGACGATGAGTGGTTCACGTCAAATACACCTCAACGCCTTCATGCGGCCGGCGAGCATCCATACCGGCGCCTGGCGCTATCCGGGCGCCTTCCCGGACGCGAACTTCAACCTCGCGCACATGGTGCGCTTCATCCAGACGCTGGAGCGCGGCAAGTTCGACGCCTTCTTCATGGCCGATCACATGGCCGTGCTCAACATGTCGGTCGAAGCGCTCAAGCGCAGCCACACCACGACCTCATTCGAGCCGTTCACGCTGCTCGGCGCACTAGCGATGGTCACCAAGCATATCGGCCTGATCGCCACCGGCTCGACCACGTTCGATGCGCCCTATCACATCGCGCGCCGCTTCGCCTCGCTCGACCACATCAGCAACGGACGCGCTGGCTGGAACATCGTCACCACCTCGAATCCCGACGCCGCGCGGAACTTCGGCATGGACGAGCACATGGAGCACGGCGAACGCTACCGCCGCGCCCGCGAGTTCTACGACGTGGTAACCGGCCTGTGGGATTCGTGGGCGGACGACGCGTTCATCCGCGACCAGGAGAGCGGCATTTTCGTCGATCCCGACAAGATGCACGTGCTTGATCACAACGGGAAATATTTCTCGGTGAAGGGACCGGTGAACATCGCCCGGCCGGTGCAGGGCTGGCCGCTGATCGTACAGGCCGGTGCTTCTGAGTCCGGCCGCCAGCTTGCCGCCGAGACCGCGGAATCGGTGTTCACGTCACAGTCGAGCCTCGAGGTTGGGCGCGCGTTCTATGCCGACGTGAAAGGCCGGATGAAAAAGCTCGGCCGCAACCCCGACCATATGACAATACTCCCCGGCTGCCTGGTCGTGATCGGCGACACGGTTGAGGAGGCGAAAGCCAAGCGCGCCAAGCTCGACAGCCTGGTGCACTACGCCAACGCGATCGGCACCCTGTCGATCGCGCTCGGCACGGACGCATCCAAATTCGATCCGGACGGACCGCTGCCCGACGACATTCCCGAGAGCAATGCGTCCAAGAGCGGACGGGAACGGGCGATCGCCCTGGCTAAGCGCGAGAACCTCACCGTCCGCCAGCTCGCCCAGCGGCTCGGCGGCCATGGCGGGCTCTCGATGATCGGCACGCCCAAGACCATTGCAGACGAAATGGAGAAATGGCTGGAGGGCGAAGGCTCCGACGGCTTCACCATCCAGTTTCCCTACCTGCCCGAAGGGCTCGACGATTTCGTCGACAAGCTGGTGCCGGAGTTGCAGCGGCGCGGACTGTACCGCAAGGAATACGAAGGCAAGACACTGCGCGAGAACCTCGGCCTGCCGCGGCCGAAGAACCGGTTCTTCGAAGGCACGGCGGCGGCCGCGGAGTAGGTGGCGCCGGTGCTTTCGGTGGCTCGCATCCCGGGCGAGCGTCCGCCACAGCGGACACGAGGGGCAGCGGCCTAGCACCAGAAATCGGTATTCCCGACGTGCGGCACATACGCAAGCCGGCCATCGGTGAACCGCCTTCGGCGTTCGCCCCACTAATGCTCAGGAGCGGGCGGATAGCGAGAGAGGGTGCCTATGCGCGAATATCATCAGTGCCGGAACATCATAGTCGACGGTGACGAGTTCACGGAGGGCGCCCTGGGGCTGGACTGGTTTCCGTCCGCCGCGAGCAGCCAGGCGAAGCAGAAATACGAAACAGGAATTCTGGACGCGCTCGAACGTCTGCGAAAGACGTGGGCAGGCTGGTCGGTGATCACCGAGATCTTTCAAATCCAGAGCCGGAAAATGTATATCCGCCCGTACCATGCGACGGCCGGCCAATGTAATGCCACCGCCAAGCCGACGAACGTCGCGGCGGCTACGCTGAAGGGAACGACCGCGCTTGACAGCAGAGGCAATCTGCCTGCCCCTGGCCAACCCCGTGTCATTGGCACAGGCAGCGGCAGCGATACCATCATCAATTTCAGTCCGGAAACCTTCCAGGCCGGCTCGGTCTGCGCAACGGGACCCGGCGCAACAGCCGATGAAATCCTGCTGCACGAAATGGTTCATGGCCTGCGACACATGGGAGGCAGAGCCGTCCGCGAAGGAGTGACCGGCAATCCGAACATGACCAATTATGAGGAGTTCGTGGCGATACTCGTAAGCAACATCTTTCGCTCAGAGAAGGGAATACCGAACCTTCGCGCCGATCATGCTGGCTTCAACCCGTTGACCGGCCCAAACACGAACCCGGCGACCTTCGTCACAAGCTTCCGGCAGTACATCAGCCACATGTCCATCGAGCAGCCTCGCATGGTCCAGAATCTCCGAACTGCGGGGGGCGTGTTCAACCCGCTCAAGCATTATCCATGATTGTTGAACTCAGCGCGTAGGGCGTGCCGGCTCCCAAGACAATGCTCAATGGCGGGGGCAGCACAGGTCGGAGCGCAGCACTCTGGCGCGCTCCGACCTGGAGTCAGGCGACTACGGGCGGATGATCACCCGCGGGCCAGGGGCGCGCCGGCGGGGGCCCGGCCGCACGACCACGCCGGGGCCACGATAAGTCCAGCCGCGATAGCCCGCCGGGCCGCCCCAGCCGAGGCCACGGCGCAGCCGGTAGCCGCACCAGTACCAGCCCGGACCACGCCAGCCGTCCGGGTACCAGCAGTGGCGGCGGCCCCGGTAGACGAACTGAACCGTTTCGGTCAGGTTGAGGTCCTGAACGGCCAGATTGATGCCGGCGGCGTTGAACGGTGCCGCCTCGGCTCGGCTGGGCAGCAACGGAGCGGCCAACAGGGCGGCGGCAGCGCCGGCGGCGAGAAGAAATTTGCGCATGGAATCTGTCTCCTTGGTCCTGCACCCTAGGACGCTTCTCCGTCATGTTGAGGGAAATGAGTCGATGGATGTGGTGCCATTGTCCTCCGGCACACCTGAACTTATCCTGAATGCGGCCGCCCGAAAATCGACGTTTTTTCGCCGGGATTGATCCACTGTTGCTGAGCTCGCTTTCGCCGAGCCATCGACATACGCCCTCCTGCCGTCCACCAGAGCGACGTAACGGGCCCGTCGGCTTCCTCCATTCATATCCATCCGGCCGCCTGGCAATGCTGCGTGCCACGCCGGGTCAAGGTCCGGTGCCGCGGCACGATCGCAGACCCTTGACAGCCTGCCGCGGCCCGGCACGGTTGCCCGCAGCACCAAAGGTCATCCAAGGCCGCCCGCGGCGCTGGAGACGAGTATGCGGACGCAAGTGGCGATCATCGGAGGCGGGCCGGCCGGGTTGCTGCTCGCCCACATCCTCGACCGGCACGGCATCGACAGCGTCGTGCTGGAGCGGCAGACCCGCGCCTACGTGCTCAAGCGCATCCGCGCCGGCGTGCTGGAAGCCGGGACCGTGGAGCTCTTGCGCGAGGTCGGCCTCGGCGAGCGCTTGAACCGGGAAGGCCACTCGCACGACGGCTCGGCGATCGCCTGGGCAGGGCGCGAGCGCTTCTTTATCGACACGAAGAAGTACACCGGCAAGTCGATGATGGCCTACGGCCAGACCGCGATCACCGAAGACCTGTACGCCGCGCGTGACGCCGCCGGCGGCCAGATCGTCGACGAAGCCGCTGACGTTCAGTTGCACGATCTGACGTCGGACCGCCCGTGCGTCACCTTCGACAAGGACGGAGCAAGCCGCCGCATCGACTGCGATTACGTGGCCGGCTGCGACGGCTTTCACGGGGTCAGCCGGCAATCGACACCCGATTCCATGCTTCGCACCTTCGACAAGGGCTATCCGTTCGGCTGGCTCGGCATCATGTCGGAGACGCCGCCGTTCCCCGACCTCTGCTACTGCTATCATCAGCGCGGTTTCGCGCTCGCCTCGATGCGCAGCCCGATGCTCAGCCGCTACTACATCCAGTGCGACCTCGATACCCGGCTGGAGGATTGGCCGGACGAGCGGTTCTGGGAGGAATTCAAGGCGCGCTGTCCGCAGAAGATGGCCGACGCCATCGTCACCGGCCCGTCGATCGAGAAGTCGCTCGCGCCGCTGCGCAGCTTCGTCGCCGAGCCGATGCGCTACGGCCGGCTGTTCCTCGCCGGCGACGCGGCCCATATCGTCCCGCCGACAGGGGCCAAGGGGCTGAACCTCGCAGTCTCCGACGTGTTCTACCTCTCGCGGGCGCTGGCGGATGTCTACCGGCGCGGCGATCCCCGCCATCTCGACGGCTACTCCGACATGGCACTGCGCCGTGTGTGGGGCGCCGTGCGCCTGTCGTGGTGGCTGACCAATCTGCTGCACCGGTTCCCCGGCGACACGGCGTTCGACCAGCGCATGAAGGAAAGCCAGCTCGACTATCTCGCGTCGTCCGAACACGCGCAGGCGTCGCTTGCGGAACAGTATGTCGGGATTCCGTTCGAGGAATAATCGCTCTATGAGTCAACAATGATGGATTTCTACGAAGGCGAATCGCTGGCGCAAATTCTCGTCATCACCGGTATCATCGGTGGCGGCGCGGCTTGGCTTGCCGGCCGCGCCATCGCGCAGACTTGGCGGCCGCTGTGGCATCTGATCGGCTACATGCTGCTGCTTGGATTCGCCGTGCGCTTCGCACATTTCGCGCTCTCCACCGGCACGCTGCTGTCGTTACCCTCGTACCTCATCGACACGCTGTTCCTGTGCGCTGTCGGGTGTCTCGGCTGGCGGGCGACCCGCACGACGCAGATGGTCACGCAGTATCCATGGCTCTACGAGCGCGCCGGCCCGTTGAGCTGGCGCCCGAAGACGTAACCGCTGCTTGCGCAGTTGCGGCCGGCAAAAGGGTGGTGTTCGGCTTTGCGCATACGGCGGCGGCAAGGCGGCGGACACCCCCAGTTCATGGTATGATCACGGCGTGACTTTCAGCGACGGCCGGATCACCATGGCGCCGGCTCGCGGCCGATCCGGTGTGGCGCATTGTCAGGCCGCGCTTCCAGGCGGTTTTTGGAACAACAGGAGAGGCGAATGTTGAAGCATCGGTTGACAGGTCTTGCGTTTGGCATGGGCATCGCGCTCGCCGGCGCGGCATCTGCCCAGGATATCCCGATCGCGGTCGCCGGGCCGATGACCGGCGGCGAGGCGGCGTTCGGGCAGCAGATGAAGAACGGCGCCGAGCAGGCAGTCGCCGACATCAATGCGGCCGGCGGCGTGCTCGGCAGGAAGCTCGTCCTGCTGGTCGGCGACGACGCCTGCGATCCGAAGCAGGCGCGAGCGGTGGCCGAGAAGCTCTCCGGCGCCAAGGTCGCCGCGGTGATCGGCCACTTCTGCTCGTCGTCGTCGATCCCGGCGTCCGACGTCTACGACGAGACCGGCGTGCTGCAGATCACACCCGCCTCGACCAACCCGCAATTCACCGAGCGCGGCAAATGGAACACGTTCCGCGTCTGCGGCCGTGACGACCAGCAGGGGACGGTGGCCGGCAAGTATCTTGCGACGCAATACAAGGGTAAGAACGTCGCCATTCTGCACGACAGAACGACCTACGGTAAAGGACTCGCCGACGAAACCAAGAAGGCGCTGAACGCGGCCGGCTTGCGCGAGAAAATGTACGAGGCCTACACCAAGGGCGACAAGGACTTCACCGCCCTGGTGACGAAGATGAAGCAGGCCGGCATCGACGTCGCCTATGTCGGCGGCTATCACAACGAAGCCGGCCTGATCCTGCGGCAGATGCGCGATCAAGGCATGAAAACCATGCTGGTCGGCGGCGACGCGCTGGTGACCAATCAGCTCTGGGGCATCACCGGCCCAGCCGGCGAAGGCACGCTGATGACCTTCAATCCCGATGCGCGGAAGATGAAGACCGCCGCCGCGATCGTCGCCAAGTTCAAGGCCAAGAACATCGATCCGGAAGGCTATACGCTCTACACCTATGCCGCGTTCCAAGCCTGGGCGGAAGCTGCCAGGAAGGCCGGCACCAGCGATCCGAAAAAGGTCGCGGCGACGTTGAAATCCGGCAAATGGGATACCGTTCTCGGGCCCGTGTCCTTCGACAAGAAGGGCGATGTGGTCGGCGTCGACTACGTCTGGTACGTGTGGAAGAAGGACGGAAGTTACAGCGAGATGTGAGGTTCGTGTCCCGGACGCGGTGCAGCGTGAAATGCTGCACGCTGATCCGGGACCCCGGTTACTTGTTGACCAACCGGGACCCCGCATCTGCGGAGCAGCGCTTACGCGCTGCACCGCGTGCGGGGAACGCCACTTCTCCACGTGATCGTTCGGCTAGCCGATCTTGCTCAACGCGGGAAACGTATCCAACAACCATGCGCTAGCGTCGGTGACGAAGCCGGTAAGAAACGCAACGCCGGTCAGGATTAAGAGCGCACCCATCGTCTTCTCGACCGTGCGGAGATGCTGGCGGAAGCGGGCGAGGAAGGCTGCAAACGGCTCCACCGCGAACGCCGCCACGACGAACGGAATGCCAAGGCCGAGCGAATAGATTCCCAGCAGGGTCGCCCCTTGCGCCACCGTCTTCTCCGACGCCGCCACCGTCAGGATCGCAGCCAAGATCGGGCCGATGCACGGGGTCCAGCCGAAGGCGAAGGCAAGACCCATCACATAGGCGCCCCATAGGCCGACCGGCTTCGGCATGCCGAGCCGCTTCTCCCGCATCAGCAGGCCGACGCGCGTGAGGCCGAGGAAATGCAGTCCCATGACGATGATGATGATGCCGGCGATCGTCGCCAGCGGGCCGGACCAGGCCAGCAGTAGACCGCCGATCACGCTGGCACTGGCGCCGAGCGCGACGAAAATCGTTGAGAAGCCGAGCACGAACAGCATCGCCGCGCCGACGGTCTCGCGCTTGACGCGCGGCTCCGGCTCGTCTTCGGCGAGGTGCTCGATCGAGGTACCGGTGAGGTAGACCAGATAGGGCGGCACCAGCGGCAACACACAGGGCGACAGGAAGCTGACGATTCCAGCAACCAAGGCCGCGGCAAAGGTGACATCGGGCATGGCGCGGATATGCGACGCGGCGCAGGGCGAATGCAAGCGGAACCGGCGGGTCTCGCCCGGATGTGATAACAAGTGACCATGCGCAACCTGATCACCGATGTCGCCGGCGTACTGGTCGGCCAAGCCGCCGACCCGTTGCTCGCCTCCGGCGTCACGGTCGTGCTGTTCGAAGAGCCGGCGGTGGGGAGTGTCGACGTACGCGGCGGCGGGCCGGGCACCCGCGAGACCGCGCTGCTCGATCCGGCGCAGACGGTCTCCGGTATCGATGCGATCGCGCTGTCGGGCGGCTCCGCTTTCGGCCTCGATTCCGCCTCCGGCGTGCAGGCGTGGATGCGTGAGCAGGGCCGTGGATTCCAGGTGCGCTCGGCACGTGTGCCGATCGTGCCGGCGGCGATCCTGTTCGACCTGCTCAATGGCGGAAACAAGGATTGGGGCCGCTATCCGCCGTACCGTGAGCTCGGTTACGTGGCGGCGGCCAGCGCCGGTGCGGCGTTCGCGCTCGGTAGCGTCGGCGCCGGCCTCGGCGCGACAACCGCCAACCTTAAGGGCGGCGTCGGCTCCGCGTCAGCGATGACGCCGGGCGGGATCACGGTCGGGGCCATTGCTGCGGTCAATGCCGCCGGCAGCGTCACCGTCGGCGGCGGACCGCATTTCTGGGCGGCGCCGTTCGAGCAGGGCAGCGAATTCGGCGGGCGCGGCCTGCCGGCTACGATGCCAGACGGCGCGTTGGCGCCGCGCACCAAAGGCGCGCTCGCGGCGAGCACGACGATCGCCGTTGTCGCCACCGACGCTATTCTCAGCAAGGCGCAGGCGAACCGGCTGGCCGTGATGGCGCAGACCGGCGTAGCCCGCGCTGTCTATCCGGTGCACACACCGCTCGACGGCGATGCGGTGTTCGCCGCCGCCACCGGGAAACAGCCGCTCGCCGATCCACTGCACAGCTTCACCGAACTCGGCACACTCGCCGCCAATGTTTTGGCGCGCGCGGTGGCGCGCGGGGTGTACGAGGCGACCGCGCTCCCCTTCCCCGGCGCGCTGCCGAGTTGGAGGGACAAGTTCGAGCAGTAATTCAGTCAAATCGCTCCGCCCGATACGGTGCCGGATCGCAGAACAGCGTCGCCCCGGTCAGCATCTCGGCGATCAGCCGCCCGGTCGCGGGGCCGAGGGTGAGGCCCCAATGGGCGTGGCCTATCGTCAGCCACAGACCCGGATGGTTGCGCGCTTTCCCGATCACCGGCCGGGAATCGGGGAAGCACGGACGGCAGCCGAGCCACGGCTGCGATTCCACCGGTTCGCCGAGCGGAAATAGCGCCTTGGCGAACGGCATCAGCCGGCCGAACTGGACCGGCGTCGGCGCCGCATCGCGCGCGGCGAACTCGGCGCCGGTGGTGAGCCGGATGCCCTGCTGCATCGGCCCCAGACAATAGCCGACGTCGGCGTCGAGCACGGGACGCGTCAGCCCGGCATTGCCCTCCGCGCGATAGTGCAGGTGATAGCCGCGCTTGATGCCAAACGGCAGCCGGATGCCGAGCGGGCCGAGCACGTCCGGCGCCCAGGGCCCGAGCGCCACCACCGCCTGCTCCGCTTTGATCGATCCTTCGGCGGAGTCGACCACCCACGTTTGTCCCGCACGACGCAGGGTGCGCGCGTCGCCGCTGACGGTTGCACCGCCGAGTGCGGCATAGTGCGCCGCGTACGCGCGCGTGAGCGCCAACGGATTGTCAATGCTGGCTGCCCCCGGCCAGAACATGGCACGCCGGAAAACCGGCGCAAGCGAGGGTTCGAGCGCCAGGGCATCGGCCACGTTCAGCGGATTGATGGCAATCCCGAACGATGCGGCGAGATCGAATTCCGGCTTGAGCGCCGCCAGGGAAGCTGCGCTGCGGTAGAGCTTCAGCCATCCGGTCTTGCGCAGATGCGGCTCGGCGCCCGACGCCGCCGCAAGCGCCTCGTGCTCGGCCACCGCGCGGGCAAACAACGGCCGCATGACATGCGCCGTTTCGACCAGACGCTCCGGCTGCGAGGCGGCGCGGAACGCCATCAGCCAGGGCGCCACCCGCGGCAGGAACGAGAGATGATAGTTGGCGACCGTCGACCGTTTGAGCGCGATCCGCATCAGCGCCCCAAAATCGGACGGAAAGGCCGGCGGGAACACCGTGTTGCCTTCGAGGATTCCGGCATTGCCGTAGGATGTCCCCTCGCCCGGCCCCTGCCGGTCAACCAGAATGACCTTGAGCCCGCGCTGGGCGAGGTGCACCGCCACCGAGGTGCCGACAATGCCGGCGCCGAGGACGAGGACGTCAGTTTTTGGCATGAGGTTCGCCGATTGCTCCGGTTCCGCCGTCATGTTACGCGAACCGCGAACATGAGGCACCCATGCGCCGCCCGCTTGCCATCGCCCCATCGCTGCTCGCGTCCGACTTCGCCAAGCTCGGCGCTGAAATCCGCGCGGTCGAGGCGGCCGGCGCCGACTGGATGCACGTCGACGTGATGGATGGGCACTTCGTCCCCAACATCACCATCGGCCCCGACGTGGTGAAGGCGCTTCGCCCGTACACGAACAAAACCCTCGACGTGCACCTGATGATCGCGCCGTGCGATCCCTACCTGGAGGCGTTCGCCAATGCCGGCTCCGACATCATCACCGTGCACGTGGAGGCCGGGCCGCACCTGCACCGCTCGCTGCAGGTGATCCATGCGCTCGGCAAGAAGGCCGGCGTCTCGCTCAATCCGGCGACGCCGGAATCCGCCATCGAGCACGTGCTCGACCTGGTCGATCTCATCCTGGTCATGTCGGTCAATCCCGGCTTCGGCGGGCAGCAGTTCATTCCGGCCGCGGCGGAAAAAATCGCACGGCTGGCGGCGATGACCGCTGGGCGCGACATCGACATCGAGGTCGATGGTGGAATCACGCCGGAGCATGCGGGCACGGTCGCCGCCGCCGGCGCCAATGTGCTGGTCGCGGGCTCTGCGGTGTTCAAGGGTGGCCCCTCCGCCTACGCCGCCAACATCGCCGCGCTCCGCGAAGCGGCGGCGTTCGCCCGTGGCGACGTGGTGTAATGACTGCGGTGCCCAACATCGTCATCATCGGCGGCGGCATCGGCGGGCTCACCGCCGCGCTGGCGCTGCTGCGGCAGGGCCTCGACGTCGACGTTTACGAGCAGTCGGACGAATTGCGCGAAGTCGGTGCCGGCGTGCAGATGGGCCCCAACGGCACGCGCGTGCTGCATGCGCTCGGCCTCAAGGATGCGCTCGAGCGTATCCAGTTTGCGCCCTCGCACCGCGAAATCCGCCTTTGGAACACCGGCGAGACCTGGAACTGGTTCGAGCTGGGCGCCGCAGCGGTCGAGCGCCACGGCACTCCGCATCTGATGCTCCATCGCCGCGATCTGCACGACATCCTCGCCGACGCCGTCCGCAGCCTGAAGCCGGACGGACTGCACCTCGGCAAACGGTGTGCTGCCATCACGCAGACAGGCGACCAGGTCGAGGTCCGGTTCGCGGACGGCGAGACGGTGTCGGCCGCGATCGTAATCGGCGCCGACGGCATTCACTCGAACGTCCGCGCCAGCCTGTTCGGCCTTGACGCGCCGGAGTTCACCGGCTGTGTCGCCTGGCGCGGCCTGGTGCCGTTCGATCGCCTGCCGGCAAGCGTCTCGCGCGCGTCGGGAACCAACTGGCTCGGGCCGCACGGCCATGTGCTGCACTATCCCGTCCGCCGCGGCGAGTTGTTGAACTTCGTCGGTATGGTGGAGCGCGACGACTGGCGGGTCGAATCCTGGACCGTCGCCGGTACGACCGAAGAGCTCGCCAACGACTTCCGCGGCTGGCATGCCGACGTGCAGGCGATCATCGAGAATCTCGACCTGCCGTACAAATGGGCGCTGATGGTGCGGCCTCCAATGGCGCGCTGGAGCGAAGGCCACGTGACGCTCGTCGGCGACGCCTGCCATCCGACGCTGCCGTTCCTTGGGCAAGGCGCCGTCATGGCGATCGAGGACGGCTATGTGCTCGCCGCCTGCCTGACGAAATATGCGAGCGACTACGCCACGGGCTTCGCCCGCTACGAGGACGCGCGCAAGGAGCGGACCGCGGCGGTAGTGCGCAAGGCTGCCGAGAACCGCACGAGCGTGTTCAACCACAAGCTCGCCGAGCGGGACACGATCGCCTTGTCGGTGGCGCAGGAGTGGCAGCAGGAGCGCGTGCGCGAGCGGATGGAATGGCTGTACACGTATGATGCGACGGCGGTGGAGGTGTGACGGTGGCAACGCGCTCGCCGCACAGTACCTCCCCTGAAAGGGGGAGGTCGATGCGCTGGCAACATGCGCGTCGAGTTGGAGTGCGCCCCTGAGGGTGGACGGATCGGATTGAGGAATTGACCAGGCTTGCCGGGTTTTCGAAGAGTGAAAGCCCATGGCAAAGCACCGCAGTCACAGCATTCAGTTCAAACGCCAGGTCGCGCAGGAGTTCATCGCCGGCGAGACGCTGCATGGTCTGGCCAAACGCCACGACGTTTCGCGCACCCTGATCCGCATCTGGGTTGGAAGATATGAG
>WHTM01000012.1 GCA_009377755.1 Hyphomicrobiales bacterium | reverse complement strand
ACGCGGCGTTGTCGAGATAGACCAGCGGCTTGCCATAGACCTGCATCGCCAGCGCGGGAAAGTCCGCGCGGATGCGGCTCACGTCATAGGCGCCGTTGGTCACTGCCGGGTGCATCTTTCTCTCACCTCGTGTCCCGGACGCAGTGCAGCGTGCAACGCTGCACTGCTGATCCGGGACCGTTCCAATTCCGAGTTCGTAACGGTCCCGGGTCTGCAGCGCACCATTTCATGGCGCGCTGCGCCCGGGACACGCAATCACTCCCGTTCCTTCAACCACCTCACCGCCACATCCATCAGCACCTCGCGCAGCCGCGCGTGCTCGATGCCTTCCACCGCCTCGCCGATAAACGCCTGGATCAGCAACGCCTCGGCCTCCTTCGCCGGGATGCCGCGCGCGCGAAGATAGAACAACAAATCCTCGTCGAGATCGCCGGCGGTCGCGCCGTGCCCGCACTGCACGTCGTCGGCGAAGATTTCCAGCTCCGGCTTGTTGTCGGCCTCGGCGTTCTCCGACAACAGCAGCGCCTGCGTCATCATCTTGCCGTCGGTCTGTTGCGCATGCGGGCGCACGATGATCTTGCCCTGGAACACGCCGCGGCTCTCGCCGTCAAGCACCGACTTGAACAGTTCCCGGCTCTGGCACCCGAGCGAATTGTGGTCGACGACCATCGTGGTGTCGGCGTGCTGCTTATCCTTCAGCAAGTTGACGCCGCGGATGCCGGCGACCGTCTCGTTGCCATGGAAATGCAGATAGAGCTGGTTGCGGATCACCGCGCCGCCGAAGATGAAGGAAAAATCGTTGAAGCGCGCATGCGCGCCGACCTTGGCCATCAGCGTCGAGACGTGCAGCGCGTTCGCCCCCTCGCCGATGATCTTGACGTGATCGACGTGCGCTTCGTCGCCGACCACCAGCTCCAGCGCGGCGTTGACCTGGCAATCGGAGCCGCCAGCCACCTCGTGCGTCTCGACCACCATCGCCCGCGCGCCCTTTCCGACGACCACGAGCGAGCGCGTGAATATCGCGGCGGGCTTGTCGCCGGCGATGAAGAAGACGAGATTGAGCGGCCGGTCGATGCTCGCGCCCGGGGCAAGATGGATCAGCGCCCCGTCGCCCATGAAGGCGGTGTTGAGCGCCACCGCCGGGTTGCCGTCTGTCGGGACCACCTTGCCGAGATGCGCATCAATCAGCGGGTCGCCGGCGGCCAACGCCTGCGCCATCGGGTGGATGGTGAGGCCCTTCTCCAGGCCGGCAAGATCGGAAAACTCGGCAACGAAAACGCCGTCGACAAACACGATGCGGCGGCAGGCAACGTCGTCGAGCACGCTGCCCGCCGTCCGTGCGCGCGCGAGCGCGGCGGCATCGGGTGGTGCGGCCAGCGGCTTGGCGTCACGCATCAGCGCGCGCAGGTCGGTGTACTTCCACTCCTCGACGCGGCGGTGCGGCAGCCCCTGCGCCTCGAAGCGCCGGAACGCGCGTTCGCGCAACGCGGCGGGCCCGGGCAGGCTGGTCTTGGCCTGCTCCCACTCGGCCGCGAGCGAAAGCTCGGCAGCGGTTTTCATCTGGCGCACTTCAGCGTTCATCAAACCATCCATTCACTCGGCGTCATGGCCGGGCTTGTCCCGGCCATCCACGTCTTTCGTGACGCCAAAGAAAGGCGTGGATGCCCGGCACAAGGCCGGGCATGACGGCGGAGAGGTCGTGCTTCCATGCTCACGCCATCTCCTCCTGGTACTGCTTGTATCCCTGCGCCTCCAGCTCCAGCGCCAGCTCCTTGCCGCCGGTGCGCACGATGCGGCCGCGCGAGAGCACGTGCACCACGTCCGGCACGATGTAGTTGAGCAGCCGCTGATAGTGGGTGATCACCACCATCGCACGGTCCGGCGAGCGCAGCCGGTTGACGCCGTCGGCGACAATCTTCAGCGCGTCGATGTCGAGGCCCGAATCCGTCTCGTCGAGCACGGCGAGCCGCGGTTGCAGCATCGCCATCTGCAGGATCTCGTTGCGCTTCTTCTCGCCACCGGAGAAGCCGACGTTGACCGCGCGGCGCAGCATCTCCCGGTCGATCCCGAGCGTGCCGGCGGTCTCGGTCAGCCGCTTCTGGAATTCGGGGATCGTCAGCTCCGCCTCGCCGCGCTTCTTGCGCTGCGCGTTGAGCGCCGTGCGCAGGAAGTTGACGGTCGCGACGCCCGGGATTTCCAATGGATACTGGAAGGCGAGGAACAGGCCGCGGGCGGCGCGTTCGTCCGGCTCCATGTCGAGGATGCTCTCGCCGTCGAGCAGCACCTCGCCCTCGGTCACCTCGTAGGCGTCCTTGCCAGCGAGCACATAGGCGAGCGTCGACTTGCCCGAGCCGTTCGGGCCCATGATCGCATGCACCTCGCCCTTCCCCACCGACAGGTCGAGTCCGTTGAGGATCGTCTTGCCGTCGATTTCGACGTGCAGGTTCTTGATTTCAAGCATCGGCACTTTTCGTTCCTTCAATCGCCTACGCTCAACATCTCCGTTGTCATCCCGGGCAAGCCCGCGAAGCGGGCGCGACCCGGGACCCATGTACCACCGCCGGGTGACATGGTCCCGGCTCTTCGCGGCTTTGCCGCTCCGGCCGGGATGACACTCACATCGGACCGCCCCTCGACATCGCATCCGCCCGCCGGCCCCAGCGCCAGCGCCATTCGCCGTCGGTGCGGCGCTTGCTGACGACGGTGAGCACAGCCGTCGCGATCGCCACCACGGCCAGCCAAACGAGCCACATCAGCCACTGCACCGACGCCGAAACTGTTCCCGGTTCCACAATGATCAGCGCCGCCAGCGTGACAATCGTGACGACTGCGCAGTAGCCGGCTACGACAGCCCAGCCTTCCCATGTCGTCGGGCTGGCGCCATAGCCGAAGACTTTCGGTTTGAACCAGTACTGGTCGCTCATGGCCTAGCCTTTGCTGTCCTCGCCATCCCAGTAGTCGGCCTTGCTCATGCGCCCCATGCCGCGATAGGTGGCCGACATGAAGTCGCCGTTCTTCACGCCGGCCACGACGCCGATCTTGCCGGAGTCGGGATACTCGACGACCTCGGTCCCCGTCGCGCTCGAGATGCCGAGATAGCGCAGCTCGCCGGAGCCGGAATTGATGATCTGGTGGCCCTCGGTGCCGGCCGGCGCGCCGACGAGATCGCCGGCCTTCAGCGGGAACGTCTTGTCGCCCCAGCGGTACTGCCCCTCGCCCGACAGGATGAAGAACAGCTCGTCCACCACGTGGTGGCGGTGGAATGGGAACGCCTTCTTGCCCGGCAGCACCACGTGCACCGCGCAGCCCAGGGCGGACAGACCAAGCTGCGGCCCGACGCGGCCCCACTTCACCGCAAATGCCTCGCCATGGCCGCGATCCATCATCGTGACGTCGGCGATGTTGACGATCGGATTTTCGAGCTGGCTCATCGTCTTTTCTCTCGGACCTCATCCTGAGGAGCGGGCGAAGCCAGCGTCTCGAAGGATGGCGGCAAATTCGGTATTCGGGGCCCATCCTTCGAGACGGCGCTTTCGCGCCTCCTCAGAATGAGGACCGCGTGTGTGGCGGCTCAGCCGACGCTCCCCTCCAGGCTGATTGAGATCAGCTTCTGCGCCTCGACTGCGAACTCCATCGGCAGCTGCTGCAGCACGTCCTTGACGAAGCCGTTGACCACCAGCGCGGTCGCCTCTTCCGCGGACATTCCGCGCTGCCGGCAGTAGAACAGCGTGTCCTCGGAAATCTTCGAGGTGGTGGCCTCGTGCTCGAACACGGCCGTCGCGGTCTTTGCCTCGATGTAGGGCACGGTGTGGGCACCGCACTTGTCACCGATCAGTAGCGAGTCGCAGTTGGTGAAGTTGCGCGCGTTCTTCGCCCGGCGATGCGCCGAGACGAGGCCGCGATAGGTGTTGTTGGATTTGCCGGCGGCAATGCCCTTGGAGATGATCCGGCTGGTCGTGTTCTTGCCAAGATGCAGCATCTTGGTGCCGCTGTCGACCTGCTGGCGGCCGTTGGAGATGGCGATCGAATAGAACTCGCCGCGCGAATTGTCGCCGCGCAGGATGCAGCTCGGATACTTCCAGGTGATCGCCGAGCCGGTCTCGACCTGGGTCCAGGAAATCTTGGAATTCTTGCCGCGGCAGTCACCGCGCTTGGTGACGAAGTTGAAGATGCCGCCCTTGCCTTCGGCGTCGCCCGGGTACCAGTTCTGCACCGTCGAATATTTGATCTCGGCGTCGTCGAGCGCGATCAGCTCGACCACCGCGGCGTGCAACTGGTTCTCGTCGCGCATCGGCGCGGTGCAGCCTTCCAGGTAGCTCACGTAGGAGCCCTTGTCGGCGATGATCAGGGTTCGCTCGAACTGGCCGGTGTTCTTCTCGTTGATGCGGAAGTAGGTCGACAGCTCCATCGGGCAGCGCACGCCCGGCGGCACGTAGACGAAGGAACCATCCGAGAAAACCGCCGAGTTGAGCGTGGCGAAGAAGTTATCGGTATAGGGCACCACCGTGCCGAGATACTGCTTCACCAGCTCGGGATGCTCGCGCAGCGCCTCCGAGATCGGCATGAAGATCACGCCGGCCTTCTTCAGCTCTTCCTTGAAGGTGGTGGCGACCGAAACGGAGTCGAACACGGCATCGACGGCGACGCGGCCATAGCCGTTGCCGTTGGACTCGCCGTCCGTGTCCTCGCCGACGACGCCGGCCAGGATCTTCTGCTCGCGCAGCGGAATGCCGAGCTTCTCATAGGTACGCAGGATCTCCGGGTCGACCTCGTCGAGCGACTTCGGCGCGACGAAATTCGTCGGCGCGGAGTAGTAGTAGATGTTCTGGTAGTCGATCTTCGGGTACTCGACGCGCGCCCAGCTTGGCTCGGTCATGGTCAGCCAGCGGCGATAGGCCTGCAGCCGCCATTCGAGCATCCAGACGGGCTCGTCCTTCTTCGCCGAAATAAAACGGACGGTGTCTTCGCTCAGGCCCTTGGGGGCCTTCTCGGATTCGATCAGCGTCTCGAATCCGTACTTGTACTGGTCGACGTCGATGAGGCGGACCTTCTCGACGGTCTCATGTACGGCCGGCATTCTTCCCTCCGCACGCGGTTTCAAGGACCGCGGGTTGGATCAGTCGGTTATGGTCGTCGTGGCTTGCTCGGCGGTCATCCCTCCAGGCTGCTCACGCGGCTATCGTCCGTGTCTCTTTAAGTAATGGCCTTAGCACCTTATTCCAAGCGTTTTGGAAGAATTCTACGTCCGATTCCTTCGTCGTTGGACCAAGGCTGATCCGGATCGCCCCGCGGGCGAGTTCCGCGGCCACGCCCATGGCCGCAAGCACATGCGATGGCGCCACCTTGCCCGACGAGCAGGCCGCCCCGGAGGATACCGCCACGCCTTCCAGATCGAGGGCGATCACGGCGGTTTCCGCCTTCACGCCGGAAGCCGCGAACAGGGTGGTATTGGGAATCCGCGTTGAACCGGCCCCGAAGATCGCGATATCGGGGAATGCCGCGGAGAGATTGTGCTCGATGCGGTCGCGAAGCGCGCCGATGTGCCCGAGGCCGTGCTCCAGATCGCGGTGGGCTGCTACCGCCGCGGCCCCGAACCCAGCGATCCCGGCGACGTTCTCGGTACCCGCCCGCAGCCGCTGTTCCTGGCCGCCGCCCTTGATCAAGGGGTCGATGTCGATATCCCGATGCCGTCGGATCAGCGCACCGACGCCCTTTGGGCCGCCGATCTTATGCGCAGAAATTGTCAGAAGATCGGCTGACAACGCATTGATATCAATCGGAATCCTCCCAGCTCCCTGGACCGCATCCACATGCAGGAGGCCGCCCGCCGCATGCACCACGGCAGCCGCTTCGGCGGCCGGCTGGATCACCCCGGTCTCGTTGTTGGCCAGCATCAGCGACACCAGCGGCGCCTGGACGCCTTCGTCCGCGAGCGTCGCAAGCCGTTCGACCAGCGCTGACAAATCCACGTATCCATCGGTAGTTACGGCGATTTGCTCCACCATGTCCGCGGCGAAACGGCCGCCTGCCAGCACCGACGGATGCTCGATCCCCGAGACCAGCAGCCGATCGCGCCGCGGCGCGCCGGGCACCCCGACACCGGAACTGAGCGCAAGCATGTTCGCTTCCGTCCCGCCTGACGCGAAGGCCACGCAGCGGGCGTCGCCGCCAACCAGTGCCGCGACGGATTCACGTGCCTTCTCAATCACCTGACGCGCCACCCGGCCTTCGGCATGGACCGACGACGGATTGCCGGTCAGATCGAGCGCGGCCAGCATCGCGGCCCGCGCCTCCGGGCGGAGCGGCGCCGTGGCATTCCAATCGAGATACACCCGCTGAGCCATGATCGACCCTATCAAGCCTGCTCGCGTCTCATGTGGTGGTTCAGCGCGCCACTTGATCTCGGCGCGCCTCACATTAACTTGTTTTTCGATCCCTGGATCGTGCTAAAAACGCCATCGCGCCGCCTGATACCGCGCGCGGCAAGGTCTTGCGGCGCCTTCCGAATTCAGAATGGTTTCAAAGAGTTACGTGCGCCTGCTGTTGCCCTCAAGCGCGCCGCTCCCGTACTCCTCGCCACGGCTTCACCGGGGCGTCATGTCTGCGTCGAGGTCAAGCTCCTATGCCTGAAGTCATCTTCACCGGCCCAGCCGGCCGCATCGAAGGCCGCTACCACCCGGCACGGCAGCGCAATGCGCCGATCGGCATCGTGCTGCATCCGCATCCGCAGTTCGGCGGCACGATGAACCATCAGATCGTGTACCAGCTCTACTACGCCTTCGCGCATCGGAATTTCTCCGTCCTGCGTTTCAATTTCCGCGGCGTCGGCCGCAGCCAGGGCTCGTTCGATCACGGCACCGGTGAACTGTCGGATGCCGCGTCGGCACTCGACTGGGCGCAGTCGATCAACCAGGAGGCGCGTTCCTGCTGGATCGCCGGGTTTTCATTCGGCGCCTGGATCGGCATGCAGCTGCTGATGCGCCGTCCCGAGATCGAGGGCTTCATCTCGGTCGCCCCGGAGGCGAACCGCTACGACTTCTCGTTCCTCGCCCCCTGCCCATCATCCGGGCTGATCGTGCATGGCGACAAGGACATCGTTGCGCCGCACAAGGACGTGACGACACTCGTCGACAAGCTCAAGACGCAGAAGGGCATCGTGATTGAGCAGAAGATCATCCCGGGCGCCAACCACTTCTTCGAAGGCAAGGTCGAGCCGTTGATGCAATCGATCGGCGCCTATCTCGACAAGCGGCTGGGGAGCAACGGCGGTCGCAAGGCCGGCGCGGCCTAATCAGCCCGCTTTACGGTTTTGCGGCTGCGGGCTTGCGGCCGGCGTCGGCCTGGCGACAACCCCACCCGGCATCGGGGCCGGAACCCCCGTGGTGGTCGGGAAGGTGAGCGGCAGGCCGCGCAGAGTGCGCGCGGCGAGATAGGCGAACGCCTGCGCTTCGATCGAGTCGGCCGACCAACCGACCGCATCCGCGGTTGCTACCGACGCCGGAGCAAGCCGCTCGGCCAGCATCCGCATCAGGGTCGGATTGCGCGCGCCGCCTCCGCACACGATCCAGGCCCGCGGAGCCTGCGGCAGATGCGGCACCACGCACGCCACCGAGGCGGCCGTCAGCGCCGACAAGGTCGCCGCCCCGTCCGCCACGGAGAATTCCGGCAATCCGAGATTGGCGAAGGCAAAAGCGTTGCGGTCCAGCGACTTCGGACAGGGTGCGCGGAAGAACGGATGATCGAGCACGCGGGCGACGAAGCCTTCGTCGACTTTGCCCCGGGCCGCCTGATCGCCGTTGCGGTCGAGCGGTGCCCCGGTGCGCGCCCGCATAAAATCGTCGAGCAGCGCGTTGCCCGGCCCGGTATCGCAGGCGATCGGCGGCCCTCCGTCGACATAGGTGATATTGGCGACCCCGCCGACATTGAGCACCACGACCGGCCGCGGCCGGTCAAGCCCGCGCGCCAGCGCCTGATGATAGACCGGCACCAGCGGCGCGCCCTGTCCGCCGGCCGCCACATCGGCGGCCCGGAAATCGTAGACAACCGGACGAGCGAGGCGCTCCGCCAGCGCCGGCCCATCCCCGATCTGGACGGTCAGGTGCGCTTCCGGCTTGTGCAGGACGGTCTGGCCGTGAAAGCCGACCACATCAACCGAGTCCCGATCGATGCCGTTGTCCTCCAAGAAGGCTAATACCGTCTCGGCGTGGACACGGGTGACGAAAGCCTCGGCCTCGCCAAGGATTCCGGGCCGTTCGGTACGGCTGCTTAGGGACTTGCCGGCTACGAGCGCCTGCAGCAGCAGTTCGCGCTCATCGTCGGCATAGGGGCGGTAGGCTGTGGGCCCGAATGCGGCGACGATCTCACCATTGGTCTCGATCATGGCCACATCGACGCCGTCGAGCGAGGTGCCGCTCATCAGCCCGATCGCCCGCAGAATTGCCACACCTTGCTCCCTTGTTGAATCCCGCGAACCTGTTACACCACCGGCGCGATTTCGGCGACAGGCCAGTCTGAATACGATGAGCGCGTACAAGTCCGATTTTCTGCAAGTTCTGGCGGACCGTGGCTTCATCCACCAGGTCTCGGAGCCAGAGGCGCTCGACGCCTTGGCAGTGTCCGGGCGCCTGACGGCCTATATCGGCTTCGACTGCACCGCGCCCTCGCTGCATATCGGCTCGCTGTTGCCGATCATGATGCTCTACTGGCTGCAGCAGACCGGCCACCGGCCGATCGCCCTGATGGGTGGCGGCACGACGCGCGTCGGCGATCCGTCCGGCAAGGACGAAAGCCGGAGGCTGCTGACTGACGACGACATCGATGCAAACCTATCTAGCATCAAACGAGTGTTTTCGCAGTTCCTCGACTTCGGGGACGGTTTCCGAAATGACATCATGCCGTTCAACCGGCGACCGATGGCCAAAGCAATCATGGCCAACAATGCCGACTGGCTGAACCACCTTAGCTATGTTGACTTCCTGCGCGACGTCGGGCGGCATTTTTCGATCAATCGAATGCTGTCATTCGACTCCGTAAAGCTGCGGCTCGAGCGCCAGCAGGAATTGTCGTTCCTGGAATTCAACTACATGGTGCTGCAGGCCTACGATTTCGTCGAACTGCACAAGCGCTTTGGCTGCGTGCTGCAAATGGGCGGGTCGGACCAATGGGGTAACATCGTCAACGGTATTGAACTCGGCAGACGGATGGTCGGCGCAAAGTTGTTTGCTTTGACTTCGCCGCTGATCACCACGTCGTCCGGCGCGAAGATGGGCAAGACTGCGGCCGGCGCGATCTGGCTTAATGCCGACATGCTAAGTCCATACGACTACTGGCAGTACTGGCGTAATACCGAGGACGGCGACGTCGCACGCTTCCTGAAGCTGTTCACGGTGCTGCCGCTCGACGAGATCAGCCGCTTGGCCACCTTACGCGGACACGAGATCAACGAGGCGAAAAAAGTGCTCGCCACTGAGGCGACAAGGCTATTGCATGGAGACTGGCTCGCCAATGAAGTCGCTAGAACAGCACGCCGCACGTTTGAAGAGGGCGTGCTCGCCGAAAACTTGCCCAGTGTAGATGTTTTCTGGACCGAACTAAATCAGGGTTTAGGTGTGCTCCACGCGTTCGTACGCGCCAGGCTTGTTCCTACGACGAGCGAGGCCCGTCGACGGATTAGAGATGGCAGTCTCTTCGTCAACGACATCGTCGTGGCTGACGAGGGAATGATGTTGACCCAGCGGAACCTAATGCCTCAAGACGTGATCAAGCTCTCGTTCGGCCGCAAGCGGCATGTGCTGCTAAAGCCGCGGTGAATTCTCTGTCCCCGTCATCCTGAGGTGGCCGCGCGAAGCGCGGCCCTCGAAGGGCGACGGCGCATTCTGTGGCCGTCCATCCTTCGAGGCTCGGCGGCTTCGCCGTCGAGCACCTCAGGATGACGGTCGAGAGGCATTGGCACCATCGACAGCCTGGCATCGGCCGCCGGGATGTACACCTCCGGCAGCCCGAGCTCCCGCCGCACGATGTTGGTCCCACGCGTGAGCGCGACCATCTTGTAGAGCGCGTGCATCCGGCTCATCGACTGCCGACCGAAGCCGCAGTCGCTGGTCAGGATCAGCCGTTCCGGTTCGATGTATTTCAACGCGCGCCGGATCAGGTCGGCGACCTCCTCTGGACGTTCGACCTGCAGCGTACGGTGGCTGATGACGCCGAGCGCGATCTTCTTGTCCTTCGAGATCATCGACCCGAAGTGCTCGATGTCCATACCGCGGTTGAACGCGCCCTCAACAGTGATCACGTCGACATCGAGCTGATCGAAATAGGGCAAAGCGTTCTTGTAAGACTGGTCGCGGCTGGCCACACGCTGCGCCGCCGGCGAGCCCCAGCAGGTGTGACACCACACCTCGCATTTGCCGCGCAAGCCCTGGACCTCGCGGTTGAAGGCCTCGACCCATTGCGCCGGCTTGATCGGCGCATTGCGGTCTGCGATCACCTGATGGATCGCCGGTTCTTCAATCTGGACGATCGGTGCGCCTGCGTCCGCGAGCGCATGATATTCGCGGTTCAGCGCCGCCGACATGTCCATCAGCAATTGTAGCCGGTCGTCATAGTGCTCGTCGGTGAGCATCAGCGCCAGGATCTGGGCCGAGATCGTGCCGATCTTCACCGGCCGGTCGGTCATCGGCGCGACCGCCTTGTAGGCGCGGTCGAGCTGCAACGCGGTCGCGCCGATCTTGCCGACGACCGGCGGCGTCATGCGGGTCTCGATCACCTCCCACATCAGGTCGCCGGGTCCCTTGTCGGCCATGAATCCCGCCGGCGGCACCTCCACCCGCGGCGCGCCGATGCCCTCCATGCGCTCGGTGGCGTAGCTCACCCAGCTTCGCCCGGCGACGTCATCATCGAGGCGCGTGTCTCCGTCGACCATAATGTCGATGCCCGCGCGATGCTGCGCCGCTACGTGACAGGCAAGGCAGTCGAAATGCTGCTCGCGATAGGCGAGCCGCGAAAATCCTTGCGACAGGGGTATCCCTCGCAGATTTTCCGTGTACCAGCTCGGCCGCGGTAGCGCGCCGGTCGTCGTGGTGAGCAGAGCCTTGTCCTTGGTGGCCGTGAACATCCGGGCGTCCTCCCAGCGGGACCTTACCGGATTTCACCGCGCCCCCGTCAACAGTACGACGCGCTAAGCAAGCTATCCATCCCGACGTCGTGTCAGCGCGTGGAGTCGAAGGCAGCAGGCGGGCGGCTCGGCCCAGTGGTGCTGGGAAATTCGAAGAACTTGCGAATGAACCCCGGTGCCACCGCCGAGATCGGATTCACCCGAAGCAGCGGAGCGCTCAGCGGCCCGACCACCTCATAGGTGATCCCGACCAGCCCCTCATTGCTGCCGCCGCCAAGGAACAGCCCGACGATCGGCAGGCGGCCGAACATGTTGTTGAGCCCGAACAGCGGGACGAATGTTCCGCGCATTCGCACCTCGTCCCGCCGATAATCGATTGCACCATCGATGGTGGCGCCGATCACAGGGCCGCGCACCACGCCGTCCCGGATCGACAAGTGCCCGGGCGTACGCGTGAAGTCGACACGCATGGCGGTGAACTCGACACCGGACCCCGGCCCGGATGCGGCGCCGGCGACGATACGATCGAGCGTTGCCTCGCCTCGGACAGCAAAGTTCTCGATGTTCAGGATCCCTTGCTTCGGTGCGGGGTCCGAGGACGGCGGATCCATGGTCACCGTCATGCGGCCACCCGTGATCCGCGAGTAAGTGTCGGTGAACCGGAATAACGCTCCGGCATCGTCGGTTTCCAGATGGAGGCCCTGGCGTCCGGAACTGCGCGGCCGAAGACTACCGATCAATGTCGCGTTGCGGCCAATATTGGCCTTGAGCGCAAAGTTGCGGATCCGGCCGTCGCGGCGCGACAGCTTTAGCTCCAGGCCGCGCAATGCTTCTCCATGGTGCCCCGCAATGGCGCCGACCTTGGCGTCGAGGTCAAGATCGGTGGGCTTGGCCTTGTGGCCTTTGTCTTCGGAAGGGCGGCCCGCCATGATCGTTTTCATGAACTGCCGCCCGTCGAGAACGTCGCCGCGCAGGGTCGCAAGCATGGCCCCGCTATTGCCCCGCTCGGTCTTGAGCGACATCTTGTCCCCGCTGGACAAGCTGAACACCGGAAAATTCGCGGAAACGACGTTTCCAGACCCGTCGACCACGATGCTGCCGCGCACGATCGAGCCGGAACCATCGAACACCAGATCTTCCAAACGCGTCATCGCCGGTCTGGTCACCAGCGTAAAGGTCGCCCGTGCGGGCTTTGCGGGGGGCTTCACCAGCCCCGGCAGCAGGTCGTCGAGCCGAGCCTGAGTCAGGTCGGCCTCAACCGAGAAGCGCCCCTCTTTGCTGTTTGCGCCGATCCGGCCGGCGAGCTTGATGGAAACCGGCCCGGTCAACGCCGGGGCAAGGTCAAGGCCGAGGCGGTCGCGCGTCGCATCGTCGAGGACGCCCTGCAAGCGTATCTCATCCTCGGTCTGGCCTCTACGGACGCGGTATTCGAGTGAGGCCGCCGCGCCCGCAATCTTGACGTCACCCTTGACGCGATAACCCATGTTGTCGGCGCTGAGACGCAAGCTCGCGGCCTCGACGCGCTGGCCCATGATCATCCGATCGGCGGCGAAGTTGTTGAAGTCCACGTCAAGCGCGTAACTGATCGCTGCCTGCGAGATATCCTTGAGCAATGGGATTCCCAGCGTCACCCGCGCGTTGATGTTGCCGCGGCTGGTCGCGGGATCGAGCGGCGACCCGGAAGCCGCACGCAGCCGCTCCATGGCGAGCAGCTCGGCGGCAGCCGCGACCGTCCCCTCCATCCGGAACTGCGTGTGCGACATCGTCGGCGTCGCATGCGTATCGGGAACGGTGAACACGCCGTCGGACATCGTAAGCTTGCGGCCCGAGGGCATCGTGACGGTGCCATGGCCAAGCTTGACCGTCGCGGTACGGCCGGTCGCACGCACGTTCAGGTCGGCGTCGCGAATCTCCGGAAGCGACTCGAGCGGCCGGAGGACGCTCCCGCTGGTCAGCACAGCGATGGACAAGGCGTCGTCCGGAATTGGCGGTCCGACCGATCCAAGCACCTCCATCGGTGCATTGATGGCGACATCAACCCGCTCGATCGTCGCCCCGGAGACGTGTTCCATGACCCAGTTTCGCACGTTCGGCGAAACGAAGGACGGCCACAACTGCTTCATTGTCGCGAGCGACATGCGCCGCGCCGCGAGCCCCAGCATCAGTCGTGGCGACCCCGAATAGTCGAATCCGCCGCTGAGCGCGATGGAGGTCTCGGAATTGCCGAGTTCACCCCTGTCGAGGTGAATCCGCCGCTTGGCAGGATCGAACCGGGCGTTCACTTGAACGCGGTTGAGCACCAGCGGAGTCGTGCGTCTGCCGCCGTCCGCCAGCACCATGCTGCCGCCCCCCAGTTGCACCCGCCAAGGGTCGCCAGGCTTCGCCGGAGCGTCAACCTGCGCCAGCAGCGTGAACCGGTTTCCTGCCAGCGCCATCTGCAATGGGACCAGGAGGGCGCGGCGCGACGCGTTCCACTCGAAATTAATGGCAGCATGCTGAACCGGTATGGTGCCGTCGGCGGCGTCGTTGCCGCCGATCATTCCGGTCTCCGCGATGATCGAGCCCTGAAGAAGCTCCAACGCGCCCGTCGGCCCGATCTCCGTTTGCAACCGTACCGAGAGCGGCAGGTCGGCCTTGATTGGAAGTTCCGCGAATCGAAGTGCCAGCAGCAGGTCCTTAGCCGGAACGCGCAGCGCCTCGACGCGGATCCTGTGGCGGTCTGCCTTCGTCGGGGTCGCCGATGCGTTGATTGACCAATGCCTGCCGGTCTGGCTTGATTGGATCGTGAACTGCACGCCCCCAGGCTGCGGCCGGCTGAGGCTGACGTCGATGTTATCGAATGTCCAACGCCTGCCTTCGCGCTGGTCTTCGACGATCAGCGTCCCGCTCTTCAAGCCGATCTCGGTCAGTTCGCGACCGTCCAGACCCGTCCGGCCAAGGCTGTCGATCCAGGCGAGCATGGCGGCGAAGCCGTCGGCCCCGGTCTGAAGAAGCCCAGGCCCGGGTGGTTCTACCGCGCTCACGCCCGGCGCCGCCGGTACCGCTGCAACCTCGGCGGGAGGTACCTTTGGCACCGCGATCGCTATCGGCCGTTTGTCGCCGCCGGCAAAAACAGTGACCTTGCCGTCCGTTTCGACGCGAACCGACACTTCGGCGCCGACCAGGCTGACCCGTTCGGCGCGTATATGTCCCGTCAGCAGACCCGCGCCGGAGATCGCGACCTCGACCTTTGGTGCGCTGGCCACCACCGTGCCGTCGCCATCGCGCAGGACCACGTCGCGCAATCGCAGCGATGTTCGACCGCCCTCACTGCGCTCGATCTGAGTGCCGCCCACCTGGACCCGCTGCTGGCCACCGAGCTTGTCTTCGATGGCCTCGACCAGCCAGGGCGTTGCAAGATCGAGCGAGATCGGACCGCGCGACAGCCGCCAGGAAAGGCTGACCAACGCGACGACGACGACAGTGACCAGGACGGCCGCCGCAGCGGCGATCCGTCGTACCAGCCGACGCCGCATGGTCGCGCGCAGCCACGATGCAGCAACGCACCCCGCCACGGATACGCGGCCGATGGACCGTCGGGTCTTGCGCAGCACTTGCTCTCCAAATGCCGCAAGATGTTGGAGTGCTGTCGTGTTCAGACCGAACCTTCTTCTTTCGCTGAGCCCGCCTGGCTTCGCTGAGCCCGCTTGGGCGCCAACTCGACCGCGCTGCCGGCGATCCGGCGGCGCAGCCCAAGCATGCTTCGCACCTGCGCGGAACGCTAGTGTCGTGATTCGGAAATTCGCTTGAGTTTGCAGCCCGCTCCGGAGCGAACTTCCGAATCACGACACTAGCAACTCTACGAGTTTTGGATTTAAAGTTCCTGCAATGAGCCAGCCGCAACAATGGCAGGAACTCGAAATCCACCACGCTAGTCTACCATCCCACTGGTAACGGGACTGATGTGTCGCCGCAACGCGCACAAACCTCGGGCCTCATTAGGCGCGGACAAGAGAGGTGGCGGGTCGCACACAAAAGTCCCCGGAGCGTGTTGTCAGGCCGAGCCTAACGCGCGCTCGATGGCCGTCGTCTGCCAGCAGCCGCACGCTCGTGCGGTGGTTCAGAAGTTCTCTTCATTGCCGCGAGTCCCAACAAGAGAACTTCTGAACCGGACCACACTAGATTCATAAGGTTGCTGGTGTAGATTCATAAGGTTGCTGGTGTCCTTTCGAAATCCGAAGTTCGCTAAGAGCGTGCTGCAAAGTCAGGCGAACGTCGGATTCGGAACACCAGTGACACGTACATTGGCCTCGGGAAAGCGACGAAAGGAAGGCGCATGGCAACAGAACTGGCGGAAGGCGCCATGGCGCCATCATTCACTTTGCCGCGCGACGGCGGCGGCGAAGTGTCGCTGGCCGACTTCCGCGGGCGCAAGCTGGTCCTGTATTTCTATCCTAAGGCGGACACCCCCGGCTGCACCCGGGAGGCCCAGGCCTTCTCGAAACTGGCTGACGAGTTCACCACCGCCGGAACCGCCGTTCTCGGCGTCTCGGCCGATCCGGTGAAGGCGCAGAACAAGTTCAAGGCAAAATACGATCTCGCCATACCGCTCGTCTCGGACGAGACTCATGCGATGCTTGAGGCCTATGGGGCTTGGGGCGAAAAATCCATGTATGGCAGGAAGTTCCTTGGAGTTTTTAGAGTTACGTTTCTCATCGATGCGCGCGGCCGCATTGTCCGGATCTGGCGCAACGTGAAGGTCCCCGGGCATGCCGAGGCGGTTCTTGCCGCTACCAAAACCGGCTAAGTGACCCGAATCCGAAGTTCGCCCGACCTCGCAGCGCCTTCTTTTAGCGAACTTCGGATTCGAAAGGACACTGGCAACGCACTAGAATCATAGAGTTGCCAGTGTCGCTTTGATTCGAACGTTCGCTCCGGAGTGGGCTGAAAACTCAGGCGAACTTCCGAATCACGACACCAGCCGCCGTCCGCGACGTTTTCAATTTCCATTCGGCAGGCAGCCATTCGGGAGCAGTGTGCACGGCGCTGTCACCCCTCTGCTGCCTCAGTGGACAAGATCGTCCCTTGTCACATCGTCCCTTGTCACATCGTCCCTTGTCACATCGTCCCTTGTCACGGGTAGCAGCGTGGGTATCGTCGGGGAGATCGCGCGTTAGACGCGACTCTCGGGGGAAATACGCATTTGGGGGGCGGGCATGAAGGCGACCTGTCCGGACTGTAGCGGCGGATACCGTTACGAAGACGTGCCAGAGCCCTGCATCGCGTGCGGCACGTCAACAAGAGCCGAGGGGCCACTGCAATACTGTACGAGTTGCAACAACGGATGGGTCACTCGAACGCAACGAGTGCCGTGCTCCACCTGCGGCGCGGCCGGATGGATCGAAAAGTGGACCCCGCGAATGCCTCGGGCGCCTTGCTGCATTTCCTGCCAGATGTCGCTAAATTTTCGAAAAATTAACTATGAATAGGTGAAATCGGTGTCGTGATTGCCGGATTCGCTCTCGGACCGGCTGCAGGAGCATCGATGTCGCACCGGTCCGCGGATCACTGCCGGCACTCGTCGTTGTCCGGTTCCGGCGGACATGCATCCGCTGTCGCCGTGCCCGGGCATACGGCACGCGCCGACTATACCTTCGCCCATGCCGGGCATCAGTTGCGGATTGGTCCGATCGCGTTTTGGATCGTCGTCGGCACGCTGGTGATCATGGCGGGCTGGACGATCATCACCGCCACCTACTTTGCGTTTCGCGACGAGGTGCTCACTCGTCTGATCAGCCGTCAGGCGGAGATGCAATTCGCCTACGAGGACCGTATTGCCGAGATGCGGGCGCAGGTCGACCGCGTCACCAGCCGCCAATTGCTCGATCAGGAACAGTTCGAGCAAAAGCTCGATCATGTTCTCCGCCGTCAGGCGACCCTTGAATCACGCGCCGCCGTTCTCGGCAGCGCCGCCGACCCGACGGTGACCGGCTCGATGCGCGGCCAGTCGCGCGTCCCGGTTTCCGTCGATCGTCAGAATCAGACACGCCCGAAGCCGTCACCGATCAGCGATACCATCTACTTCCTGGCGCCAATCGAGCGGGAGGCCCGGCTCGAATCACGTCCGCTTCCTGCAACGGAAGGGCGCGTTGTCGCGAGCGCCAAAGCCGGCGGGATCGAAGGAGCGCTGGCACGGCTGCAGACGTCGCTCGACCACGTCGAGGCAGCCCAGGCGGCAGCATTGAATGCGATGGAGGAACACTACGACACACGGGCGCGCCGTATGCGCGGTGTCCTCGCCGATCTCGGCGTCGATGTCGGCAAGGCGGCAGCGCCCCGCGCTGGCGTCGGCGGCCCGTTTGTGTCCGTGAAGGCGGCCGCGTCGAGCGCCTTCGAGGGCCAGCTCTATCGGCTCCGGCTGGCGCGGGCGCAGGTCGAACGACTGACCCAGAGCCTGACGACCGTTCCGCTGCGCAAGCCGCTTGCCGACGACGCCGAATCCAGTTCCGGATACGGCGTGCGTATCGACCCATTCCTCGGCGTGCCGGCGATGCACACCGGCCACGATTTTCGCGCCTCGTCCGGCGATCGGGTCTTCGCGACCGCATCGGGGGTCGTTGCTACAGCGGGTTGGAACGGCGGCTACGGCAAGATGATCGAGATTCGTCACGCCAACGGCTTTTCGACCCGCTACGCGCATCTGTCGGAAATCTCGGTGTCCATGGGGCAGAAAGTCGGCCTCGGCCACCCGATCGGGCGCGTCGGCTCGACTGGCCGCTCGACCGGACCGCATCTGCATTACGAGACGCGCGTCGACGGCGACGCGATCGATCCGCAGAAATTCCTGCGCGCAGGCGTTCGGCTGGGGGCGCATCTCTAGCGTGGTGACTCAGAAGTTCGCTTTGTCTCACCCGCGAGTCCGTCAAGAGAACATCGTTTTTCTAGTGCCCTTTCGAATCCGAAGTTCGCCAAAAGGTTGCCGCGAGGTAAAATGAACTTCGGATTCGGGACCTGCCCCGGCGTCCGGACCAGCGCCCGTTTGGCTCGATTTAGGTAACCTATTCCGCACGCTGCCGTTTCCGGGGACGGAACCTTTTTTGGCTCAAATGCGTTTGACGGTCACGGGGCGCGACGATTGAACCGGCCGCGTCGAATTAGCCGTTTTGGTCCCCAAGAAAGAATTTGGTTAGAATTCAGGTGCGCGGGCGGCAGTTCAGGCGCCGGCCGTTTGCGTTTCGGTTGACGGCGCGAAGACTTGCGGGGATACGGCTTGCCAGGGGACGAGGACCGGACCTATGACCGACACCACGTTGTCGCGGTCGAGCAGGCCTTTTTTTCGGTTTGTTGCCGATCCCGCCCTTGGCCTGGAGGCACCGCCCCGTTTCCTGGAGACACTGCCGGTCGCGATCTATGCCTGCGATCGGCAGGGCCGCATTCTGTGGTTCAACCGTAAGGCGGTCGAGTTTTGGGGCCGGATGCCGGCCGTCCGCAGCGATGACGAATTGTACTGTGGATCCTTCAAGGGCTACCTCGACGACCGGGAAGTCAACCGCAACGATACCCGAATGGCCGAGGTGCTGCGCACCGGGGTCGCGGTCGACGGCACGGAGGGCGTCATCGAGCGGCCCGACGGTTCGCGCATCCGGGTGATGATGCACATCGAACCGGTGCATGATGAGCGCGGAAACCTGATCGGCGCGATCAACTGCTTCCACGATACGACGGCGGCCCACGACGCCAACAACGCTCTGCAGCAGCGCCAACAGGACCTGGAGGACTTCTTTGAGAACGGGGCTGTCGCGTTGCACCTGGTCGGTAACGATGGAACCATCCTGCGCGCCAATCAGGCCGAACTCGATCTCCTGGGCTACCGGCGCGAGGAATATGTCGGGCGGAATATTGCCGAATTCCACGCCGATCCGCCCGTGATCGGGGATATCCTGTCCCGCCTCTGCGCGGGCCGAAAGCTGGACAAGTACTCCGCCCGGCTGATCGCCAAGGACGGTTCGATCAAGCACGTCCTGGTCACGTCGAACGCACAGTTCCGCGACGGCCAGTTTGTCAATACGCGCTGCTTCACGATCGACGTAACCGCGTCGAAGCTCGCCGGCGCCGCGCTGCGCGAGCGCAACCAGCGATTGGCCGCGACCTACGAGAACGCGGCCATCGGCATTTCCGAAGTGGATGCGGAAGGCCGGCGCCTGCGCGTCAACGAGGCCGCATGCGCGATTCTGGGATACTCGCGCGAGCAGATGACGCAATTGGACGTTTTCGCGGCGACCCATCCCGACGACCGCGACAACGACATGCAACAGCACCAGAAACTGGTCGCGGGCGCGATCGACCGCTATGCCGTCGAGCAACGATACGTCAGGGCCAACCGGGCGCGTGATCTGGCTGGCGGTGATG
The DNA here is from genome assembly GCA_009377755.1 of Hyphomicrobiales bacterium. Taxonomy (GTDB): domain Bacteria; phylum Pseudomonadota; class Alphaproteobacteria; order Rhizobiales; family Xanthobacteraceae; genus WHTM01. The sequence continues at coordinate 95,169 of WHTM01000012.1, read as the reverse complement.
TGCTCGGCCGTGCGCGACGAGGCCGGCAAGTTCCTCTACAACGTGCGCGTTTTCCACGATATTACGAAAACCAGGCGCGCCATCGATGCACTCGCTGAAAGTGAGCAACGACTGGCGGCGACATACGAGCACGCCAACATCGGCATTGGCGAAATCGATAGCAGCGGCCGCCTGATGCGGGTCAATCATCTCGCCTGCGAGATCACCGGACGTTCACGCGAGGAACTGCTGCAGCGTAACATCTTCGATAGCACCCATCGGGAAATGCAGGATCTGGATCGTCGCCAGTTCCAGGACTTGATCGCGGGCAAGATCGACCGGTACGCGCTGGAGAAGCGCTACGCCAAGGGCGATGGAACCGAGATCTGGATGGAGGTCATCTGTTCCGCGGTGCGCGACGGCCACGGCAAGTTCCTGTTCGGCGTGCGCGTGTTCCAGGACGTCACCAAGGCCAAGCTCTGGGCCGAGGCGCTCGCCGAGAACCAGCAGCGGCTCGCCGCCACCTACGAGCATGCCGCCATCGCCATTTCGGAGATCGACGCCCACGGTCGGCTACTCCGCGTCAACGAAACCGCCTGCGCAATCACCGGCTATCCACGCGAGGAGTTGCTGGGCCTCTCGGTGTTCGATCTCACCCACCCCGATGACCGGCCCACCGACCAAGACTCCTATCAGCAGCAGGCCTCTCGCGATAGCGGTCCCTATGCCATCGAGAAGCGCCTGTTTCGCAGGGACGGCCGGACAATCTGGGTGTCGATCGCCTCTTCCTCGGTTTGCGATGCTTCCGGGCGTTTTCTGTACGGCATTCGCGTCATGCAGGACATCACCGCACGCAAGCGCGCCGAAGAAATGGTCCGCGAGAGCGAGCAGCGGCTGCGGCAGGTCCTCGAGGCGCTGCCGGCTGCCGTCTACACAACCGACGCCGCAGGCCGCGTGAACTTCTACAACCAAGCCGCGGTCGAGCTCTCGGGCCGCCAGCCGAACCTCGACACCGACGAATGGTGCGTCACGTGGCGTCTGTGCGATCCCGACGGGCGGCCCCTTCCGCACGACCAATGCCCCATGGCGACGGCGCTGAAGGAAGACCGTCCGGTGCGAGGACAGGAGATGCTTGTCGAGCGGCCCGACGGCACCACTGCATCGGTCATTCCCTATCCGACGCCCCTGCATGATGCCGCAGGCGCTCTCATCGGCGCGGTGAACATGTTCGTTGACATCACCGAGCGCAAACATGCGGAAGCGCGGCAGAAGGCGCTGATCGACGAATTGAATCATCGGGTCAAGAACACGCTGGCCACAGTACAGTCGCTCGCCGCGCAGACGCTGCGCGGTTCGGGCGTGGGGATGGCGGCGCGCGATGACTTCACCGCACGCCTGTTCGCACTCAGCAAGACTCATGACCAATTGTCTCGCGCCGGTTGGGAGTCGGCCGATTTCAAATCGGTCGTCGAGGGGATTTTCGCACCGTACCAGCTTCACGCTGGCGAGCAGGTGAAGCTCCACGGCCCCTCGGTCAGGCTGCCTCCACAAAGCGCCCTGCTGCTGGCCATGGTGATGCACGAGCTAGCGACCAATGCCGTCAAATATGGCTCGTTATCGGTTCCCGAAGGCGCGCTCGACGTGGCTTGGACAGTGATGAGCGGCGCGGCCGACCGGCAGCTGGTGATCGAGTGGCAGGAATCCGGCGGGCCGAGGGTGCGAAAGCCGAAGCACCGTGGCTTTGGCAGCCGTTTGGCCGACCGGGCCGTTACCCATGAACTCAAGGGCTCTGCGCACATCGCCTTCGATCCGGCGGGATTGCATTGTAGATTCGAGATACCCTTGGTTCCTGCAAGCGTGCCCGAGTGACTGAAACGGACTCCACACCCAGCTGGTTGGATGGTGTCACAATCCTCGTCGTCGAAGATGAGACGATCATCTCGCTTATGATCGAGGACTTGCTCGGCGAGCTCGGCTGCCAGACCGTCTGGCAGGCCGGCAACGTCCGCCAGGCCTTGGCGCTACTGGACGAGAGATCGCCGGATGCGGTGGTGCTCGACGCCAATCTCGGGGGCGAATTTGCTTACCCGATTGCGGCCCGACTCGCGGCCTCGGACATTCCGTTTGTCTTTGCCACCGGGTACGGGCGTGAGGGCATTCCGGGTGAATGGGCCTCTCGGCCTGTGATCCAGAAGCCGTTTAGCCAAAACATGCTCGAAGAAGCCCTACGCTCCATGTTACCCGGACGTCCGGCCGCACCATAACCTTCCGATATCTCCACGACCCGAGCGCCGAGGCGGTTGGCAGGCCCCGCCTGTTCCGCAGCTATTCAATATGCGGCGAGCAGGCTAGAAATCATAGGTTTCCACCGAAGCTCGCTAAGTGGGCGTCGCGAGGTCAAGCGAACCTCGGATTCGGGGACACCAGGTTCGATCCTGCGGTTCGACAATGCATGCGGGGAAGAGACGTGACCAAATTCGGTATCGGGCAACCCGTCCGGCGCATCGAGGATCAGCGGTTCATCACTGGGCGCGGGCGCTTTGTCGACGACATCGGCCTGCCACGCCAATGCTACGGAATCGTGGTCTACTCGCTGCATGCGCACGCTCGGATAAGGCGTATCGACACGACACAGGCCGCCGCCGCCGAGGGCGTGCTTTGCATCCTGACCGGGGCCGATGCCGTCGCCGAGGGCTTCGGCGGGATGCCGCCGCTGTTCATGCCGGAAGATGCCGGCGGGCCGAAGTGCTACCGCACGCGCCGGCCGATCCTTTGCGCCAACCTCGTTCGCTGCGTCAGTGACCGCGTCGCGTTCGTTGTCGCCGAGACGGAAGCGCAGGCGCGCGATGCGGCCGAGCGCATCAATATCGACTACGACGTGCTGCCCGCCGTGACCGGCATCGAGCAGTCGGTCGCAGCCGGAGCTCCGCAGGTGTGGCCCGACTGCCCCGGCAACGTGTCGTTCACGCTCGCCTTCGGCAACAAGGAGGCCACCGATACCGCATTCGCCAGGGCGCCGCACACCGTCTCACTCAAGATCGACAACAATCGCATTGCCTCGAACGCGATCGAGCCACGCTGCGCCATCGGCGCCTACGAGCCGGGCGAAGATCAATATACCCTCTATTGCACCACGCAGAATCCGCACGGCACCCGCAACATGGTGGCGCAATCGATCTTCCAGATTCCGGAGACCAAGCTCCGGGTGATCTCGCCGGACGTAGGCGGCGGCTTCGGGCCGAAGGGTGCCTGCTACCCGGAGGATGCCCTGGTACTCTGGGCCGCGCGCCGGCTCGGACGGCCGGTGAAGTGGACGGCCACCCGCTCGGAAGCCATCCTCGGCGAGCTCCACGGGCGCAATCAGATCGTCACGGTGGAGCTCGCCTTCGACAACGACGGCAAGATTCTCGGCCTGCGCTCGCTTGGCCTGCACGGCATCGGCGCTTATACCGCGGCGGCCTGCGCGGCCCCGGTGGTGTTCGCAGCGCGCCTGCTGCCGAGCGTCTACCAGGTGCCCGCTATCCACCTCGTCAACAAGGCGGTGTTCTCGCACACGACGCCGGTCGGCACCTATCGCGGCGCCGGACGCCCGGAGGCGATCATGGCGATCGAGCGGCTGCTCGACGAGGCCGCCGCCAAGCTCGGCATCGATGCGGCGGAGATCCGCCGCCACAATCTCATTACGGCGCAGCAGATGCCGTACAAGACCACCACCGGCTACACCTACGACAGCGGCGATTTCCCGCGCATTCTCGATGCCGCAATGGAGAAGGCCGACTGGAGCGGCTTCCCAGCGCGGCGTGCGGAGTCGAAACGTAACGGCAAGCTGCGGGGCCGCGGCATCGGCTACCTGATCGAGGAGGCCGCGGCATTCAACGAGCGCATGGAGCTGCGCTTCGATCCGGGCGGCACCGTCACCATCGTCGCCGGCACACATTCGCACGGCCAGGGTCATGCCACGACCTACGCGCAGATGGTGAGCGAATGGCTCGGCGTTCCGTTCGAGGCGATCCGCCACGTGCAGGGCGACACCGATGCGGTGCCGTTCGGCCGCGGCACCTATGCGGCGCGCAGCGCCGTGCTCGGCGGCAGCGCGCTGCGGCTTGCCGCCGACGCAGTGATCGAGAAGGCGCGGCAGATGGCCGGTCACCTGATGGAGGCCTCGCCCGCCGACATCGAGTTCGAGGACGGCACGTTCAAGATCGCCGGCACCGACCGGTCGATGCCGCTGATGGACGTCGCCAAGGCATTCTACCGTCCGATGATGCTGCCGCCGCAATTCAGCGTCGGGATGGAAGGCTCCGGCTCATGGTCCGCCGATCCGGCAAGCTTTCCCAACGGCTGCCAGATCTGCGAAGTGGAGGTCGATTCCGAAACCGGCGCAGTGGAGATCGTGCGCTACACCGCCGTCGACGACGTCGGGCGCGTGCTCAATCCCCTGCTCTGTGAGGGGCAGATCCAGGGCGGCATTGTTCAGGGCATCGGCCAGGCGCTGAAGGAGAAGGTCGTCTTCGATGATGCCGGGCAGCTGTTGTCCGGCACGTTCCAGGACTACGCGATGCCGCGCGCGGCCGACCTTCCGGATCTCCATTCGGAGATGATCGAGATTCTCGCAACCACCAATCCGATCGGCGTCAAGGGCGCGGGCGAAGCCGGTGCCACCGGCGCGCCGGCCGCGGTGATGAACGCGCTCGCCGACGCGCTGCGCGAGATCGGCGCCGGTAACATCGACATGCCGGCGACGCCGCAGCGGGTGTGGAATTCTATCCGGCGCGCAAACAAAGTTGTCCACGCCTGACCCTATGCGTTGAAGCAGCCGCTTGACAGCACTCCGTGATAGGCGGACGCTCAAGCCGTTGCTCCATTGGCTTGAGCAACAGAAGCCGTTGTCACCCGCCGATGCCGGTGCGCCGACGTGAAAAGCGTGGGCGCTGGCTTGGTGCAAGAGCGGGAGGTTTTTGATGACACCACCGGGCAAGATGGCCGCGATCATCGCCGGCGCACACGTTCGGGCGTCAACGTAGCGGCTCACCTGCGGACGGCATGACCGGGAGCGGCCCAATGGGGCTGCACAGTGAGGCATTGCCCCGCGTTGGCGCTCCCGGTTTTGTGCTTCGAATTGTCATCAGCCGACCTTCTGGCCGACAAAGTCGGCGAGGTCTTTTCGCGTCACGTCCGGCGCGAACCAGAAGAAGAGCGGACCGAGCATCAAGAAGGAAAAGGCAAGCAGCGGCAGGCCGGCAGCGATCGAATGAGCGGTTGCGATCCAGCCCATGATCATCGGCGCCACCGAGGCGAAGGCGAGGCCGATGGTGAAGGTTGCGCCGACGGCGGTGCCGCGAATTTGCGTCGGGAATATCTCAGCCGTGTAGCCAAGCCCGGTGCCGAAGCTTCCGGTGATCAGGAAGTTCGTCGCCAGTCCCACCCAGAACAGGCTCGTGGGGCTGTAGAGATAGCCCATCACCACCAGCAGGATCGCGCCTGGAACGGCGAAGGCGGGGATCACGTAGCGCCGCCCGAACACATCGCACAACCAGCCGCAGATCCAATAGGCGGCGATGGCGCAAGCCATCCAGACGGAGAGATAGATGGCCATCGTCGGGAAGCCGAGTTGCCTTTCGTCGGCGAGGTAGAACGGCATCCACGCGGACCAGCCGATCCAGGTGAAGAGGTAGAGGAAGTAGACGAGCGTCGCGATGACGCTCTCGCGCGGGTAGGAGCGGAAGGGGGAGAAGATGTCGAGCTGCTTCTTCAGCCCCGCCTTCACCATCTGCGCGGTGACACGCTCGTAGCGTGGGCTTTCGTTGATGCCGATCCGCACCCAGAGCACGAGCAGCGCCGGCAAAATTCCGATGAAGTAGAGCGCGCGCCAGCCCCACAGCGGCACGATCACCAGCGCCGCGAGCGAGCACAACAAGTAGCCGAGCGGATAGCCGCCGACCAGGCCACCGAGCGCCGTGGCGCGCCACTTCTTCGGCGCGGTCTCGGTAACGAGCAGCATGCCGACCGGATTCTCTCCAGCAAGCGCGATCCGAGTCAACGAGCTGAAGATCAGCAACGTCACCCAGCCGGTCGAAAAGCCGGTGAGGCCGGTCAGTATCGAATAGCCCAGGATTGTCCAGATCAAGACCGGCCTGCGCCCGTAGAGATCGGCGAGCACCGGGAATGCGAACGTGCCGATCAGCCCGACCCAACGCGAGATCGTGGTGACCATCCCCATCGTCGCCGGGGTGATCCCCCATTCCTTAATGAGGATCGGCGTGACGAGCTGCATGATCGTGGCTTCGTAGATGTCGAAGGCCCAACCGAGGATGCAAATGGTCAGCACCGTGGCGCTGTAGCGCGTCCAACGCTCATCTGACAGTACGGGTGCCGCTCCTGCGGCCGGCGCAGCGGTGGTGGTGGTCGTCGACATGGTCGTCTCCCTTTCCTAGGCCCGCTCTACGGCGGTTCGTTGGTTCAACGCATCCGTCCAGTCACGCCATCGAAGTTCATTCCTACGGCGTCCCGGTCAGCCGCCAATAAAGTCGCGCGCTACTTTCGCCACCGCATCCGGCTGCTCGAGGTGTGGCAGGTGTCCGGCATCCTCGATCAGTTCGATCCGCGCGCCGGCGATCCGTGTGGCGAACTCCTGAGCGTAGGCGGGCGCGATGATGCGGTCGGCCTTGCCCCAGATGATCAGGGTCGGAGCGGCAATGCGGTGCGTCCGATTCTTCAGGCCGCGGTCGGGAACCGGCCAGACGAATTTGCCGGTGCAGGCCTGCGCCCAGACGAACTGTGCGAGCACATCGACCCGCTCGGCCGGATCGTTGGGGACGCCGAAGAACCGCTGCGCCCCCTCCCCTTCGGGATCGGCAAACAGCGATGGCCGGCGCTCTCTGTCGCTCAGCACCATCCAGTTCTTGACGGGAAGGTCGTCGCGCCACAGGCCGACAGGGTCGATGAGCACCAGCCGGCCGACCGACCTCGGCGCCGCCGCCGCGAATTCTGCAGCCATGAGCCCGCCGAAGGAATGACCCGCGAGTGCCGGCGCGCCAAGCTGTAGCCGATCGATGAGCTCACCGTAATAGACGACCAGATCGAGCCAGCTGTCGAGGACGTGCACCGCCTCGGGGTCGCCGCGGCTGGTGCCGGGATGCCGTGGTGCATAGACCGTATTCGCCTCAGCGAGACGGGCCACGAACGCGCGGTCGGGGGCTAGTCCCCACGGCCCGTGCAGATAGACGAGCGGCGGCCCGCTGCCGGCGATCTCGACCTCGGTTTCGACCCTGTTCTGCCAGAGCCGAAGCCTGCGCACCTCCGGAGTTGCCATGAGCTATCTCCGCCTGCACTCAGGAGGCGACGGCCATGGCGGCCACCGGACGCTTCGTCCTCAGGCGCTCGGGCCACCAGCGGTCCTCGTACTTGTCGTCCCACAGGCCTTCCAGATGCGGCAGCACCTCGCGCGCGAACAGGTCGATATTCGCCTTGCACAGCTCGGTCGGCATCGATCCGAAATGCAGGAGCGCCAACAGGTGGCCGACGCGAAGCCGCTTCATGCCGTCCATCAATTGCTCGCGTACCGTCTTGGGACTGCCGACGATCACGAAGCCGCGTTCGAAGAAATCCTTGGCCTTGAGCTCACGCAGATTTATCCCGGCACGCGGGTTGTTCGTAAGCGCCTGCACCAGCGCGGGATATTCGAGGCAGCCAGGAATCTGCTGATAGTAAGAGGGCGCGTACAGCAGCTTGCGGAAGAAATACTCGGCGTGCGCGGCGTAGAGGTCCTCGGCCTCGGCATCCGTCTCGGCGATGCCGATGAGCTGCAGGAAGCTATAGCGGTACGGGTTGTCGTCCCGGCCTTTCCGCGCCACCAGTTCCCAGTAGCGGTCGGCCACCTGCTCGGCGTTCTTGGCGCCGTAATAACTGAGATGGCAGAAGCAATGATCGAGGCCCACGACATACTCAGCGGTCGAGGAGATGCCGGAGCCGGGAATCCAGATCGGCGGGTGGGGCTGCTGGATCGGCCGCGGCCAGAGGTTCACCATCCCCAGCTGATAATGCTTGCCGTTCCAAGCGAAGAGTTCCTTTGCCGACCACGCCTTTTTGACCAGTGCCAGCGCCTCGCGGAAACGCTCGCGCTGTTCCACGGGAATGACGGCATTGGAGATGGTGGCGTCGGTCGGCAGGCCGGTCGGGAATCCCGCGACCAACCGCCCGCCGCTGATGCAGTCGAGCATCGCGTATTCCTCGGCGATGCGCGTCGGCGGCGTTGTTGACGGCAAGGTCGAACCGAGCTGGATGATCGCTACGTTCTGGCCGTTGGTCTGCCTGGCCAGCACCGATCCCATCAGGCTCGGATTCGCCATGAAGCCATAGACGTTCTGGTGATGCTGGTTGGTGCACACCCCATGCAGACCCGCCTTTGCGGCATAGAGCAACTCATCCAGCGTCGCGTTGTAGTACTCGCCCACCTTCTCGGCATCGGCCACGTCGAACCACAATGGATCGATGAATGCCGACTGGTAGCGCTGTTCGAAATCCGCGGGCAGATCCCGATACGGCATCAGGTGGAACATGCAGGCTTTCACGACGTCCTCCCGTGCCGCGTTGTTATGTGCGAAATGCTATGTCCTCAGCTGAGGCAATTCAATGCAGGTCTAGGCCAAAGCGGTGCCAGACGCGCAGATCTGATCCATCAGTCGCGAATGACTGGTACAGGCGCCACAGGACTGGAGCTCGTCATGCGCGGGCTTGACCCGCGCATCCATCAGAAAGACCATCTGATCGAAAGGCGATGGATTGGCGGGTCAAGCCCGGCAATGACGTCCGGGAGACCGGCAGCGCTGATCGCGCCCCCTACTCCACATCTTCCACCTGCGCCGGCGCCTTGCCGAACGCCTTCTGCGCTAGCGTCGCTGCCATGAACTGATCGAGGTCGCCATCGAGCACCGCGCCGGTGTTCGAGGTCTGCACGCCGGTGCGCAGGTCCTTCACCATCTGGTACGGCTGAAGCACGTAGGAGCGAATCTGGTGGCCCCAGCCGATATCCGTCTTGGCCGCCTGGTCGGCCGCCGCCTGCTCCTCGCGCCGCCGGACTTCCTTCTGGTAGAGCTTGGCGCGCAGCATGTCCCAGGCCTGGGCGCGGTTGCGGTGCTGCGAGCGGTCGCTCTGGCAGAGCACCACCGTGTTGGTGGGAATGTGCGTGAGGCGCACGGCGGAATCCGTCTTGTTGACGTGCTGGCCGCCGGCGCCCTGCGCCCGCATCGTGTCGGTGCGCACGTCGGATTCCTTGATGTCGATGACGATGCGGTCGTCGACGACCGGATAGACGGTGACGCCAGCAAACGAGGTGTGCCGGCGCGCGTTGGAGTCGAATGGCGAGATACGCACCAGCCGGTGCACGCCGTTCTCGGTCTTGAGCCAGCCGTAAGCATTGTGGCCCTTGATCTGCACGGTCGCCGACTTGAGCCCCGCTTCCTCGCCGGGCGTCTCTTCCAGGTACTCGACCTTGAAGCCGCGCTGCTCGGCCCAGCGCGTGTACATGCGCAACAGCATGCTGGCCCAGTCCTGGCTCTCGGTACCGCCGGACCCGGCATGCACTTCGAGATAGGCGTCGTTGGCGTCGGCCTCGCCCGACAGCAGCGCTTCCAGCTCGCGTCGCGCAACCTCCGCCTTGATCGCCTTCAGCGCCGCTTCCGCCTCAATCACGACGGAGACATCATTCTCGGCGTCACCGAGCTCGATCAGCCCGACGTTGTCCTCCAACTCCCGCTCCAACCGGCCGATGGCGTTGAGCTGGTCCTCCAGCGCATTACGCTCCTGCATCACCTTGCTGGCGCGGGCCTGGTCGCTCCAGAGATTGGGGTCTTCCGCTACTCGGTTGAGCTCCGCGAGCCGGATTTGCGCTGTGTCGAAGTCAAAGATGCCTCCTCAGCAGCCGCACCGACTGCTTGATCTCTTCGACAATCGCCTCGATTTCCGCGCGCATGGTGATTTTCGGTCTTTGCACCTCTGGGGCGCGGAACCTAAGCGCCGATGCCGGGCGAAACAAGTCCTCTCGCGCCGCTATGACCCACTGCCGCGTTCGTCGGCATGCGCTTGAAAAATAGGCAGTTCCGCCCCAGCGCCCCCCGCGGACAGCGGCGCTGGAGGCGTTCGCCGGTGTGGCCCACCCTTTGCACGGCTTGCCCGGCAGTAGCCATGATAGCGGGGACGGTCCCCTGGGGAGCCGGATGGCGGTTGCGTTCGACGAAATGACCGGGACGGACGGCACTATTCGGCCGGCCTATGCCGAACTGTCACGCTGGCTCGGCCAGGTCGAGCCCAACGTGCTCGACTACCGCCGCCGCGAAGCCGAGTTGGTGTTCCGGCGCATCGGCATTACGTTCGCGGTCCACAGTGACGTCGAGGCGCAGGAGCGGCTGATCCCGTTCGATGTTCTGCCGCGCATCCTGGCGGCAGCGGAATGGGACATCGTCCGGCTCGGACTGGAGCAGCGCGTCCGCGCCATCAACCTCTTCATCAAGGACATCTATGGGCGGCGGGACATCCTCCGAGCTGGGCTCGTCCCCGAAGACCTGATCTTCCAAAATCCGGTCTTCCGCCCGGAAATGAACGGGCAAAGGGTTCCGTACGACATCTACGTCCACATCGCCGGTATCGATATCGTGCGGGTGGACGAGACCACGTTCTACGTCCTGGAGGACAATGCGCGCACGCCATCCGGCGTCTCCTACATGCTGGAGAACCGTGAGATCATGCTGCGCCTGTTTCCGGAGCTGTTCTCGCGCCACCGCATCGCGCCGGTGGAGAACTACCCCGAGGAGCTCCTGGCGACGCTGCGCTCGGTCGCGCCGGCTGGCGGCTCCGCCGCTCCGACGGTCGTGCTGCTCACCCCCGGCATCTACAACTCCGTCTATTACGAGCACTCGTTCCTCGCCGACAAGCTCGGCATTGAGCTGGTCGAAGGCTCGGACCTGTTCGTCAAGGACGGCGGCGTCTTCATGCGCACCACCGAGGGCCCGCAGCGGGTCGACGTGATCTACCGCCGCATCGATGACGACTTCCTCGATCCGCTGGCCTTCCGCGATGACTCAGCCCTCGGCGTTCCGGGACTGATGTCGGCCTATCAGGCGGGTCACGTCACGCTGGCGAATGCGGTCGGCACCGGCATCGCCGACGACAAGGCGATCTACAGCTACATGCCGCAGATCGTCGACTTCTATCTCAAGGAGACGCCGATCCTGAAGAATGTGCCGACCTGGCGCTGCCGTGAGCCGGAGCACCTCGCCTACGTGCTCGATCATCTCGACGAGCTGGTGGTCAAGGAGGTGCACGGCTCCGGCGGCTATGGCATGCTGATCGGCCCGAAGGCGACGACGGCGCAGCTCGCCGCCTTCCGCGCCAAGCTCAAGACGCATCCGACCAACTTTATTGCCCAGCCGACGCTGGCGCTATCAACCTGCCCGACCTGCGTCGACGAGGGCGTCGCGCCGCGGCACGTGGATCTGCGCCCATTCGTGCTCACCGGCCGCGACCGCATCCGCATCGTCCCCGGCGGCTTGACGCGCGTCGCGCTGGAGAGCGGCTCGCTCGTCGTCAATTCCAGCCAGGGCGGCGGCACCAAGGACACGTGGGTGCTGGACGGATGAGAGCTGTGATCGTCGCGAGTGCCGTACGCTCCCTTACCTCCCCCCTTGAGGGGGAGGTCGATCAACGCCGGTTCGCCGGCGTTGATCGGGAGGGGGGTAAGCCAAGAGCGCTGTCATTTGCTTCTACCCCCCTCCCCAACCCTCCCCCGCAAGGGGGGAGGGAGTCCCGAGTTTGAGATGCTCTCGCGCACCGCCAACAATCTGTTCTGGCTTTCCCGCTACGTCGAGCGCGCGGAGTATCTTGCCCGCATTATCGAGGCGACGCAGCGCCTCACCACGCTGCCGCTCGCCTATGTCGGCAGCACCAACGAATGGGAATCGGTGGTCGCCACCGCTGGCTGTGCCGACGCCTTCTTCAAGACCTACTCCGAAGCCAACGAATCCAACGTAGTGGATTTTCTCGCCCTTTCGCCGGACAACCCGTCCTCCATTCGCAACTGCTTCGAGATCGCTCGCACCAATGCCCGCGCGGTGCGTACCGCGCTCACCGTGGAAATGTGGGACGCGATCAACGGCACCTGGCTGGAGCTCAAGCGCTACGGCAACAGCCCAACGACCGGCGAAGGCGCCGTGCGGTTCCTGCGCTGGGTACAGGAATCCTCGCTGCGCTACGACGGTTCCGCTTCGCGCACGATGCTGCGCAACGATGCCTATTGGTTTTCGCGGGTCGGCGTCTACATCGAGCGCGCCGACAACACAGCCCGCATCCTCGACGTCAAATACCACGTGCTGCTGCCGGAGCATGAACGGGTCGGCGGACCGCTCGACTATTTCCAATGGGCGTCGATCCTGCGCTCGGTGTCGGCCCTGAATTCCTACCGCTGGGTCTACCGCGACAGTCTCAAACCGTGGCTGATCGCCGACTTCCTGATCCTCAACACCCGGTTGCCCCGCTCGCTCGCCGCCTGCTACGAAAATCTCGTGCAGCACCTCGACCAGATCGCCCAGGATTACGGCCGGCAGGGGCCCGCGCAACGCCAGGCCCGCCGCATCGGCACCCGCCTACAGAACTCCTCGATGGAGGACATTTTCCAGGGCGGGCTGCATGAGTTCATCGGCGAGATGCTCGGTGACAACAACCGCCTCGGTGCCACCGTCACCGAGCAGTATCTGATGTGAACCGCTAGTGCCGCCGATTTGAAGTTCCTGCACCACTTGCCGCAATCTCATTCAAGAACTTCAAATCGAAAGCGGCACTAGACTAAGTAACTTGCTAGTGTCCTTTCGAATCCGAAGTTCGCTCAGAGGGCGCGGCAAAGGATTGCGAACTTCGGATTCGGGACACTAGGCCCAAATGCGTATTCACATTGCCCACACGACCGCCTATCGCTATGACCCGCCGGTCAACGGTGTGATCCAGACGCTACGCCTGACGCCGCGCAATCATGAAGGGCAATACGTGATGCGCTGGCGGATCGAAGTGTCCGCCAATTGCCGGCTTGAACAGCACGAGGATGCGTTCGGCAACATCATCCACAACTTCACGGCCGAAGGCCGCCTCGACGCGTTGAACGTGCAGGTCGAGGGCGAGGTCGAGACCCAGGATACAGCCGGGATCATCCGCGGCGCGATCGAACGGTTTCCGCCGAGCCTGTTCTTGCGCGATACCCCGCTTGCTCACGCCGATCCCGCGATCGCCGCTTTCGCCGAGCAGCAGGAGGCGGCATCGGGCGACGACCGCTTGACGCTGCTGCACCGGCTGCTGGCGGGCCTGTCGCAGGACATCACGTTCGACACCGATCCGACCCACGCTCACACCATGGCAGCCGAGGCGTTCACGCTCAAGCGGGGCGTCTGCCAGGACTTCGCCCATGTCTTTATCGCCGCATGCCGCAATCGCGGCGTTCCGGCGCGATATGTGAGCGGCTACCTGCGCCGCGCTGACGGGATCGTGGCCCAGGATGCCGGTCATGCCTGGGCCGAAGCCTTCATTCCCGATCTCGGCTGGATCGCCTTCGACGCGGCGAACGGCGTCTGCGCGACCGACGCCTATGTTCGCACCGCGGTCGGGCTCGACTATCTCAGCGCCGCCCCGGTTCGCGGCACCCGCTACGGCGGCGGTAGTGAGACGCTGACGGTCGCGGTGCATGTCGATCAGGCCGGCCGGCAGGTGCAGAGTTGAAGCCTTTGTTATCGGCGTGCCATATCTGCCGCCCATGCCTGGAGCCGCGGTGACGCGAGGCAGCTCCGACGACAGCCAGGGCGGCCGGTCATGACCTACTGCTGCGGAATTCTGGTTCGCGACGGCCTGGTGATGATCGCGGATACGCGCACCAATGCCGGCGTCGACAACATCGCCACTTTCCGCAAGCTGCACGTCTTTTCCGAGCCGGGCGAGCGGATCATGGCGCTCGCTTCCGCCGGTAATCTGTCGATCAGCCAGACGCTGCTCAGCCTGATGATGGAAGGAGTCGCGAACCCGACGACCGGAGAAATCGAGACCTTGATGAATGCGCCGACCATGTTCCAGGCGGCGCAACGCATCGGACGGGCCGTGCGTCAGCTGCACGAGACCGAAGGCGCCGCGTTCAAGGCGTCCGAGGTGAGCTTCGACGTCTCGTTCCTGTTCGGCGGACAATTGAAGACCGGCCGGTTGCGGCTGTTCATGATCTATCCCGCCGGCAACTTCATCGAATGTACCGTCGACACGCCCTACCTGCAGATCGGCGAGCACAAATACGGCAAGCCGGTTCTCGACCGGGCGATAACGTACGACATCGATCTCTACGACGCGCTCAAGATTGGTCTGATCTCCGTCGACTCGACCATGCGCTCGAACCTGAGCGTCGGCCTCCCCCTCGACGTCCTGATCGTGCGGCGCGATGCCTGCGGGGCCGAGCTCAACTACCGCATCGGGCCGGGCGAGCCCTATTTCCAGGATCTGCGCGATCAGTGGTCGGCGGCGCTGCGCGCCGCGCACCTCGCGATCCCGCGGCCGCCCTATATCAACGGCGGGTGAGGCGTACGATTGCTTCTACCCTCTGGCGATCGCCGAACAGCGCCGTGCAGGCTTTATAGCGGGGAACCGCTGGCGAAGTCAGTACAGCCCGCCCGTCCCCGAGCGGACGGCACGGTCGGCGTCCGGCGAAACCACACCCGGGCGGCCGCCGTCCTGGTCGGAATAGCCGACCACCGAATAGGTGTCAGGCGGCGCCGTCCCCGGCTTGAACGCCTCGAGGATGACCCGGCCGTCATGCCCCGGTCCGGCGCGCAGGCCGGTGCGCGGATCGACCCGGATCAGCTTGATGCCGGCGGGAACGCGGAACGGAACCGCCGGCTTGTCGGCGAGCGCGCCCTTCATGAATTCCTTGACGATCGGCGCGGCGAGCCGGCCGCCGGTCGCGCCCGCGCCACGGCCGAGGCTGCGCGGCTTGTCGTAGCCGATATAGACGCCGACCGCGAGTTCCGGCGAGAAGCCGACGAACCACGCGTCCTTCCACTCGTTGGTGGTGCCGGTCTTGCCCGCCACCGGCTTGCCGACCTCCCGTAATATCGGCGCTGTGCCGCGCAGAACCACGCCTTCCATGATCGACGTGATCTGGTAGGCGGTCATCGGATCGAGCACCTGCGGGCGGCGGTCGATCAGCGCGGGCTCCGGCTGATTCTCCCACTTCTCGGCGCTGCACGACGGACACTCGCGTTCGTCGTGACGATAGATGGTCCTGCCATAGCGGTCCTGGATGCGGTCGATCAGGGTCGGCGTCACCTTCTTGCCGCCGTTGTCAAATATCGAATAACCGGCCACCATGCGCAACAGCGTCGTCTCGCCGGCGCCAAGCGAGAATGACAGGTACGGCGGAAGATCGTCATAGACGCCGAACCGCTTGGCATACTCCGCGATCAGCGGCATGCCGACGTCCTGCGCCAACCGCACCGTCATCACATTGCGCGACCGCTCGATGCCGAAACGCAACGTCGAAGGTCCGAAGAACTTGCCTTCGTAGTTTTGCGGCGCCCACATGCCGCCGCCGCCCGGCCCGGTGTCGATCTCCAACGGCGCATCCATGATGATGCTGGATGGGTTGTAGCCGTTGTCGAGCGCGGTGGCATAGACGAACGGCTTGAACGAGGAGCCTGGCTGCCGCAACGCCTGGGTGGCGCGATTGAACTGGCTCTGGTCGAACGAGAAGCCGCCGACCATCGCCAGCACGCGCCCGGTCCAGGGATCCATGGCGACAATGCCGCCGGACACTTCGGGAACCTGCCGCAGCCGATATTGTGTCGCGTCCTTGGTCATCGGCTCTACATAGACGACGTCGCCCGGCTCCAGCACGTCGCCGACCTTGCGTACGGCCTTGATCGTCCGCTTCGCGCCCGGCGCCGATTTCGCCCACTTCACGCCGTCGAGCGGAACGATCCCGACCTGGCGCTCGCGAACGACGGCGCCACCCGGCTCGCGGCCCGGCTGCAACCCGACCCGGGCTGTGTGATCGCCGCTTTCCAGGACCACGGCGAGGCGCCACGGGGCGATGTCCGACAGCGCGCGCACATCGGCGAGTTTCACGCCCCAGTCGCCGGCGAGATCGAGGCTGCTCACCGGGCCGCGGTAACCTTTCTTCTCGTCGAAATCGACGAGGCCGTCCACCAGCACCTTGCGCGCCAGGACCTGCAGCTTGGGATCGAGTGTGGTCCGCACCGAGAGCCCACCCTCGTAGAGCTTCTTTTCGCCGTAGCGGTCGTAGACCTCGCGCCGCACCTCCTCGGCAAAATACTCGGCCGCGAACATATGCGCTCCGGTCGGGCGCGTGGTCACGGTGAGCGGTGCACGCTTGGCGGCTTCCGCCTCCGCCGGCTCCGCCCAACCGTTCTCGATCATGCGGTCGAGCACCCAGTTGCGCCGCTCGATCGCCCGCTCGCGCTGCCGGAACGGATTGAGGTTGGCCGGCGCCTTCGGCAAGGCCGCCAAATAGGCGGTCTCGGGCAGCGTGAGTTCGTGCACCGATTTGTCGAAATACAGGAGCGAGGCGGCGGCGATGCCATAGGCGCCGATGCCGAGGTAGATCTCATTGAGGTAGAGTTCGAGGATGCGGTCCTTGGAATAGGCGCGCTCGATCCGCAACGACAACAGCGCTTCCTTGATCTTGCGATCGAAGGAGACCTCGTTGCTCAGGAGGAAGTTCTTCGTCACCTGCTGGGTGATGGTGGAGGCGCCTTGCGGCCGCCGATTGTTTCCCCAGTTCTGCAGGTAGAGCACCGCGGCCCGCGTAATGCCCATGAAGTCGAGGCCGCCGTGTTCGTAGAAGTTCTTGTCTTCCGCTGCCAGAAAGGCGTGAATCACGGACTTCGGCACGGCCTGGATGGGTATGTAGAGCCGCCGCTGCGTTGCATATTCGGCGAGCAGCGAGCCGTCGACCGCATGCACCCGCGTCATCACCGGCGGCTCGTAGTTCTGCAATTGCGAGTAGTCCGGGAGGTCGCGTGAGAAATGCCACAGCAAAGCGCCGACGCCGGCGACCCCGACCAGGAACAGTACCGAGCCGGTCGCGAATAAAAACCCGAGGAAGCGCAAGGCAAATTTCATCGCTCGCCAATCCATCGCATAGTGTGCCGCGGATCGCGAATCGGAAGGCCCGCGGTGTCCGGCAAGCACTCAAGTGCGCGTGTCACGTCCCGGTCCTCCGCGCCTGTCCCTGATCGGCCTTTGCCACAGAAGATAACCCCCCGAGTTTTTCGTCAGTCTCGGCCAGCTGCGACCCCCTTGGTCGCGCCGTTTTTTGTTGAAACTGAGGCCGTCTGCGGCGTCATCTCTTCCCTCCCGCGAACCGCGCCTAGTGCGGCCGATTTGAAGTTCCTGCAGCAGTTGCAGCAAGCTCATTCAGGAACTTCAAATCGAAAAGCGGCACTAGAATCATAGACTTGCTAGTGCCCCTTTGCTTCCGAAGTTCGTTTCAGAGGTTGCTGCGATGTATCACGAGCTTCGGAAGCAAAGGGGCACTAGGGCGCGGCTCCTGCAAGGCGGGTCAAAAAGTACGTCTTCACGGCCTGAACGACCGCCTCCGATGTGCGCGATTGCCAGGATTCCGAGGTGATCAGCTTGAGATCGTCACGGTTGGACACGTAGCCGAGTTCCAACAGCACGGAGGGAACGTCCGGCGCCTTGAGGACGCGGAAACCGGCCGACTTAAGCGGATTCTTATGCATTCGCGCAACGGTCTTCATTTCGCCGGACAGCGTGCGGGCGAATTGTCCTGAAAATGCCCGCGTCTCCCGCTGAGCCAAATCGATCAGGATATCGGCCACGTCGTTCGGCTCGGCGGTGAGATCGACGCCAGCGATGACGTCGGCCCGGTTCTCGACCTCCGCAAGCCGCGCAGCCTCGGCATCGGATGCGGTGTCCGAAAGCGTATAGATGCTGGCGCCTTTGGCGACGCCCTCATTGCGCGCCAAGGCATCGGCATGGATCGAGATGAACAGCGCGGCCTTGTTGACCCGGGCGAAGCGGACGCGCTCGCCCAGCGCCACGTAGCTGTCGTCGGTGCGGGTCATCAGGATGCGATACTTGCCGGCCTTTTCGAGGTGTTCGCGCAGCCGCTTACCGAATTCGAGGACAATCGCCTTTTCGGTAACGCCATTCGCCGCGTGCGTGCCCTCGTCGATTCCCCCGTGGCCCGGATCGATCACGATGAGAGGGCGCTGATCGCCCTCCGCAGGCACGACCCTCTCGGCCTTTCGGATCGAATCGGTACGGGCCATACGGCTGTCGAGCGCCAGCGCGCGCATGAAGGATTCCCGGTCGGTGCCCACCAGATCGAGAACCAGCCGTGCCGGCTGGCCCTCCGCCGCATCAAGACTGAACGCCTTTTCAATCCGCACCGGGCCGGTCAAATCGAGCACGATGCGCGAGCCGCCCGGCATCACGAGGCCGTAGCGGAACGCCTTGATCAGGCCGCGGGAACGCTCGCCTGTCTTGCGGGGAAGCTGGAACGCAATCTGCGGTAGGTCAATCACCACCCGGTACGGGTCGGCCAGCGTGAAGGCGTTGACTCCAACCCGGCGCGACAAATCGACCACAAAGCGGGTCTGATGGCCGTCACCGCCGAGCCTGACATCAGACGCGACCGGGTGGCCACCGCCCATTGACGATGCCGCAGCCGCGCGAAACCCCGCGTTCCCGCCGATTCCGGCAAGAAAGGCGACGCCGATGAGACAAAGGAACTTTGCCGCGCGGACAGACACCGAATCCCGAGCCCTCCGAGCATTGCTCTACCCCAATAGACAGCCCTAGTTAACCGGAACTTAACGGCAAGCCTCGCGATCCACCGCAGCTGTGACCTTTCCGTGACGGTCCTTGCTATCCCCTGCCGGGCGCCCTAAGAAAGACGTGCTGACGGTTCGTGATTTCCGGTTGTGCCGCGTTCGGGCATCTGGCACGCCCGCCGGGCCCCCTTTCCCTGATAAGTGCCGTGGGAACGGGACGGTGGACGCCATGGTCCAACCCGCCTTGAACATCACGACGGGCGAGACCAACGCCGA
This sequence comes from Hyphomicrobiales bacterium, assembly GCA_009377755.1. Taxonomy (GTDB): domain Bacteria; phylum Pseudomonadota; class Alphaproteobacteria; order Rhizobiales; family Xanthobacteraceae; genus WHTM01. Next base: position 76,084 of record WHTM01000012.1, on the reverse strand, counting down.
AGCTCTTGGTACGACAGCCGGAACGCGCATGAGGCAAGGCCTCGGGCGTCGAGCGAAAGCGGTGTCGGGAGCCGCACGCCACAGGCCGCCAGCACAGACGACATTGCGGCTGCGTCCTGCGCGGCCGCCCGCTACAGGTTGACAGTCATGCTTCAAGCGCACGCCGCGGTCCGGCCGTTCCGGCTCTCCGGCGGAATCGCACCTCGGCTCGTCTCGGGCCCGGCCACGTCATGCGCCGGCATGCCTTGCCTGCCATTCCCAACCTTGAACCATCCGTCCGGCTGCTCTTCACCTGGCACCCTGCCACCCCACGGGGGTCGACGGGCCGGTGCCGGCTGCCGGACCGCAAAGAGATTCATCAATGGCCAACAAGATGTTGATCGACGCGTCGCATCCGGAGGAAACCCGGGTGGTCGTGCTGCGTGGCAATCGTGTCGAGGAATTCGACTTTGAGTCCGCAAACCGCAAGCAGCTTCGCGGAAATATCTATCTCGCCAAGGTAACGCGAGTCGAACCGTCGCTGCAGGCCGCCTTCGTCGACTATGGCGGCAACCGTCATGGATTCCTGGCGTTCAGCGAAATCCATCCTGACTATTACCAGATTCCGGTCGCCGACCGGCAGGCGCTGATCGAAGAGGAAGAGCGCGCCCAACGCGTCGCCGACGCCGAGGCCGAGCATCGCGCCGGACGGCGGCGTGGACGCCACCGTCCCGCCCGGCGTCGTGACGAAGCCGTGCAAGGCGACACGCTCGCCGGCGAGGAAGAAGCCCGCGAAGCCGTGGAGATTCCGGTCGGCGATGTCCTGACCGACCCGCGTCCTGCAGCCGAGAGGGAAGCGGCCGCCGCAGATACCGCGGATGCGAGCGCCGATGCCGAAGCCCTTCAGCCGTTCGCCTCGGATGCCGATGACGCCACCGCCGAGCCTGCGCCGGAAGCGGCCGGATCGCCGATCGATGCGGATGTTGCGGCAAGCACGGTACCGTCAGTGGCCGACGAGCCCATGGCCGCCGCCGACAACGAACATGATGCACAAACGGCTGCCGGCGGCGATGAACCGAAATCGGTGCATGCCGACGATGCGCACGCCGACGACAAGCTCGGCGAGTCCGACGACGATGGCGACGAGGGAGAGAACGGCAACAGCAACGGCGAAGACGCCGAGTCGGAAGAGGACGTGGTCGAATCCGTCGGCGGCGGCGATGCCCTGGAAGAAGTCCAGGAGCGGATGGCGCGCCCGCGCCGGCAATACAAGATTCAAGAGGTCATCAAGCGGCGCCAGGTGATGCTGGTGCAAGTGGTCAAGGAGGAACGCGGCACCAAGGGCGCGGCGCTGACCACCTACCTGTCGCTGGCCGGCCGCTATTCGGTGCTCATGCCGAACACCGCCCGCGGCGGCGGCATCAGCCGCAAGATCACCAGCGCCGATGACCGCAGACGGCTGAAGGACATCGCGCAGGACCTCGAGGTTCCCGAGGGCATGGGCGTGATCCTGCGCACCGCCGGCGCCAGCCGGACCAAGACCGAGGTCAAGCGCGATTTCGAGTACCTGCTGCGCCTGTGGGAGACGGTGCGCGACCTGACCTTGAAGTCGACGGCGCCGAAGCTCGTCTACGAGGAGGGGTCGCTGGTCAAGCGCGCGATCCGTGACCTCTACAACAAGGACATCGACGACATCATCGTCGCCGGCGAAGACGCCTATCGTGACGCCAAAGACTTCATGCGCATGCTCATGCCAAGCCATGCGAAGAACGTGAAGCTGTACAAGGATAGCCAGCCGCTGTTCACACGCTACGGCATCGAGAGCCAGCTCGACGCCATGTTTTCGCCGGTGGTTCAGCTCAGGTCCGGCGGCTACATTGTGCTCAACCAGGCCGAAGCGCTGGTCGCGATCGACGTCAACTCGGGACGCGCGACGCGCGAGCACCATATCGAGGACACCGCGCTCAAGACCAACATCGAAGCGGCGGAAGAAATCGCGCGGCAGTTGCGATTGCGTGACCTCGCCGGGCTGATCGTGATCGACTTCATCGACATGGACGAGAAGCGGAACAACCATACCGTCGAACGCCGGCTGAAGGAGAGCCTCAAGCACGACCGCGCCCGCATTCAGGTGGGTCGCATCTCGCATTTCGGCCTGTTGGAGATGTCGCGTCAGCGCATCCGCTCGAGCGTGCTGGAGAGCTCGACGGAAAAATGCCCGGAATGCGGCGGCACCGGGCATGTCCGCTCGGTTTCGTCGGTGGCGCTGCAGCTCTTGCGCGGCATCGAGGAAACGCTGATCAAGAGTGCGACCCATTGCTTGATCGTGCGCACCCGGGCCGACGTCGCTCTCTACGTGCTCAACCACAAGCGCGCGCATCTGCGCGTGTTGGAGGAGCGATTCAAGCTCACCATCACCGTCAACGCCGACGCAACGATCAGCGGCTCGCAGTCTTTTGTGGTCGAACGCGGCGAGCAGGTGCACACGCCCGAAGCGGCGAAGGCGCTCGTCGTGCAGCCGGACAGCATCGCTCCGGAGACCGAGGCAGAGGACGGCGAAGCGCCAGACTCCGCCGAGGCGGCCGAAGTGGCCGCAGGCGAGCCGGAGCGTGAAACTGAAGGCGATGGTGACGAAAACGGGCACCGCCGACGCCGCCGCAGGCGGCGGCGCCGAAACGACAGCGAGCCGGCGGAGGCCGAGCCGCGGGCGGTGAATGAAACCGCGGCCCACAGCACCGAGGATGTGGCCGAAGAGGCCAAAGATGACGAAGCCGCTGTGGCCGAACCGGCCGCAACCAACGGGGCGAGCAACGGGGACGCCGACTCGCGCCGACGCCGGCGCGGCCGACGCGGGCGTCGCGGGCGCCGCGGCCGAGAAGGCGACGCCATGCCGGAGGGTGGCGCGCAGCCGGTGGAGATCGAGCACAGCGGCGAAGCGGTCGATCTGCCTGCCGGAGTCGCCGCACCGCAGCCGCCGGTCGAGCGATTCGAAATCCGGCCGATCGCGGTCGACGCCGAAGCGCCGCTGCCGCGGCCCTCGCGCGAGGAACGGATCGATCTGCCGCGCATCGCGCCGGCCGCCGGGGCCGCGGTATCTGCGCCGCCCGAGGCGCAGCCTGAGCCACTAAGGCGCCGCTCCTCGGTGCGCGAACCCGCGCCGTTGTTCGGCCACCAGGACGTCACGCCAGCCCCCGCGCCTTCCTCCGTCGAACCTGCGCCTGTGCCGGAACCGGCGCTCACATCCGAAACGAGCAGCGCCAACGCCGATGACAAGCGACCGCGCCGCACGGGATGGTGGTCGCGCCGGTGATGGGCAAAGGTTGAGCCGCTAGATCGACGTTTCGGCCTTGCGCGTCGGCGCAGGGCCGAAATACCAGCGGAGACTCCGATGCGCAGCGCGTGGATCGATCGCGACGCCGAGGTGATGGTCGAGCGCTACGCCAGTGCCGGCGTTGCGCGCGATCTGGCGTTGCGCGTCTACACCACGCGGCTGCTCGGCCAGAATCCGAAGCTCGTCCTGCACGGCGGCGGCAACGCGTCGCTGAAGACGCGCATGCGCGACCTCAACGGCGACGAGATCGAGGTGCTGTGCGTCAAGGGCTCGGGCTGGGACATGAGCACGATCGAACCGCCGGGCCTACCCGCGGTTCGCCTCGATCCACTGCGCCGGCTACGGACCCGCACTGCGCTCTCCGACGAGGACATGGTCCGCCTGCAGCGCGCCAACCTGATCGACCCGATGGCGCCGAACCCGTCGGTCGAAACACTGCTGCACGCTTTCCTGCCGCACGCCTTCGTCGATCATACACATGCGACCGCCGTGCTGAGCCTGGTCGACCAGCCAAACGGGCTGGAGATATGCGAGGAGGTCTACGACGGACGCATCGGCCACGTCCCCTACATCATGCCGGGATTCGGGCTGGCGAAGAAATCCGCGGAGGTGTTCGAGGCCAATCCCGACGTCGAGGGCCTGGTGCTGCACAAGCACGGCCTGTTCACCTTCGGCGTCGACGCGTACGAATCCTACGAGCGCCATATCGCACTGGTGACGCGCGCTGAAGAGCGCCTGCACCGTGGCCGCACCGCGGTGTTCGCGACTGCGCAACTGCCGCAGCAGATCGCCGCGCAGGCCGACATCGCGCCGATCCTGCGCGGCGCCTGCGCCTTGAAGAACGACAAGCTCGATGGCGACTGGCGGCGGCTGATCCTCGACTTCCGCGTCAACGACGCGATCCTCAATTTCGTCAGCGGCGCCGAGCTTACACGCTACAGCCAGGCCGGCGTGGTGACGCCAGATCACACCATCCGCACTAAGAACTGGCCGCTGATCGTGCAGGCGCCGGACGCCGGCAAGCTCGCGGAATTCAAGAGCGCAGCTACGACTGCGGTCTCCGCCTTCATTTTGAAGTACCAGGCATACTTCGCGCGCCACAATGCGCGCTTCAACGGCACCAAGCACGCGCTCGATCCGGCGCCGCGCGTCGTGCTGGTGCCGGGCTTGGGCCTGTTCGGTCTCGGGCGCAGCAAGAGGGATGCGTGCGTCGCGGCCGATCTCGCAGAAGCGGCAGTCGAGGCGATCACCGACGCCGAAGCGATCGGCCGCTACGACCCGATTTCGGAAGCCGACATGTTCGACTGCGAGTACTGGTCGCTGGAGCAGGCCAAGCTCGGTGCCGCCGTGGAGAGGCCGCTCGCCGGCCAGATCGCCGTGATCACCGGCGCCGGCGGCGCGATCGGCGCAGCCACCGCCATGGCCTTCGCGGCGGCCGGCGCGGAAGTCGCCCTGCTCGACGTGAACCTTGAGACCGCTACAGAGAAGGCAAAAGCCATCGGCGGCACCGCGCTGGCCATCGCATGCGATGTGACCGACGCGGCATCCGTCGATGCCGCCTTCGCCAAGGTGGTGGAAACGTTCGGTGGCGTCGATATCGCCGTGTCGAATGCCGGCGCCGCCTGGCAAGGCCGCATCGGGGAAGTTGACGAAGACATCCTGCGCCAGAGCTTCGAGCTGAATTTCTACGGACACCAGCGCGTCGCCCAGGCCGCGGTGAAGATCATGCTGGCGCAGGGTACCGGCGGCTGTCTCCTGTTCAACGCATCCAAGCAAGCGGTCAATCCGGGTCCGAACTTCGGTCCCTATGGCCTGCCGAAAGCGGCGACGCTGTTCCTGGCCCGGCAATACGCGCTCGACTATGGCGCGGACGGCATCCGCGCCAATGCGGTTAACGCCGACCGCATTCGCTCGGGGCTGCTCACCGACGGCTTCATCAAGGAACGCGCGAAAGCCCGCGGCGTCTCCGAGAAAGATTACATGAGCGGTAACCTGCTCGGCCGCGAGGTCACCGCCGACGACGTGGCGCAGGCGTTCCTCGCCCAGGCATTGGCGCTCAAGACCACCGCCGACGTCACCACCGTCGACGGCGGCAACATCGCTGCGGCGTTGCGGTAACGGTTCCGCGATTGTTGCTTCACTTCGCCGGCCCCGAACCCTACATTGCCGCGACGACATAGCGGACGGAGTTCCCCATGACCCAGCTTGCCGAACTGGACGCCGCCCCCGACACCATCGAGGCCAACATCAACTACATCAAGAACGACGGCACCGAGCTGTTCACCTATACCGGCGGCCCGGGCTCGACCGAGGTGCGCTCGGGCGGCCACCCGGACCCGCACCGGATGGCGATCCACAACGGGCGCCCGCACGTCGGCCGCTTCACGCTCGACGGCGACGGCTTCCGCTTCCTTCCGCACGACACCAAGGTCGCGGACTTCTTCAACGGGGACGACATCAGCCAAGTCTACTACCCGGAAATGGTCGAGCTGGTGAAGGCCGAGAGCGGCGCCAAGCGTGTCGTCGTGTTCGACCACACGCTGCGCACCGCCGACGACGCCATGCGCGAGGAACGCAAGATCCGCGAAGCCGTGCACCGCGCCCACAACGACTATACCGAATGGTCCGGCCCGCAGCGCGTGCGCGAAATATTGCCGGACGAAGCGGACGACCTGCTCAAGCGCCGCTTCGCCATCATCCAGGTGTGGCGGCCGATCCGGCATCCGGTCGAGACCGATCCGCTGGCGATCTGCGATGCGCGCTCGGTCGCGTTCACGGATTTCGTGATCTCGGAGCGGCGCTACCCCAACCGCATCGGCCAGACCTATGCGGTCACCTACAATCCCAAGCACCACTGGTACTGGTTTCCGCGCATGCGGCGCGACGAGGCGCTGGTGTTCAAGGTCTATGACTCGGAGAAGGACGGCCGCGCGCGCTGGACCGCGCATACCGCGTTCCCCGACCCGACCTCGCCGCCGAACGCGCGGCCGCGCGAGAGCATCGAAATCCGCACGCTGGCGTTTTTCTGAGGCGTCCTCAGGCCGTCATGCCCCGCGAAGGCGGGGCACCTAGTGGTCAGCGTCCTTACTATGGAATTTTCAGCGTCTGCTGCAATCGGCGATGATTACTGGATCGCCCGCCTTCGCGGGCAATTGACGCTGGAGGAGCTTCACCAACAATCCTTACACCTCCGCCTTGGCGATCCGGGCGGCGGCGGGACCCGGGATCTTCAGGTCGTCGATATTGGCCATGGGCGGGCGGTTCTTGGCGAGGCCGCGATAGAAGTCGCCCTTCGACATCGGCCCGACCTCGACGATCATGTGCCACCGATCGCCGCCGTCACGGCTCTCGAAGATCTGCCCATCGGTATCGCCGGCATAGACCGCGAATCCGCCGTCCCACGCCTCCAGCGTCATCGCCGAGAAGATGGCGCGCTGTCCGTCTGGCAGCCCTCCGAGCAGGCGCTCCCAGTTTTTCGCACCGTCGCGGCTGCGCGCGATCTTGGTGCGCGAGCGGTTGATCGGGTACCAGTGCGACGGCCAGCCGACAGCGCCCGCGACGAACAACACGTTCGGGTCGTCGGGATGCATCACTAACGGATCGGGGTAGTCGAGCCCAGGCGGCGCCGGCCCGCGCCGCCAGGTCCTGCCACGGTCTTCGCTCGTCATCATGCCGGCGAGGCCGTTGGAGATGATGATGCGGTCGGGCATGGCCGGATGCACCGCGATGTGATGCAGGTCGCAATCGCGCGGATCGGGATCGACCGGCAGCTCGCTGAAGGTCTCGCCGGCATCGTCCGACACGAGCAGCGCGCCGACCTCGATTCCCACCATCAGCCTCCTGCCCTCGTGGCCGACGATCTCCTTCACGTGACCGAGATGCGGCGGCGGCGGGAAGAACCATTGCGAGATGCTCGGCGCCTGCCGCAGCGCGGTCAGTTCGCGCCAGCTTTCGCCGTCATCGCTGACGAACAGATGCGCAGGCATGGTGCCGGCATAGATGCGCTCGCGGCCGTTCAACTTGACCACCCGCGCCGCCCAAACGTCGAATTGCGCAAGCCCCTGGTTGATCCAGCGCCAGGTACGGCCCTGGTCGTCGCTGCGCGCCATGCCGACGCCATGGGTACCGGCGAACAGCGTGCCGTCTTCGCATGCCGTGACGGCGCTGACAAAGCAGCCCTGCAGCGCGCGGTGCATCACCGCCCACTCACCCTTCGCCGACCGTTGCAAAACGTAGATGCCATCGGCCGTGCCGGCGATCATCGTGTCGGACGGTCCGGCCCCCCGCTGCACATAGTCGCCTCCCGGCGACAGCCGGATGAGGTTGGATCCACCGTTCTTGTCACGCGCCAACACCATGCGCCTCCCGTTCCTTGCGGCGACAAGAAAACACCCGGCGGCACAACCGGTCAATCAGCCACTCGCGTCCGGCGCCGCCGCTTTGCAGTTGCTGCGCCGCAGTGCTTGACTTGGGTGACATGCCGCTGGACCATTTTCGCGGACAGTGATCGTGCGTCAGGCCAACGGGAGGAAGAACGTGATTCAGCGTCTTTGCGGGCTTTTCATCATTGCATGTGTCGCATGCGGCACGCCCGTCGCAGAGGCGCAGACCTATCCGCAGAAACCGGTCCGCATCATCGTGCCGCAGGCGGCCGGCGGCGCCACCGACCTGATGGCGCGCGCGGTCGGGCAGCGGCTGTCCGCCACGTGGGGCCAGCAGGTCGTGGTGGAGAACAAACCCGGCGCCAACAACCTGATCGCTGCGGAATACGTCGCCAAGTCGCCGCCCGATGGCTACACGCTGTTCGCGTCGCCGGAAGCGACGTTCGTGACCAATCCCTACATCTACCGCAACCTGCCTTATGACTCGGACCGGGACTTCACACCCGTCAGCGGGCTCGGCGCGATCTACCAGGTCCTGGTCGTTCATCCTTCGGTGCCTGCCAACAACGTGCGGGAGCTGATCGCGCTCGCGAAGGCGAAGCCCGGCGAGATCGCCGTCGGCACGCTCGCCAAGGGAGCGGCCGGGCACCTCAACGTGGTCCTGTTCGAGCAGATGGCGGGGGTCAAGCTGAACGTCGTTCACTACCGGGGCGGCGCGCCGTCCCTCAAGGACGTCATCGGCGGTCACGTACAAATAACCATCCTGAGCGTCGCGCTGACGGGCCCGCAGATCAAGGCCGGAGCGGTCAAGGCACTCGGCATCGGCAGCCCGAAGCGCATCGACGCCTTCCCCGATCTGCCGACGATCGACGAGAGCGGCGTGCCCGGCTACGAGGCGGCCGGCTGGTTCGGCCTGGTCGCGCCCGCGGGCACACCGCGCGAGATCGTGGCAAAGCTGAACGCCGATATCCAGCGCGTGGTGACGTCTGCGGAGTTCAAGGAGAAGTTCCTGACTCCGAACAGCATCGAGCCGATCCTGGGCACGCCGCAGCAGTTCGCCGGCTACATCCGGGCGGGCGCCGCGAAATGGAGCAAGCTGATCCGGGACACCAACATCCGGGTGGATTAAATGTATGCGATGGCCGCCCCACCGATCGCGCTGAGCACGACCACCAGCCACGGCGGCACCTGCCACATGAACAGCAACAGAAAGGCTGCGGCGGCGAGCGCGAAATCCGCCGGCCCAATGATGCCGGCGGTCCACACCGGATTGTAGAGCGCCGCCAGCAGCAGCCCGACCACCGCCGCGTTGACACCGCGCAGCACCGATTGCGCGCCGGGCCGCCGCCGTAACTGATCCCAGAACGGCAAGGCGCCGATGACAAGCAGGAACGACGGCAGGAATACCGCGACGAGGCATAGCGTTGCGCCCGCCCAGCCGTTCGGTTGCGGCCCCATCACTGCGCCGAGATAGGCCGCGAACGTGAACAGCGGCCCCGGCACCGCCTGCGCCGCGCCGTAGCCCGCGAGGAATGCGTCGTTGCCGACCCACCCCGGCGGCACCACCGAAGCCTGCAGCAGCGGCAGCACCACATGGCCGCCGCCAAACACCAGCGAGCCCGCGCGATAGAACGCCTCGAACAGTTGCAGCGCTTGGCCCGGCATCGCGGCGACCAGCAGCGGCAATCCGATCAGCAGGGCGAAGAAGACCGCGAGCATGGCGGCGCCGGTCGTCCGACCCACCGTGAGCGGCAGCGTCGCGTGATCCGCCGGCGCTCCGCCTTTCAGCACCGTGATACCAACCACGCCGCCGAGCACGATCGCGCCGATCTGGCCCCAGGCCGACGGTACCGCCAGCACGATCGCCGCCGCGACGACTGCGAGCGTCGCTCGGTCGCGATCCGGCGCGAGCGTCCGCATCATGCCGAGCACCGCTTGCGCGACGACCGCAACCGCCACGACCTTGAGCCCACGCAGCCAGCCGGAGCCGAGCGCATCACCGAAGGCCTCGACGCCGTATGCGAATAGCACCAGCGCAATGGCCGACGGCAGGGTGAATCCGACCCAGGCGGCGAGCGCACCAGCATATCCCGCGCGCAGAAGACCGACGGCGATGCCGACCTGGCTGCTCGCGGGCCCCGGCAGAAACTGGCACAGCGCCACAAGGTCGGCGTAGCTACGATCGTCAAGCCATTTGCGCCGCACCACGAACTCGTCGCGGAAATAGCCGAGATGCGCGACCGGCCCCCCGAACGACGTCAGACCGAGGCGTGTGAAGACACGCAGCACCTCGAGCACCGACGATCGCGGCTGCGTTTGATCGTTCATCGGCACCCAATCCACCTCCCGATCCGCTTAACCGCCTCGTGCATCTCCGCCGCCGAACCGGCGTAGCAGAAGCGGATGAAGTTTTGGCCGTGGATCGGGTCGAAATCGATGCCGGGGGTCGCTGCGACATGCGCCTCGTTGAGCATGCTGCGGGCGAACACGGCGCTATCGTCGCCGAATTGCGAGACATCGGCATAGAGATAGAACGCGCCGTCCGCGGGAAGGAATTTCTCAAGTCCGGCGCGCGGCAATCCCTCGATCAGGATGCGGCGGTTTTCTTCGTAGCCATGCTTCACCGTCTCCATCTCGTCGCGCCCGTCGAAGGCAGCCTCCGCCCCGATCTGCGCCAGCGTCGGCACCGAGATGGCGAGATTCTGCTGCAGCCGCTCGACCGGCCGCACCAGCGGTTCCGGCACCACCATCCAGCCGATGCGCCAGCCGGTCATGCAGAAGTATTTCGAGAACGAATTGATGACGACGACGCTGTCCGACATCCCGGCCGCCGACTCGGCGGCAAAGGCGTAGTCGAGCCCGTGATAGATTTCATCGGAGATGACGCGGATCCCCTCGCCTTCCGCGGCAGCGATCAGCGCCTTGAGCGCGTCGGCGGTCATCATCGTGCCGGTGGGATTGGCCGGGCTTGCGACCAGCACGCCCTGCAACGGCTTTGCCCGGTGGGCGGCGATGAGCGCCTCGGCGGTCAGAGCATGGCGCGCTTGCGGCGTCGTGTCGATCAGCACCGGCTCGCAGCCGAGCGCGGTGAGAATGTGCCGGTATGGCGGGTAGCCCGGGTTCGCGATCGCGATTCGGTCGCCCGGCTCGAACAGCACCAGAAATGCGAGCAGGAATCCCCCGGAGGAGCCGGTGGTCACGACAATACGGCTTGCGTCGACCGCCAGCCCATAGCTCTCGGCGTAGTGCCGTGCGATTCGCGTCCGCAGCGACGGAATACCCAGCGCCTCGGTATATTGCAGACGGCCGACGGCCAGTGCGGCCGATGCGGCGGCGAGCGCGGTCCGCGGTGCCGGCGCTGCCGGCTGTCCCACCTCCATGTGGATGACATGGCCGCCGGCGGTTTCGATCCGCGCCGCCTCGGCCATCACGTCCATCACCATGAACGGCGGCACGTTGCTGCGGGCGGATGGCGCCGCCAGCCGTTTCGCCCGATTCAGCATCATTCCGCGCACCCTTGTTCACCGGTTGGTCCGGTCAACCTATTGCCGTATTCAGCGGTTTCCTTGTCCACGTCGATCAGCGGGGAATGCTTGGGCGGCTATCAACTTGCCGCGACTTGTGCAAGAGCCTATCCCTGATTTGCCGCGCTCCCAGGCACAAGGCATTGAATAGTCCGCCAGAATACCGAACCCCTTCCTGCTCAATGCGATATCGTCGAGCATCTGGCATGGCGTGACAAGGACAGCTAAAGATTCCGGTTGAGATGACGACAGCCAACATCCCGACGACTTCGCGCCGGCCACGGGCGCTGACGCGTCCGCTCACTCTCACCCTGGCATTTGTCATGGCGGCGGCCGGTGCTCCGGCCCAGGCCCAGAATCCGCCCGGCCGCGGCCTGCCCATCATCCGCGATGCCGAGATCGAGCAGCTGCTGCGCGACTATTCCCAGCCGATCCTGCGGACAGCGGGCCTTGCCAAGCAGAATGTCCGGGTGGTGATCATCAACGACCGGGCCTTCAATGCCTTCGTCGCCGACGGGCATCGCATCTTCGTTAACGCTGGCGCATTGATGGAGTCGGAGAGCCCGAACCAGATCATCGGCGTGTTTGCGCACGAGACGGGCCACATTGCCGGCGGCCATTTGAGCCGGTTGCGCGATCAGTTGGCAAAGGCGCAGACGCAGTCCATTGTCGCCATGCTGCTCGGCGTCGGCGCCATGGTGGCGGGCGCCAGCGCCGGGGCGCGCGGAGGCGGCAATATCGGCGTCGCCGCATTGACGATGCCGCAGGAACTGATCCGGCGATCGCTGCTCGCCTACCAGCGGACCCAGGAAGACCAGGCGGACCGCGCCGCGGTCAAATTTCTCACCGCCACGCATCAGTCGGCCAAGGGCATGCACGATACCTTCAAGCGCTTCGCCGACCAGTCGCTGTTTATCTCGCACGGCGCCGACCCGTTCGTGCAGTCGCATCCGATGCCGGCGGAGCGATTGGCCGGCCTGCAGGACATCGCACGCGCGAATCCCTATTGGGACAAGAAGGATCCGCCGAACCTGCAATTGCGCCACGATCTGATGCGGGCGAAGCTGTTTGGATTCATCGAGCGGCCGGAAGCCGTGCTGCGCCACTATCCGCCGCAGGACGTGAGCCTGCCGGCGCGCTACGCCCGCGCGATCGCCAGCTACCGCAGCGCCGGATTGCGCGACGCCATCACCCAGGTCGACAGTCTGATCCAGACACAGCCCAGCAATCCGTATTTCCACGAGCTCAAGGGCCAGGCCCTGATGGAAAGCGGGCGCGCCGCCGAAGCGGTGGCTCCGCTGCGGCGCGCCGCCCAGCTCGCGCAGAATCCCGTATTGATCCAGGCGCTGCTCGGCCAGGCCATGGTTGCCACCAACGACGCGAAGCTGACCAGCGAGGCCGTTGCGATCCTGCGCCGCGTCGTCACGCGCGAGCCCGAACTGGCGGAAGCCTATACCCAGCTTGCCATGGCTTACGGGCGCAGCGGCTCCCTCGCGGAGGCGGACCTGGCGTCCGCGCATGCGGCGGCCATGCGCGGCGACATCCCGACCGCCCGCCAGCTCGCGGCGCGGGCAAAGACACGTTTTCCGGTCGGCAGCCCCGGTTGGATCAAGGCTGACGACATCGTCGGACTCAAACCGCCGCCGAGCCCACTGCCGGGGCGCTGAACAATGGATCAATCATGACCTCCCGCCTATACGCGTTTGCCCTCGCCGCCACTGCCGCCATCGCCCTCGGGGCGACGGGGCCGGCCGCGGCGCAATCCTTCACGCCGCAGCAGCGCTCCGAGATCGAAGCGATCATCAAGGACTACCTGATCAAGAACCCTGAGATCCTGAAGGACGTCGCCAGCGCGCTTGAGAGGCAGCAGGCGGAGACAGCCGCCGCCACAGGCCGGAAGGCGATCAAGGAGCACGCGACGCTGTTGTTCAATTCGCCGCGCCAGGTGGTGATTGGCAATCCACGCGGCGACGTCACGATGGTGGAGTTCTTCGACTACAATTGCGGTTTCTGCAAACGGGCGCTCGCCGACATGATGGAGCTGATCAAGAACGATCCGAAGCTCAAGGTCGTGCTGAAGGAGTTTCCGGTTCTCGGCGAAGGTTCGGTGCAGGCGGCGCAGGTGGCTGCCGCCGCCATGTTGCAGGACAAGACCGGCAAGAAGTATCTCGAATTCCACCGCAAGCTGCTGACTAGCCGCGGCCAGATTGCCCGCGCGCAGGCCATCGCCGCCGCCAAGGAGACCGGTTTCGATGTTGCCCGCATCGAGCGCGACTCCACCGGCCCGGAGGTCCGCAAGACCCTCGAGGAAAGCTTCATGCTCGCCGAGGCGCTCGGCCTCAACGGCACTCCGAGCTACGTGATCGGTTCCAATGTGGTCATCGGCGCGGTCGGGCTTGCCAAGCTCAAGGAGAACATCAGCCAGGCCCGTTGCGGCAAGGCAACCTGCTGAGGCGGCCGGCTGCGGCTGCCGCGGCGGGACGTTTCCGGTCGTCCACATGCTGCCGTAAATTTCGCCAGCTCTAACCTAACTTACTCATATTGTTGTCATTCTTTGCTGCAACCATTTTCTGACCAACGCAGTTCTCGCTTTGGCCAGAGAAAAATCGTATATCCACAGTCCTATTCAGGAATTTTTCGCATGCGTGGCCAATTGGCAACAGTTCGAATCGGGCGAGTCTAGTGCCCCGCTTCCGAAGTTCGTGATACATTTCGGAATGAGCAGACTGCTAACAGCCATCACGGCGGTAAGCGTCTTGCACGCGGTTGGCCCCGTGCTGGCCGCCGACGTCTCCCCTTCGCCGGCGATGCCGGCAAAGGGCGTGCCTTATGTTGCGCCGTTATATGACTGGACCGGGTTCTACCTTGGCGCCCACGGCGGCGGCGGATGGACGAGTTCGACCGTCACCGACCCGACCGGCGCCGTTTTTGCTCCACCCAGCACCGGGGTCGATGTGTCGGGCCAGGGATGGCTCGGCGGCGCCCAGATCGGCTACAATTATCAGCTTGGCGCCTGGGTGTTCGGCGTCGAGGGTGATCTCTCCTATACCGACATCCGCGGGACCACGACCTCCCCGTTCGGCGTCGATGTCAACACCCGGCTCAACTGGGTCGGAACCGTGACGGGGCGGCTCGGCATCGCCTGGGACCGGACGCTGGTCTATGCCAAGGCCGGCGCCGCGTTCGGCGAGATTTCGGTCAGCCCCCGCGTGCCGCCGGTGATCGACTTCAAGGGCAAGGACACGCGCACCGGGTGGACCGTCGGCGCCGGTGTCGAATACGCGCTGTGGGGCGACTGGTCGGTCAAGGCGGAATACAACTACCTCGACCTCGGAACCCGCACCGTGACGGCGACCTCTCCGGCGGGCGGCTCGGTGCTCACTGACGCCAAGGTCACCGAGCACATGATCAAGCTCGGCGCCAACTACAAGTTCGGCTGGCGCTGACGGCGCGTGAAGGCGCCGCAGCGTTGTTGTACACACGTCACCTGCCGCGGCAGGAATCACTTTCCCTCCCCTGCCGGCGCCCCTATAAGCGCGCCATGCCGTCCCGCGTCGGGCCGAATCGGTGTTCGGACCCCGGTCGCACCGAGCCAGCCGAACCGGACGAATGGCAAAGACGATCTACGTACTCAACGGCCCCAACCTGAACCTGCTCGGCACCCGCGAGCCGGAGAAGTACGGGTCGGCGACGCTCGCCGAGGCCGAGACGCTGTGCCGCACGGCCGCCAAGGGCTTCGGCCTTGCTGTCGTGTTTCACCAGTCCAATCACGAAGGCGACATCATCGACTGGATCCAGGAGGCCCGCGCCAAGAAGGCCGCCGGCATCGTGCTCAATCCCGCGGGCTTCACCACGACGTCGGTCGCGATCCTCGATGCGCTGCTGGCCGTGGCGCTGCCGACCATCGAGGTGCACGTCACCAATATCCACGCGCGCGAGAGCTTCCGCCACGATTCCTACATTTCCAAGGTCGCCAAGGGTGTGATCTGCGGCTTCGGCGTGCAGGGCTACGCGCTGGCGATCACCGGCCTCGCCGCGATGGTCGGCGCCCGCAAGACCTGACCCATGGCGCGCACGCCGCGGAGACCCGCCATGCCGAAAGATCGCCAGGAGATCGATCAGGACCTGATCCGCGAACTCGCCAGACTTTTGACCGAAACCGGCTTGAGCGAAATCGAAATCGAACAGCGCGGATTGCGGGTGCGCGTGGCGCGCCAGGCAGCGCCTGCCGTTACCGCGGCTTCGGTCTGGGCGCCGACGATCGCGCCTGCGTCTGTCGCCGCGCCGGTTCCACCGGGCGCAATCGATCCCGCAAAGCACCCAGGCACCGTTGCCTCGCCAATGGTCGGTACCGCCTACATGGCGCCAGAGCCCGGGGCGAAGCCGTTCGTCGAGGTTGGCAGCATCGTGCGCACCGGCGACACGCTGCTGATCATCGAAGCGATGAAGACTATGAATCAGATCCCGGCGCCGTGTTCCGGCACGGTCATCCAGATTCTTGTCGAGGACGGCACACCGGTGGAGTTCGGCGAGCCGATGATGATTATTGAGTGAGTGGCTCCAGCCTCATCCTGAGGAGGCGCGCAGCGCCGTCTCGAAGGATGAGCCGCGGGCGCGGAAGTTGCCGCCATCCTTCGAGACGCGATGCTCCGCATCGCTCCTCAGGATGAGGCCCGTGGACTTGGGAAGATCATGTTCGACAAGATCCTGATCGCCAATCGCGGAGAGATCGCGTTGCGGGTGCTGCGCGCCTGCAAGGAGCTCGGCATTCCGACCGTCGCCGTGCATTCCACCGCCGATGCCGACGCCATGCACGTGCGCCTCGCCGACGAGAGCGTCTGCATTGGCCCGCCGCCGGCGCGAGAGAGCTACCTCAACATCCCATCGCTGCTCGCCGCCTGCGAGATCACCTGCGCCGACGCGGTGCATCCCGGTTACGGCTTCCTGTCGGAGAACGCGCGCTTCGCGGAAATCCTCGCCGAGCACAACATCACCTTCATCGGCCCGAAGCCTGAGCACATCCGCCTGATGGGCGACAAGATCGAGGCCAAGCGCACCGCCAAGCGCCTCGGCATTCCGGTGGTGCCGGGCTCCGACGGCGCCGTATCCAGCAATGCGGAGGCGAGCGCGATCGCCGCCGAGATCGGCTTTCCGCTCCTGGTGAAGGCTTCGGCCGGCGGTGGCGGCCGCGGCATGAAGATCGCACGCTCCGCGGCAGAGCTTCCCACCGCGCTGGCGACCGCGCGGTCGGAAGCCAAGGCTGCCTTCGGCGACGACTCCGTGTACCTCGAAAAATACCTCGAGCGGCCGCGCCACATCGAGATTCAGGTGCTCGGCGACGGCCGCGGCAACGCCGTGCATCTCGGCGAGCGCGACTGCTCGCTGCAGCGGCGGCATCAGAAGCTGTTCGAGGAGAGTCCCTCGCCCGCGCTCAACACCGCCGCGCGCGACAAGGTCGGCGAGACGGTCGCACAGGCGATGCGCGAGCTCAATTATCAGAGCGCCGGTACGGTTGAGTTCCTGTACGAGAACGGCGCCTTCTACTTCATCGAGATGAACACGCGCATCCAGGTCGAGCATCCGGTGACCGAGATGATCACTGATATCGACCTGGTCCTGGAACAGATTCGTGTCGCCGCCGGCGCCGAGCTGGCGATGACGCAAGCCGACGTCAAGTTCCATGGCCATGCGATCGAATGCCGCCTCAATGCCGAAAACCCGGTGTCGTTCCGTCCCTCGCCGGGGAAGATCCTGCACTGGCATCCGCCCGGCGGCCCCGGCGTGCGCGTCGATTCCGGCGCCTACCAGGGCTACGTCATCCCGCCGTACTACGACTCGCTGGTCGGCAAGCTGATCGTGCACGGCAAGACGCGCACCGAATGCCTGATGCGGCTCAAACGCGCGCTCGATGAATTGATCGTCGACGGCATCGAAACGACGCTGCCCTTGTTCCGCGCGCTGGTGCGGGAGCCCGCGATCATCGACGGCGACTACCACATCCACTGGCTGGAGGAGTTTCTGGCAAAGGGAAGCGTGGAGGGGTGATGCGGGAGCCCTACGCCGGCTCGATGATCGTGTTCACGCCTTCGACGGTGTCGTACACGCCCACCTGAACGACCGGATACGCGGTCTTGATGGCTAATCCGGCCTGCTGGGCAGCCTCGATCGTCGTGTATGAGCCTTTGGTTTGCCGATCCACCTGCAAGCGAAACCGGCTGAGGTCGGGGCGCCTGCGCTGCCCGAACAACTCTTCCCCAGGTTCCTCGGATGGTACGCTCCTTGTCAGCGTCTTCGTTCCGTCACGTGGTGCCATGTCATGGTTCTCCTTCGGTTACCGTTACGAGGAATCGCAAAACGAATCGCGATCCAGTGGGGATCAGCAGAGTTGCGCGCCAACGGCCCCTCAAAGCGACCCCCAACCCGCGAGCGCTGCAGCACCAATCATGTGTCAAGCACGGCCGCCGGAGAGACGCCGATACGACGGCGGGGCGCCTGACGGATTGCCATTGGATCGATGAGAGACCGCTGATCGCGTGGCCAAGCCCGTAAGATGGGGATCGTGAACCGGTATTGCGAGCGAAATCTATTGCGGTGTTATCGCGGGTATTGCGCCTCTATCCCGCGTCCATGCGGTCCCCGTCGGGATGAATCGGGCGCTGGGTTGCCGGCTGTGGACCTGCCTCGTTCCCCAGAAAGGTCTTGCGATATCGCGCCGGCGGCTGGCCGAACTCGCGCCTGAATGCGCGGTTGAATGCGGCCTCCGATTCGTAGCCGACACCCAATGCCACCTGAAGGATCGTCGTGCGGGTCGTTTGAATTTGTCGCGCCGCAAGCTGCAAGCGCCAGCGCGCCAGATAGGTCAGCGGCGGCTCTCCGAGATAGCGCGCGAACCGCTCCACGATGACTGAACGTGATGCGCCGACCTCGGCCGCCAGTTCGGCCACGGTCCAAGGATGGCACGGCCGCCGGTGCAGCAATGCGAGCGCGGCGCCGACGATCGGATCCCGTGCGCCGGCAAGCCAACCGGTCTGCTCCGGCGGCAATTGCTCCATGTAGCGGCGCAGCGTCTCGATGAAGAGAGCTTCCGCCATCTTCGAGAGCAACACCGTGCCTCCCGGGCGGCCCGAGTTCGTCTCCGAGACCAGATGCCGAATCGAGCGCTCGAGCCATTCGCCGGTGGCGTCGCCGCGGACATTGATCTTGATCATCGGCGGCAGGCCGGCGAGAAACAGCCGGTCCGCATGCCGCTCGCAACCGAAGTACCCGCAGACGAAGCGTGTCGCTTCGCCCCCGCCGCCCATGCGCGTCGTGCTGAGATCGCCTGAGAGAATCTTGCCAAGCAAGGCGTCGCTATCGGCGAGCGTCGACGGCGAGCCGTTGGAGACTTTGTGGGCGTCGCCGTGCGGAATGACCACGATATCGCCTGCCTCGAGCGACAGATCCGCCGCGCCCGCGGTCCGGGCAGTGGCTTTTCCCTCAATGACCAAGTGGTAGATCACGAGACGCTCGGCTCCCGGGGCCAATAGAGAAGCGGTATCTTCGGCGGGCGGTGCCGCAAATCCCCAAGGCGCGGTGAACTCGGCGTTGAAGAAGATGGCGCCGGTCATCCGCACCGTGGTTAACGCCTCGGACAAAGCATCCATGCCTTACCCCTCCGCCGAACGGAAGTTTGCGTAGGCCAGCCCTGCAAAGAATCACGGATTTGCGGCAAAGGTTGGAACTCCGTCTTGGCGCAGATTGCAGAGGGCCGAAAGGTCGGAGACAAAGTGAGCGATAGGCGGCACCGCCGATTTCGCCACAAATGGGTCCGCATCCTCGGCCGGAAACGGCAGGACAATGGGAGGAATGCCATGGCAGGTTTGTTCGCAGTCCTATACGGCGTCATCGCCTACGCGATCTTTCTCGGCACGTTTCTCTATGCGATCGGCTTCGTCGGCAACGTCGTCGTGCCCAAATCGATCGACTCCGGTGCGACCGGACCGCTTGTCGAGGCGCTGGTCGTCGATACGCTGTTGCTCGGCCTGTTTGCCGTGCAGCACAGCCTGATGGCTCGGCCCGCCTTCAAGCGGTGGTGGACGCGCATCGTCCCGAGCGCCATCGAGCGCAGCACCTATGTCCTGTTCGCGAGCCTCGCCTTGTTGCTCCTCTATTGGCAATGGCGGCCGATCCCCGAGCCCGTCTGGACCGTGCGCGATCCGCTTGCGGTTGCTGCGATCACGGCCGTCTTCTGGTTCGGCTGGGGAATGCTCCTCGTCAGCACGTTCCTCATCAGCCATTTCGAGCTGTTCGGTCTGAGCCAGGTTTTCGCGCGCCTGCGCGGGCGCGAGCTGCCGCCGCCGGTTTTCAAGACGCCGTCGCTCTACCGTTACGTCCGGCATCCCATCTACCTCGGCTTCCTGCTCGCGTTCTGGGCGACGCCGTCGATGACGGCTGGCCATCTGTTGTTTGCAATCGCGACCACCGGATACATTCTGCTCGGCATCTTCTTCGAGGAGCGCGACTTGATCAGGCTCTTCGGCGACCGCTACCGCCGCTATCGCCAGGACGTGGGCATGCTGATTCCGCGACTGAGCCGCAAGCCATCGACCGCCCCGAAACATTCCTGATGGAGGCCCGCATGCGCAACATGGAACGGCCAAACCACGGAACGCGGACGCCCGCGGAAGGACGTCCCGCGAACCGAGCGATTGAACAGCAAGTCGCGCAACATTACGCGCGAACGGATCTGGAGCAGGCGATTCTCGACGCGCTGGTCGCCTCGAGCAAGGATCCCGCTAAACTGACGCCAGCCGACCTCGCACCCGTTGACGAGTTCCACACTGGCGGGCGGCAGGCCACCATCGATTTCGCGGAGCAGATCGGTTTCATGCCTGGCATGCACCTCCTGGACGTCGGGTGCGGCATCGGCGGCGCCGCGCGCTTCTTCGCTGCGGAGCGCGGTTGCCGCGTCACCGGCGTCGATTTGACGCAGGAATATATCGAGACCGCCGACGCCCTGGCGCGGCGCGTCGGCCTCGCCGCCCGCGTCTCATACCGCCAGGCAAGTGCCCTTGCGCTCCCCTTCGACCCGGGCACATTCGACGGCGCCTACATGATGCATGTCGGCATGAACATCGAGGACAAGGCGGCCCTGTTCGCCGAGGTCCGCCGTGTTCTCAAGGCGGGGAGTACGTTCGCAATTTTTGACGTGATGCGCTCCGGGCCCGGCGAATTACGTTTTCCTCTGCATTGGGCGGCAACATCTGAAACGAGCTTCGTCGTCAGCGCGGCGGAGTACCGCAGCGCACTTGAGGCAGCCGGCTTCGCGAGCGTCAAGGAGCGCGACCGGGGCGACTTCGCCCGCGCTTTCTTCCGGGAGGTTGTGGCGCGCGCCGCCGAAGCCGGCAGACCGCCGCCGCTTGGCATCCATATCCTGATGAAGACCGACGTGCCGCAGAAGCTCGCCAGCTATGTGAGCAATCTGGAAGCAGGCCTGATCGCGCCGGTCGAACTGATCTATCGGGCCCGATGACGACCGCCCAGGTTCTCCCAGCGGCCAAGGCCCCGGTCCAACGCCTGGTACACCGGCTGCGCTTTGTATTGATGCTACCCGTGCGCATTGTCTTGATGTTGCCTGCCGAATTCCGGCGCGCTATCGCGGCCGAGCGACGTTACGAGGAATTGAAGCGCGGCCCGGCCGCGACCACCGACAATCCGCGCCGCGTATACGAAGAGTTCTATTCCCGAGGAGCCGAGCGCGGATAGCGTGATAAGATGGTCGACGGTGGGTGTGCTAATGGTCGATGCTTGCATCGGCGAACGGCAGTAAGTCGGTCGCGGCGATGTCAAACCTTCAGCATGAGCCGATAGGTGTAGAGGTCACCGCGGAACAGCCCTTCGACGTATTCGAGCATCCGTCCGTCGCGCGCAAAGCTGCGACGCTTGATGAGCAGACAGGGGGCGGGCTCGGTGAAGCCGAAAATCTTACATTCCTCTCGGTTAGGGGAAGCCGCCTCGATCGCCTGCTCGCAGTACGCCAACGGGGTGCCGCACTCGGCCAGGCGCGCATAGACCGATTGTGACAGATCGCCGTCGAGAAGGCCGGGGGCCGCCCCAATGTCGTACCATGCCACTTCGTGCGAGAGCGGGATGCCGTCGCCGAATCGGACCCGCACCAGGTGCAGGAACTTTGCTGTCGACGGCAAGCCGAAGATCGACGCAATCGAGCGATCCCTGACGATGTTCTTCTTCACGATCTTGGATGACGGCACGCGACCGATTTCACGCATCTCCTGCGTGAACCCCTTGAGCCGATCCATGCCGGGATGGAGCTGGTGCGGGTTCTCCTGCACGATCGATCCAAGCCGGCCGTGTGCGCTCAACAGGTTGCGCTGGCGCAGCGCGTTGTAGCTGCGCTGCACGGTGACGCGGCTCACACCCAGCTTTTCGGCCAATTGGCGTTCCGCGGGCAGCGTAGTCCCGACGGCAATCGATCCGTTCTCGATCAGCACCGTTAGCTGCTGTTCGAGCTGCTGGTACATCGGCATTGCGGTATCATCCCGCAAATGCAGCATGTCCAGGATCGAAGGGGCTGTGTCCAGATCTTCCATCGGCTTCTGGTTGATGAATAAGCATATTCGCGGCCGCCGACAATGGTCCAAGCGGTGAATGGCGATGAATGACGCTGCATCCATCTTTGTCCTGGGCAGCTTCGTCGCCGCCTGTTCCGCCAAGGTCGCCCACCTGCCGCGCCCGGGCGAATCGCTGCGCGCCGAGGCGTTTACGCTGGAAGCCGGCGGCAAGGGTCTCAACCTGGCGATGGGGGCGCGCCGTTTGGGGGCGTCGGTCGACGGGCTGCTGGCGGTAGGAAACGATCTGCTCGCACAGCTCGCTGAACCGGCACTTCTTCGCGCCGGCCTACCGCTCAGCATGCTGCGCCGCTATGACGGCGCGACAGGCAGCGGCATTGGATTTACCGACGCCAAAGGCGAGAATTGTCTGGCCGTCTATCCAGGCGCAAATCTCCGGCTGTCTGCGGCTGACGTGCGGGCGGCGCGCCACGCGCTCGGCCGGGCCAAGCTTGTCCTGGCCCAATTCGAAGTCGGCGACGAGCCGATTGCGGAAGCATTCGCATTGGCCCGCGCAGGCGGCGCGGCTACATTGCTCAACCCATCGCCGTACCGGGCGGTGGACGCAAATATTCTGGCTCACACCTCCATCTTGGTGGTCAACCGGGTCGAAGCCGAGCAGATGGCCACAACGTTTGGCGCAAGCGAGGCGGGCGACACAAAACCCACGGGCGCGGATTCGTTGGCGGCGTTCGGCACGCATCTCCTCGATTGCGGTCCTGAGGCGGTGAGCATCACGCTTGGAGCGGACGGCGCGCTTCTCTGCCGGCGAAATGCCGCTCCGCTGCATCAGCCCGCCTTCGCGGTCGAGACCGTCGATACGTTGGGCGCGGGCGATGCCTTTTCCGCCGGAATCGCCGTGAGCCTGATCGAAGACCGTTCATGGGACGAATGTCTCCGGCGCGCAGCCGCCTGCGGCGCGCTCGCCACAAGGCGACTTGGCGTGTTCGAGGCCCTGCCAATGCGCGAGGAGTTGGAGCAGTTCCTGAAGTCCAGCTTCTAGGTCTCCCCGCTCACTGGCCCTTATTCCATGGCCGCTATTGGCCTTGTTTTGGACTTGCCAAGACAAGCCCACGGTGTTTAGCTTTGCTCAATGACAGCTTAGCCCGCGTGAAAAAGCCAAGCGCAATCCGCGGAGATTCGATGATACTCGACCGGTGTCTCCTCCTCGCTATTTGCGGCGCGCTGGCCTGTCTCGGTCAGGGCTTGTCGCCCGCCATGGCGCAGTCGTTCGTACAATCGGCGAAATGCGGCGTGTTCTACGACAAGTGGAATGTCCCGGGCGCGCCCGCAGGCACGCTGGCAACGGTGGGCATGGCGCACGAGTCGTTTGCGGCGCGCGACTGCCTGAGCCGGAAGAATACTCCCATGGCCTGCGAGCACTACCGAAAGGCGCTCGGCGCGCTTGACAGAATGGGGCCGACGCAGGCAGCCGAGCTCGGCCCAGGCATCAAGGCCAAGATGGCGGAGGCAGGCTGCCGATAAGGAAACGCATGTGACTACCGGCAGGCCATGCCGGCAACGCGGATCGCGACTTCGGCCCTGGGAGAAGCACATGGCAGCCGCTCCCAATCAGTACCGTGATCTTGGTTCGCCGCCCACTCCGTCTCCCGGATGCTCGACCCTTCCGATTCCAATTGTGAGGACCGAACCATGGTAGGCGTCATCCCCGCTCCCGGCGGAGCCCCCTTGCCGATGGCAACAGCATTCGTTGCCTCCAACGACAAGAACGTCTTGTTCTTGAATTTTTGTAGTGAACCGCACCGAAGTGCGGACCGAACACGAGAACTACATCAAGAATATCTTGGTTCCTCACTACATCAACCAGATCGAATCTCTCGGGTTTCCAGACAAGGTCGCGACGATTCATCCGATCGGCAAGGCAAGCGCGACCGGTCCCACCGATCACAACACGGTGCTGTCGGTCGAACGCGCAAAATCCGTCGGTGCTTGCGTCAAGAAACATTTTGATGCGGAAAAATCACGCGGAAAAATCGCGAAAGGTATCACCATTGCCGTGGACGCTAAGGGTGAAGGAGATAAGGAGGCGCGCACCTGGTTTGGACCACTCGTCAACACAGTCCGCGCGGGCACACTGGAGTCACAATCCAACGCATTCCGTGCCGTTGTTCTGTCTCTCTCGATTCGGCACATCGTGGACGAGAATGATGAGAAGGTATTCTGCCGCCAATTGCTCAGCGCCAAAGTGGAGGTCACCACGGTTCCGGCCAATCAGCTCGAGCAGAAGATTGCCGAGCTCGAGAAAAAGATGCCTCCCGAGCTCAAGGCGGCCTTGAAGGAGTTCCTCGATGGGCTGAAGGGCCTGGTCAAGATGATCGTCGAGGACTTGCTGAAGGCCGCCGAATTCATGGGGCCCGAGATTTTCATCATCTTCAAGGGCGTCGAATTCATCGTGCCGAGCGATATTGCTCTGATGTTCGAGTTCAAGGACTCGCGGGGCCGCATGAAGAAATACATCTTTAGCGGCAGCGCGAACAAAATCGATTTGAATGCCATCGAAGTCTTTTGCCAGCTGCTCAGTATCGTCAAATGGCTCACCAAATTGCCCGAGGCACTGGAGGAAATGGAGAAGGAACTGGAGAAGGCTGGGAAAAAGCTAAACCTGACTCACCAGCAGATCGATGCCGTCAAGAAGGCGATCGAAAAGGCCCAAAAAATCGCCGGCGTCGCGAAGAAGGCCTTCGATTTGCACACGGCGCCAAACAGCTTTTTCCGCAAGATCCTCGGCGATGCGGTCACCGACATGATCGTGCAGGCCGTCAACGCCGGCTCGACGGCGCTGCTGGGTGAAGCTCAGGTGGCGACCGACTTTGAGCTTGTCAGCTTCGAAAGCAAGGGCGTCTTCGACATCTTCTCGTTCGCTGGCGTGGCCCGGACCGAGACCAACGAAAGGATTGGCGCTCCGACCACGGTCGCTCTAGACTTTGCCGCGCGGCAGAACCAATCGTTACTCGGCTTTCAGGCGCACGTCCTGCTGCAGCGCCGATTTTCGTTGGGGTTCACCCTCAAGTCGTTCGAGATCAGCAACGGCAACCTCATTCCCGCTTGACCGGTTCGTTTGCGGACGCGACCCGCTTGACAGGGACAAGCAGCAAGCAGCCCGGATGAGCGGAGCGACATCCAGGCTTCATCACCCTGCGGCTGCGGTCCCGTATTTCGTTCATGCGGGCTACCTGCTGCTCATGGCGTGAGCCTGCCCGCGCCGGTCCACCGCGCGACCTCCAAAAATTGGTAGCAGCATTGTGCGTTGTTTGAGAAGTTGCTGCGGATCGATGGCCGCGCGCTTCTGCTCGATGAGCCGTTCCGGCAAACGTCTGGGACAATGCGGCGATGGAGACCTTCTTCTCGTCGCTGAAAATCGAGCGAATAGCGCGCAAGATGTACCGGACGCGCGACGAGGCCAAGGCCGATGGTTCGACGACATCGAGCGATTCTGCAATCCGAAGCGCCGGCACTCGACGATCGGATATCTGAGCCCCGTAGAGTTCGAAAAGCAGATGAAATTAGCTTAGGATGCTGTCAACCGACCCGGATGCAGGCCAAACACGGGCGGCGGGGGCGTTGGCTTGAACGTATCAATGCCGTACCGCGATCAGCTCTTCCACCGCCGCACACGCCTGGTCGGGACTGTAGGGTTTCGCCAGGAATGCCGCGCACGGTATGGTCCGCAGATGCCCGAGCAAACTGAGGCGCCCAGACGCGAAGACGATCGGCAGCTCGGGCCACATCTCGCGCACACGCTGCGCCAGGGCCGCCCCATCGATCTCGCCAGGGAGGTTGATGTCGGTGAACAGCACGTCGACCGGCAAACCTGAGAGTATGTACCGATAGGCGTCGCGGGCATTGGACACGACATACACGTCGAAGCCGCGCTCATGCAGCGCTTCGCTGATCAGCTCGCTGATCAGCACCTCGTCCTCAACGACCAGCACGGTCGCCGTTTCGATGGTCACTGCGCCTTTGCCCATGATATCCTCTATCGAGCTGTTCCTCATGGGGTAACGCAGAACCTAGCGGATTGTTTTCAATCTCCTCTCAATTTGGTTACATCTTGGTTTCCGCACAGTTAACGCCGATGCCTTGGCCGGGTTTGCGGCGCGCCGAAAGGTAAGTGATGGCCAGCCGCGATGGTGCCCACGTCGAGATCACGCCGGAGGTGCTGCTCAAGGCCTATGCCTGCGGCATCTTTCCGATGGCCGAGACCGCCGAGGATCTGTCGCTTTACTGGATCGAGCCGGAGCATCGGGGCATCATTCCGCTCGATCGATTCCACGTGCCGGCACGGCTCTCGCGCACGGTGCGCAGCGATCGGTATCTTATCACTGTCAACCGCGACTTCGACGCGGTGATGGAGGGCTGTGCCGCGCCGCAGGCCGAGCGTGCGAAGACCTGGATCAACGCGCGCATCCGCGCGCTCTATCGCAAGCTGCACGAGCGCGGCCATTGTCACAGCGTCGAAGCCTACGACGGCGACGAACTGGTCGGCGGACTCTACGGCGTCACGCTCGGCCGTGCCTATTTCGGCGAGAGCATGTTCCACCGCGCCCGCGACGCGTCAAAGGTCGCGCTGGTGCATCTGGTGGCGCGGCTTCGGGCCGGCGGGTTCACGCTGCTCGACACCCAGTTCGTCACCGACCACCTCACGACATTCGGCGCAGTCGAGATTTCGCGGCGACAGTATCATCGGCTGCTGGAAGAGGCGCTGCGCGGGGACGCGCG
Organism: Hyphomicrobiales bacterium; assembly: GCA_009377755.1. Taxonomy (GTDB): domain Bacteria; phylum Pseudomonadota; class Alphaproteobacteria; order Rhizobiales; family Xanthobacteraceae; genus WHTM01. The sequence continues at coordinate 49,521 of WHTM01000012.1, read as the reverse complement.
CTTTGCGGCACGGCCGCTCGACCGGCCGCTCTCCGGCGCCGAGGCGCTGCGACTCGCGACGAGCCGTTGAAGGGTCGGCGTGCGGCAATACCCCTAACGGCGCCGCTGCTGCTGCGCGCGCGGCGCGGGAGCCTGCGGCCTCTGCGGCGCCTGCGGCGAGGCATTGGTCGCGTCCGATTCCGCCACGGCGGGCGTGCCGCCTTTGCAGTCGGTCAGCCAGATGTCGTAGATCGGGTGCTCGACCGCGTGCAACCCGGGGCTCGCGGCGAACATCCAGCCGGTGAAAATGCGGCGCACCTCGTTCTGCAGCGTCACCTCCTCGACAGCGAGGAACGCATCGGTGCGTGGCGTCTCGGCGGGCGGCCGCGAGTAGCAGGCCCGCGGCGTCACCCGCAGCGCGCCGAACTGCACCGTCTCGTCGATGGCGACGTCGAAACTGGTGATGCGACCGGTGATCTTGTCGAGCCCAGCGAACACGGCGGTCGGGTTGACGATGCGCTGCAGCGGCGGCTCGACGACAACCTCCTCGCGCGGCGGCGCCGCTTCGGCCGGGGCCGGCGGCGTGGTCGCCTGAGCCGGCTGCGAGTCCGGGGCCTGCGGTGGCCGCGCCGCTTGCGGGGGCGCCACGGTTCCGCCCGGTGGCGGCGGCAGGGGCTGCGACTGGATCGGGTTGCCGCGCGGTCCGCCCGTGGGCGGCAAATTCGCTGGAACCGGCAACGGCTCCGCGGGCCGCTGCGGCGACGACCGCACCGTCGGTGGCGCTGGCGATGGGAAATTGTTCGGCGCCGATTGAGCACCCGGCACATCCGCAGGGGGCCGCGGCGGCCCGTCGCGGAAAATCGATCCGAATTGCGCGATGGCCGGCAGCGCGGCACACGACAGGCCGGCGGCAATCAGAACTACGGCAGGACGATTCAGTCGGACCATTAGCGTGCTGTTGCAACCCGAGAGGTGATACGGCGGTATGACGGCTCGGGCCGATCCGGTTAACACGGGGAATGCGGCGGGGAAAGGGCGTCGAACCAAGCGGACGCGGCGCCGGCACTCATCTCCGCCCAACCGAGCCTCAGGACTCCGGCGTCCAGGCCTTGTAGTCGCCGGTGGCGAGCGGGCGCCGCCCCCGCGCCAAGGTCGAGCCGGGCGGCCGATAGGCGGCGGACGTGCCGGTAAGGTTCGGCCGGTGCGGCTTCTCCCAAGGCCATGGGCGATAGGTTTCCACCGTCGGCGGATCGTCCACCGTATGGTGCAGCCAGCCATGCCACGACGGCGGCACCATCGACGGTTCGGCATAGCCGTTGTAGGTGACCCAACGTCGCTCGAAGCCGAGCGTCGGGTCGATGGCACCGCCGCGGGTGCGGTAGTACCGGTTCCCGAACTCGTCCTCCCCGACAAATTCGCCGTAGAGTCGGGTCCATAGCTGCGTGCCGAACGTCTGCCCGTTCCACCAGGTAAAGAAGCGAAGCAGAAACTGTTTCATCGCCGACCGCATTCACGTGCCGAGGGTGCGCGTTTGTGCCACCTCGCCCACCTGGTGTCCAGCCGGCGGCGATCAACCCCTGACCGGCATAGGGACGCCGCATGAACAACGGCCTCACAACCATCCTGATGCAGGCGCGCGACGCCTTTCATTTTGCGCCCAGTTGGGTCGGGTCCTTGAATGGGATCGCAACGCCGTTAATGTGCAGGTCACCGACGCCAAGGAGGGTGGCATCGAGGTGCGCATTCTGGTCAGTTCCAACACCGCCGGCCAGGCCTGGAACTTGCGCTGCGAAGTGCGCGAGAAGATCATCGCCTTCTTGCAGCGCGAGTACCCGAGGCCTTGCCGCGGCGCAGGCTCGAGAGCGTGTCTGACGAAGACCGGCCCTTCGCCGACTTTAGTCTGCACCGCCCACAGGCGGAAAAGCGCGACGAAACGGTCGGCGAGTGATCTCATCCTGAAGGCCGGGATTGACATCGGGCTGGCATGCCGGTCCGAATGCGCTTCATGCAACGCAGCATCGACCGTTTCCTGACCACGCACACGGGCAGCCTGCCGCGGCCGGACGATCTCATTCGCATGATGTACGCCAGGGAGGAAGGCGTTCCGGTCGAGCGCACCGCGCTCGCCACGTGGGTGCGCGCAGCGGTCGCGGAGACCGTGCGCAAGCAGGCAGACTCCGGCGTCGACCTCGTCAACGACGGCGAGATGTCGAAGCCGAGCTATGCCACCTACGTAAAGGACCGGCTCGCCGGCTTCGGCGGCACAGGCAATACCTTCGTCTATCGGGATCTCGTCGACTTCCCCAATCTTGGCAAACGGGTGTTCGGCGATCCTGGACGTTCGCGCCGCAAGACACCGGCCTGCAATGGTCCGATCAGCGTACGTGACCCCCAGGCCGTCGCGGGAGATGTTGATAATCTGAAGGCGGCGCTTGGCGACGTGAACGTGACCGGCGCCTTTATGAGCGCCGCCTCCCCCGGAGTCGTCTCGCTGTTCTTCCGCAACGACTACTACCCCGGTCAGGAGGCGTATCTGCATGCCATCGCGGAGGCGATGCGGCATGAGTACGAGACCGTCGCCGCGGCCGACATCGTGCTGCAGATCGATTGTCCCGACCTCGGCATGGGACGGCATATCCAATACGCGGACCTGAGCCTCGACGAGTTCCGCAAGCGCGCGCGCGAACACGTCGAAGCGCTTAATCACGCCGTTGCGAATATTCCGCCGGAGCAGATGCGGCTGCACTTATGCTGGGGCAACTACGAGGGCCCGCACCACTACGACGTGGCGCTCGCCGACATTATCGACATCGTGTTCCTGGCGCGCCCGAGCGGGCTCTCGTTCGAGGCCGCCAACCCGCGCCATGCGCACGAATGGGCGTTATTCGAGGCGGTGAACCTGCCGGACGGCAAGGTGCTGATCCCCGGCGTGATCGAATCGAAGTCGAACTTCATCGAACACCCAGAGCTGATCGCCCAGCGCATCACCCGCTACGCCAACCTGGTCGGCCGCGAGAACGTCATCGCCGGATCGGACTGCGGCTTCGGCACCTGGGTAGGCCAGGCGGCCGTCGATCCCGACGTTGTCTGGGCGAAAATGGCGGCGATGGCCGAGGGCGCCCGGATCGCGAGCCGGCAGTTCTGGCCCTAGTGCCGCCGATTTGAAGTTCCTGCACCACTTGCGGCAATCTCATTCAGGAACTTCAAATCGAAAGCGGCACTAGAATCATAGACTTGCTAGTGCCCCTTTGCTTCCGAAGTTCGTGTCAGAGGTTGCTGCGATGTATCACGAACTTCGGAAGCGGGGCACTAGCCATTCGTTCCGCACGTCCCTCAAGCCAAACTGTCGCGCCAACCGCCAGAGCGCGAGTGCATCTGCTATTTTCATAATTGACAATATATTGTCATTATGACACTCTGGCGTCATGACAAGCCGCCGTACCGGAAAGCGTCAATTCGTTCCGCTGATCGTCGCAAACGTCTTCCAATTGGCCGGAGCCTTCCGTGACCACGGCGAGCGGATCGCGCGGACAGCCGGGCAAAGCCAGGCGCGTTGGCAGGTGATGAGCGCAGCCTCGGCGGAGCCGAAGACGGTCGCTCAGGTCGCGCGCCGTCTGGGCATCACGCGGCAGGGCGTACAGCGTCTCGCCGACCTGCTCGTGCGGGAGGACATGGCCGAGTATCAGGCGAACCCGGATCATCGGGGTTCGCCGCATCTGATCCTCACGCGGCAGGGCCGATCGGCGCTTGCAAAGCTCACGGCCGCCGCGGACGCCTATCACACCGCGGTGGCGGCACCGCTGAGCGAAGCCGAACTGCGGCGCGTTCACGACGGGCTGAAGCGCCTGCTCGGCGCGGTCGACCGTGCGGGACTGCCATCAGGATCACAGCAAGCAGAGGAGTAGGGTGACGTGGACAAGAACGTGATTGGCGAATGCACCAGGATGAGCTTCGCCGGCGTGGCCTTCCCGGACGTGGTGAAGCGCCTCGCTACCGCCGGCGTTGGCGCCTACCGGGCCGATCTGATCCGGCTCCAGGTGGCCTATTACGACCATGGCCGTGACAGCTACGACAGCACCCTCCCCCTCGAGGACGGTCCGCCCGTTGGCACCGAATTTGTCGAGGCGGATGTGGTCGCCGCCGTCCGGGCCATTCAGTGCGCCGAGATCAGCTATGCGGAGTTCCTGCGGCGGATCATGCGCGCGGGTTGCGCGAGCTACAGCGTCTTCATCGCCGGCCGGAAGGCGATGTATTTCGGGCGCGACGGCCAATTCTGTGTCGAGAATTTTCCGCAGCGTCCGCAATAGCCTCGCCGATGGCCGGGGAGAAATGATCGCGGCCGCAAACCGTCCCCAACCGGTGATTCGCGGCCCCGCTCCCGCACAAACCCTGTGCATTGTGGGCGCAACCTCAGCCGGCGGCGCCAGGCTGCATCGCGATAACGTCCGGCGCACGCTATTACCGTGTGACGAGGCCCAGTCGGGAGGAGCCGAAGATCACATTTTTTCCCCGAGCGCCGCATCAATTAACCGGCCCGGGTGTGACGATCGCGTTTGCCCCTTCCGAATCTCTCCCGGATTCCCGATACTTGGATCGCTTGCTGAGTCTTTCCCCCGCTTTCCACTACATATTGTATGTTTGTTTACTGGCCAGCGCTAGTGCTTGACGGGCGCGGGGAGTCGTCCTAGCTTTCAAACGTTCGGGGCCGGTCGTTTCCAAGTCCCTCCGGACGCTCCCAACAAGGCTCTGGTGGCTGCGCCTCCACGGGACTGTCCGTGATGGCGGAAGGATCGGTTGCGCCCACGGTCGGCAGGGGACCAGGACGCGACCAGAATTGGGCGGTTCGCGGTTGTCAGGGCGACGGCAATGCCGCTTGGCAATCAAGACCCGGGACATCCGGGCAGTACCGGGCGTTGACAGAGAAACAGTTCAAGGGGACGGCGCGGTGGAGTCACGTCCGCGTCGCCGAACCGGTCACGGCGCGCTAGACTCATTGAAACGAGCCGGCGTCGGCCAAACTTAGGGACTAGAAACGATGCGGATCGAACGTCGCTACACCACCGACGGCCAGTCTCCCTACGCGGAGATCGAATTCCGCTTGGCCACGAGCGAGATTCGCAATCCGGACGGGTCGGTGGTGTTCCATGCCGACGACGTGGAGGTGCCGGCACAGTGGTCGCAGGTCGCCGCCGACGTGCTGGCCCAGAAGTATTTCCGCAAGGCCGGCCTCCCCGCGCGCCTGAAGAAGGTCGAGGAAGAGTTGGTGCCGTCCTGGCTGTGGCGCTCGATCGCCGATACCGATGCGCTCGCCGCGCTCCCTGAGAGCGAGCGTATGATCGGCGAGACCTCCGCCAAGCAGGTATTCCACCGGCTCGCCGGCACCTGGACCTATTGGGGCTGGAAGGGTGGCTATTTCGACGGCGAGGCGGACGCGCAGACGTTCTACGACGAGCTGTGCTGCATGCTGGCGAAGCAGATCGCCGCGCCGAACTCGCCGCAATGGTTCAACACCGGCCTGCATTGGGCCTACGGCATCGACGGGCCGAGCCAGGGCCACTACTACGTCGACTTCCAGACCGGCAAGCTGGCGCGCTCGAAATCCGCCTACGAGCATCCGCAGCCACACGCCTGCTTCATCCAGTCGATCAATGACGACCTCGTCAACGAGGGCGGCATCATGGATCTGTGGGTGCGCGAGGCGCGCATCTTCAAGTACGGCTCCGGCACTGGCTCCAACTTTTCCAAGCTGCGCGGCTCAGGCGAGAAGCTGTCCGGCGGCGGCAAGTCCTCCGGCCTGATGTCGTTCCTCAAGATCGGCGACCGCGCCGCGGGCGCCATCAAGTCCGGTGGGACCACCCGGCGCGCAGCGAAGATGGTGATCGTCGATGCGGATCACCCCGACATCGAACAGTTCATCGACTGGAAAGTAAACGAAGAGCAGAAGGTCGCGGCCCTCGTCACCGGCTCGAAGATCAACCAGCGCCACCTCCGCGCGGTGCTGAAAGCTTGCGTCAACTGCGAAGGCTCCGGCGACGACTGCTTCGACCCGGAGAAGAACCCGGTGCTGCGCCGCGAGATCAGGGCGGCGCGGAAGAACCACGTGCCGGACAACTACATCAAGCGGGTGATCCAGTTCGCTCGCCAGGGCTACACCGACATCGAGTTCCCTCTCTACGATACCGACTGGGATTCGGAGGCCTACCTCACGGTCTCCGGGCAGAATTCCAACAATTCCGTACGCATCGCCGATGAGTTCCTCAAGGCGGTGGAGGCCGACGGCAACTGGGACCTGACCTGGCGCACCAAGCCCGGCAGGATCGCCAAGACCGTGAAGGCGCACGATCTGTGGGAAAAGATCGGCTACGCCGCCTGGGCCTCGGCCGATCCCGGCCTGCAGTTCCACACCACCGTGAACGACTGGCACACGTGCCCGGCGTCCGGGGCGATCCGCGGCTCCAACCCGTGCTCGGAATACATGTTCCTCGACGACACCGCCTGCAATCTGGCGTCGATGAACCTGCTGGCGTTCCTGCGCTCCGCTTCACCGTCCCCTGGAGGGGGAGATAAAGAGTTCGACATCGACGCCTACGAGCACGCCTGCCGGCTGTGGACCGTGGTGCTGGAAGTCTCGGTGCTGATGGCGCAGTTCCCCTCGCGCCAGATCGCCCAGCTCAGCTACGACTTCCGCACGCTCGGCCTCGGCTACGCCAATCTCGGCGGCCTCCTGATGTCGTCCGGCATTTCCTATGACTCCGATGCCGGCCGCGCCATCGGCGGCGCGCTGACCGCGATCATGACCGGCATCAGCTACGCCACATCGGCGGAAATGGCGGCGGGTCTCGGCCCCTTCCCTGGCTTCAAGAAGAACCGCGAGCACATGCTGCGGGTGGTCCGCAACCATCGCCGCGCCGCCCACGGCGAGCGCAGCAGGTACGAGCAGCTCTCCACCCCGCCGGTGCCGCTCGACCATGGGTCCTGCCCCGACCCGACGCTCATCGAGCACGCCAAGCGCGCCTGGGACCGCGCGCTGGCGCTCGGCGAGCAGCACGGCTTCCGCAACGCGCAGGCGACCGTGCTGGCGCCGACCGGCACGATCGGCCTGGTCATGGACTGCGACACCACCGGCGTCGAGCCCGATTTCGCGCTGGTGAAGTTCAAGAAGCTCGCCGGCGGCGGCTACTGGAAGATCATCAACCGCGCGGTGCCGGAAGCGCTGCGCGTGCTCGGCTACAGCGAGAGCGACATCGCCGAGATCGAGGCCTACGCGGTCGGCCACGGCACGCTCTCGAATGCGCCCGGCATCAACCACACCACCTTGAAGGCGAAAGGCTTCACCGACGAGGCAATCGCCAAGGCGGAAGCCGCGGTCAAGACCGCGTTCGACATCAAGTTCGCCTTCAACAAGTGGACCTTCGGCGAGGAGTTCTGCGTCAACGCGCTCGGCATCCCGGCGGACGAGTTGCTGTCGCCGACGTTCGACATGCTCGCCCACCTTGGCTTCACCCGGCGCGAAATCGAGGCGGCCAACATCCACATCTGCGGCGCCATGACGGTGGAAGGCGCGCCGCACCTCAAGCCCGAGCACTACGCGGTGTTCGACTGCGCCAATCCGTGCGGGCGCACCGGCAAGCGCTACCTCTCGGTGGAAAGCCACATCCGCATGATGGCGGCGGCGCAGCCGTTCATCTCCGGCGCGATCTCCAAGACCATCAACATGCCGAATGAGGCGACGGTCGAGGATTGCAAGGCGGCCTACCTGCTCTCGTGGAAGCTCGCGCTCAAGGCCAACGCGCTCTACCGCGACGGCTCCAAGCTCTCGCAACCGCTCAATTCGCAGCTCATCGCGGATGAGGAAGACGACGACGGCGCTGTCGAGGCGTTCCTGGAGAAGCCGATGGCCGCGCGCACGACCGGCCTTGCGGAAAAGATCGTCGAGAAGGTGGTCGAGCGCATCGTCGTCATGCGCGAGCGCGAGCGCATGCCCGACCGGCGCAAGGGCTACACCCAGAAGGCCGTGGTCGGCGGCCATAAGGTGTATCTGCGCACCGGCGAATACGACGACGGGCGGCTCGGCGAGATCTTCATCGACATGCACAAGGAGGGCGCCGCGCTGCGCTCCTTGCTCAACAACTTCGCGATCGCGGTGTCGCTCGGCCTGCAATACGGCGTGCCGCTCGACGAATATGTCGACGCCTTCACCTTCACCCGCTTCGAGCCGAGCGGGCCGGTGCAGGGCAACGACTCGATCAAGTACGCGACCTCGATCCTCGACTACGTGTTCCGCGAGCTGGCGGTGAGCTATCAGGAGCGCTTCGACCTCGCGCATGTCGACCCGAGCGACACCGGCTTCGATGCGCTCGGCAAGGGCGTCGAGGAAGGCAAGCCCAGCCAGTCGGCCAACAAGTATCTGTCGAAGGGGCTGACCCGCTCGCGCACCGACCGGCTGGTGGTGATGCCGGGCGGCTCAGGCGGCGCTTCACCCTCCCCTGGAGGGGGAGGGTCGCTCGCCGGAGGCGAGCGGGGTGGGGTGTCGGGCGGCGGAAAAGTCACCGCCTTCTCCTCCCAAGGTTCTCGCGCCGAGGTGTCAGGCGCGACCGCGCTCAAGGCCGAGCCCGAGGCAAAGCTCTCGCCGGCGGAGAAGCTCGACCGTCTGCCCTGGAGCGAACCTGAGACCCAGGCCGAAGCGCGCGCCGACGCCAAGGCGCACGCCGCCGAGAAACGCGCCGAGGCCAAGGCCAAGGGCTACGAAGGCGAAGCCTGCGGCGAGTGCGGCAACTTCACGCTGATCCGCAACGGCACATGCATGAAGTGCGACACGTGCGGGGGAACGACGGGGTGTTCATGATGTTCTCTTTTTGTTCTTGACCTGACGCGGAACTCGCCCATACTTCAGCTCACCCGAACTATTGGGAGGCCTTGCTATGACCGAGAACTACTGGACGTCAAAGAGACCAACTGGATGGGCCGTAAAAAAGGAAGGCGCGTCACGCGCGGCTTCTGTCCATGGCACTCAGTCAGAAGCATGGAGTGAAGCGCGACGACTGGCGCGCGGCTCCGGAGGAGAAGCATATCTCAAAGGAGAGAATGGCCAAATTCGCGCGAGGAACACTTACGGAAGGACCCCTTCCCCCCGAAGGGATAGGCAATTTGCCAAGGAAAAATCTTCCGTTCGCCATCTGCTATGACTTCGATGGAACGCTCGCTCCTGGAAACATGCAAGAGCGGGACTTCATACCTGCGATCGGAATGACAACTAAAGAATTTTGGGATGAGGTCAGAGCACAGTCCGCTCGGCACCAAGCTGACAGTATCCTGATCTACATGTGGCTGATGTTACGAAGGGCCGACGCCAAGCAAGTGCAAGTTCGGAAGAAGGACTTTGAGACTTACGGAAAAAAGGTTCCACTCTTTCCCGGCGTCACAGAATGGTTCAAGAGAATTGATGTTTATGGACAAGAGAGCGGAGTGAAAGTGCAGCATTACATCATCTCATCTGGAATTAGAGAGATGATTGCAGGCACCCCATCCACAAGCACTTTAATCGCGTATATGCGTCGTCGTTTATTTATGACCATCATAGTGTGGCGACTTGGCCTGCAATGGCCCTGAACTACACGACAAAAACTCAGTATCTTTTTAGAATCAATAAGGGAAGCCTCGATGTGTACGACCACTCAGTTATAAACGACTACGTTCCACACGAAGATCGCCCGATGCCGTTCAAGCATATGGTCTTCATTGGAGACGGAGAAACAGATGTACCTTGCTTCCGGCTTGTGAAGGACCAAGGCGGTCACTCTATCGCAGTCTATAAGCCTAAGGCGCCAAAGACTAAAGCCAAGGCTCAAAAGCTCCTCAAAGAGGGGCGTGTAAATTTTCTCGCACCAGCTGATTATACCGAGGGCAAGCAAATCGATCAGATCATTAAGGCGATCATCGACAAAGTCGCAGCAGATCGTCATCTGTATGGCGGCTGGTAGCGATGCAGCCGGCAGCCCGTAGGTAGGGTTGAGCGCAGCGAAACCCACCAATCTCGCCGACAAGAAAGATGATGGGTTTCGCTCCGCTCAACCCGTTCTACGCCTCCTACGCCGACCAAGTTGTGCTATAGTCCCACCATGAAAACCAAGCTCCTTTCCGAAGTCCTGGAGCGCATCGAGAACTGGCCGGCGCAGGCGCAGGACCAGTTCGCCGAAATAGCGCTCGATATCGATGCGGGGCTCTAGGACCTCCTGTATGAGCCGTCACCCGCGGAGCTTGAAGGCATCGACCGTGGCCTGCGCGATGCAGAGCAAGGCCGGTTCGCCACCGACGAGGAGGTGGAGGCGACGTTCGCGAAATTCCGCTGCGGATAACGCTGGCTGCTAGCAAGTCGCACGCAGGGAAAACACGACAACCTGATTGCCTTAGCGTACCGAATGTCCTCCGTCATGCCCGCGCTTGTCGCGGGCATCCACGTCCTTAGTGCCGCCGCAAAGCAAGACGTGGATGGCCGGGTCACGGCGCTTGCGCGCCGGCCCGGCCATGACGAATGAGACTCACGCCGCCTTGTCCCTCGCGGTCGGAATCTTCGCGATCTCCTTCTTCATCGCGCGCTCCGCGTACCACAGGTCATGGGCCTGCTGCATGCGCAGCCACAGGCCGGGGCCGTTGCCGCAGAACTTGCCGAGCCGCAGCGCCATTTCCGGCGAGACCGGCGCCTTCTCCGCGAGGATGCGGTGCAGGTGCTGGCGCGTGACGCCAAGCTTCTTGGCGACGATTGCGACCGGCTCACCGACCGCCGGCAGCACGTCCTCGCGCAGGATCGCACCCGGATGCGTCGGCGGCCGGTTCGGATCGCGCCGGATCGCCTTCTCAGCCATGGTAGTCCTCCAAATCAACCTCTATGGCGTCTTGCCCCTGCCAACCGAAGGTCAATCGCCAGTTGCGCGACACCGAGAGCGCATAACGGCCCTTGCGATCGCCGCGCAGCACGTGAAATCCGGCGCCCAAAATGGCCATGTCCTGCGGGCTAACGGCAACATCAAGCGCATCCAGCATGCGCTCGAGTTTTGGAATCCAATCCGGTCGCAAGTGCGATGTATCGCCCCGGGTCCAGAACCGCTCCAGTCCCTTATGCCGGAGGCTGCGGATCATGCGCACGTGTAATGCAGTTGATTACACACGTCAACTGTTAGATGACAGCCCGTAGCCCGTAGGTTGGGTTGAGCGCAGCGAAACCCAACGATCAACCTGCAAAAAGGTGATGGGTTTCGCTTCGCTCAACCCATCCTACAATCTCGTGGCTCTTGGCCGCCAGGCGGCGAAGCCCAGCAAATCACTCAGCGATGACCGCCGGTGCGTCGTGTCGGCAGCACATCGCCATACATGCTTTCCGGCCGGTCCGATGCGCTTAGGTCGCACTCCAGCACGCTGCGCTCGAAGCCCTCGCGCCCGCTCTTGATGCGATATTTCCGGTCGAACGCCCCATGCTCTTCCGGCATCCGCCGGACCACGGTAAACAGCCCGACGTTCCCGCCGATCGGCTTGTATTCTACGGCCTGCCCGACGGCATACTTGAAATCCATGCTTTTTCCTTTCGGTAAGCCGTCTCGATATCACATATTCGCGCTGGGACCCGTTTTTATCGTCCCGGGGTTACGATTGCGACAGGTCACCTCATGGCCATGTCCTGCGGACTACGGGCAAGGCCGAGCATGCGTTCCCATGCTGCCGTGCTCTCACCACGGCACCGGCCCGTCGTCGCCGAGAAACACGCCCGTCGGGCCGCCGGCGGGCAACGTCGCAAGATGGACGGCGGCGGTCGCGCCCTGTTCCACGGTGCGCGGTCCGCTGAAGGTGTTGAGATCGGTCGCGACCAGGCCTGGGTTGGCGGCGTTGACGAGAATGCCGGTGCCGCGCAGCGCATTGGCATATTGCAACGTGATCAGGTTCAGCGCCGCCTTGGATGAGCAGTAGGCCAGCAGCCCGGCCTGCGAGACCCGGCTCGCCGAGTCGGCGTGCAGTGTCAGCGAGCCGAGCGGGCTCGACATGTTGACCACCCGCGCGGCCGGCGCGCGGCGCAGGAGCGGAAGCATCGCCTGCATGACCGCGACCACGCCGAACACATTCACATCGTAGGTCCAACGCATATGCTCGGCGGTCGTGTCGGTCGCGCGAATGTCGCTCGATGGCCGCTGCTTCGACGGCCGCTCCGCATCGACAGCGATGCCAGCATTGTTGACCAGCACGTCGAGACGGCCAGCCTCCTGACCGATCCGTTCGGCCGCCCGACGGACGGAGTGCTGGTCGGTGACGTCAAGCTGCAGGAACTGAGTGTCCGCGCCGCTCTGCCGCAGGGCGTCGGCCGCCTGCCGGCCGCGCTGTTCGTCGCGCGCGCCCAGATACACGGTCATTCCCAGCCCACCAAGACGGCGGGCGATCTCGCGGCCCAGCCCTTTGTTCGCGCCGGTGACTAGCGCGACCTTACCGGCATGCAAACCGTCAGGCATGTCCTGCATTCCGCTCCCCCGTCGACGCGGGTTGGGTTGAGCGCTTAGGGGGGTCACGTGGAGCAAAATCCAGCAATCACATTCGCGTCCGCCGCTCCGGTCACCGAAGCCTCACACCCACCGCTTGATCGGCCCCGCCTGCGGCGTCTTGTGGTCGAGCTTGACGAACTTCTCATCCAGATAACACCAGCCCCAGCCCTCCGGCGGATCGTAGCCCTCGATGATCGGGTGACCGGTGTCCTGAAAGTGCTTCGTGGCGTGGCGATTGGGTGAATCATCGCAGCAGCCCACGTGCCCGCAGGTGCGGCACAGACGCAGGTGCACCCACGGGCTACCGATCTTCAGGCACTCCTCGCAACCGCGCGCGCTTGGGCTGACATCACTGACCGCGCTGGCGTGCGCGCATTTCTGCACCATGGCGACGTTTCCTGTGTCCCGGCGACCGTTGCTCGCGCAACCGCGCCTCATCATGCATGGCCGGGACAAGCCCGGGCGAAGCAAGCGTAGATGGGGTAGCGGGCCGCCCGCAAGCCGCTCGCTACCGCACAGTGTGATGGCGCGCCTGCTCGCGGCTTGCTTGGCGGCGGCGCAGTCGTCCCTCGTCCCCCGAGGCGCCACCGCGGCCACCGGGTCGCGGGAGAACGTCATGGCGTGTATGATCGGAGATGGGGCGAATCACCGCCCCGTGGAGGGCTCCATGGAACAGTTTTTGCCGATCATTCTGCAGGTGGTTGCGGGCGTTATCGGGGGCAACGCGGCGGGTGCCGCCTATAAGCAAGGCAGTTTGGGCGCAACCGGCAACTCCGTTGCGGGCGGACTAGGCGGCATCGTGCTCGGGCAGATTCTTCAGGCCTTCATGGGCGGCGGTGCCGGTGCCGGCCTCGACATTGGACAGATCGTGAGCCACCTTGTTGGAGGCGGCGTCGGAGGGGCGGTGCTGGCCGCGATCGTCGGTATGATCAAGAACAAGATGGCCTGAGAGTTGCGGGCGTCATCACGATTGCGCGCGGCCAGCGTCAGCAATCGTTGAAGCCCGCAGGTGGGGTTGGGCGCAGCGAAGCTCAGCAAGCCGTTGCCGCAAACTATTCGGTAACGAGTTGCGCCCTAGCCTTCCGGTATGGGCATCGTCTTCCCATTCCGGCGATCGCGATGGGGGCCGCGGCGAAAGCCTCCTACGCCGCCGCGCAGGCGGCCTTGGTATTTCGCCGCCCTGCTCCGCTATTTCGGCATTCTCGCCTTCGCCGCAATGGTCGCCGCCGGCCTCTATGTCATCACCCTTCGGTCGGAGAGCCCGACAACTCACATCACTTACCCGCGTACCGCCGAGCGGACCCACACCACCCCCGCCGCGAGCATGACCGTGGTCGACGGCGACTCGCTGCGCGCGGGCAACGAGGACATTCGACTCGACGGCGTCGACGCGCCCGAGCTGCGTCAGACGTGTATCGACGAAGGTGGCCGCGAATGGCCGTGCGGGCGCGCCGCGCGGCAGCACCTGCGTGCGCTCATCGCCCACGCCGTAGTCTCCTGTCCCCCGCGCGGGCGCGACCGCTACGGCCGCACGCTCGCGGTCTGCTCGGCCGGCGGCGTAGCCGACATCGGCGAGGCCATGGTGCGCGATGGCTATGCGGTGAATTACGATCGCTTCACCAGCCGCTATGCCACCGCCGAGGCGCAAGCCCGCGCGGCAAAGCGCGGCATCTGGCGCGGCCGCTTCGAGCGCCCGGAGGATTGGCGCGCCGGCAACCGGCGGCGCGAAGCCGTCGGATGGAGCGAACATTAGTGTCGTGATTCGGAAGTTCGCTTGAGTTTGCCAGCCCACTCCGGAGCACCGGCCAGCGCATCGCGCTTGCGCGCGAAACGGTTCGCCCGCATCCTTGCCACGGACGCCAAAGCCGCGCGCGACGCAACGCCAGAGACCGGAGGCGCATCATGCATTTCGCCATCTCCGCCACTTACGGCCCGACCGATCCCACCCGCGCCATGCTGCCGTTCATCTTCGCCGCCTCCGCCGTGCAGGCCGGCGACCGCGTCACGCTGATGCTGTTCGCCGACGCGACGCTCGTGGGCGTCGAGGACGCGGGCGCGAAGCTGGTGCCGGTCGGCCCGCCTAACCGCTACGAGGAGGTCGCCGGGCACCCCAACGTGACGCTGTTCGCCTGCAAGCCCTGCGTCGAGGCGCGTGGGATTGCCGCCTCAGCGCTCGACAAGCGCGTCACGCTCGCCGGCATGAACGAGTTCCACACCGCGGCACAGCAGCCGGACACCAAGGTGGTGAACTTTTAGCCGCGGGTTGGGTTGATCTTCGGCAGATCGCAGCGTCATGCGCGGTCGCCAATCCGTGATCGGTGGGCATGCTGCGCGTGCCCACCCTATGGCCGCTACGGCGCCGCGACGAACGATCAGACATGAACGCTGAAGCGCCCGTGTCGTGCGTCGGCGGTCAATTTCTCGAACTGGTCGTGGCGCAGATGAATCAGCGTCGCGTGATCGCCGGCCTCCAGGTAGACGTCCGGCTGGCCGTCGATGCTATCGTCGACAATGGTGTCGAGCCCGTAGCAGTCGCCGACCGGCGGAACGGCGCCGTGAACGCAGTCCCGGAACACCGTATCGATCTCGGCTTCCGTCGCCAAATCGACCTCTTCACCGAGCTGCGTTCGCAGGTCCGACAGACGGATATGGTGCGAGGCGGGCAGGACGGCGAGCATGTAGCCGTTGTTTCCGCGCAGCAACACACCCTTGGCGAGACACTCTCCGGAAATGCGGCAAGCCTCGGCGGTTCGGATCGACGACATGGTCGATTCGTGCGGGATCACCGCATAGGTGACATGCTGGTCCAGGTACCTTTGCAGGGTCGGAGCGATGGCCATGATGTGCCCTCCATGAGATCCCGCCGCGCAGGTTGAGGGCTGTCCCGCAGGCTGACGCCCTGTGGAGTGCGGCAGGGGTTTGCACCAAGATAGGGCCGATCGGTGTCTACCACAATCCGCCCGGGCGGGCGCTATCGCCGGCTGCAAGCGCCAACTGATGGGTGTCGGCAATGTGCCGCATGCGCGTCCAAGCACTTACTCGAACCGGAACGTCTGGTCGGAAAAATCCAGCGTCACGTTGATGCGGCCCTCGTTGAGCGACCACACATACAGCTCGTAGCTGCGCACACCGGAGGAATGCATCGGGTCGGCGTCGGCGATGCGGCGCGCCTCGGCCTCGTCCTTGGCGCGGATGATGATCAGGCCGAAGGCGGGCTTGGTCTCGCCGGGCGCGGCCGCGGGTCCCGCGCCGTACATGATGCCCTCCTTCTCGATCCGGATCTGATAGTCGAGATGCCGCTTGAGCTGCTTGCGCACCTCGTCCGGCGGCGCCACGGCCCTGGTGATGACGAGCCAGAGCTGCTTTTTCAGCATCCGCGCGAGCAGGTCATCGGGGCTCAAATCCGGGTTCGTGTTCATGGTGCTTCTCCAATATGCTCCGCGATTGCGCGCGACGCTTGCCGTCACCTTCGCCCGCGCATGGCGTCGATGCTGATCGGCCCGCCGCCGGCGCAGGCGATGTAGAGGAAGATGAAGCAGAACAGAACCGCGGCCTCGCCGCCGTTGGTCAGCGGGTAGAATCCCTTCGGCGCATGACCGATGAAGTAGACGAACGCGAGCTCGCCGGAGAGGATGAACGCCACCGGGCGCGTGAACAGGCCGAGCAGCAGCAGCACGCCGCCGACAAGTTCGATCGCGCCCGCGAACCAGATGAGCGAGAACATCTGCGGCGCCTTCATCACCATCGGGAAGGCGAAGAACTTCGAAAAGGCGTGCTGCAGCAGCAGCAGTGCCGACATGATGCGCAGGATGCTGAGCACGGCGGGTGCAAGGCGTTGGGCGGTCTGTGTCATGGAGGCGTCGATCCCTTCTGCATTGCGCGCCCCCGCGTTTAGCCGACTCGGCTGCGGTGTGCCCATCACAAATCGCAGAGCGTCCACAGTGACGCGGCGTTTCCCGGGCACGGCACAGCAGCCGCTGGTCGCGAGCGCTCGCCTGCGGGAATACGTCAGCCGGACTGCCTCATCGCGCGTCGCACCTCATCGCGCGTCGCAATGGCGTCACGATGTCGGGGCAGGATAAGAAGAATTGGGGAACGGGGGAAAAACAAAGAAATGAGGATGCGTTATGGAGCTCAGGTCCCCCGCCATTCGGAAGTTCGCTCACGCGCGGCCGGTGATCGACTGCGCGCAATGCGGCGAGAAGATTTTCGCGCCCGACTGGTCCGAGTATCTCGATGACCGCAAGGTGCGCCACCTGTGGGCATGCGAAGCCTGCGGCTACCAGTTCGAGACCATCGCCCGCTTCCCGGAGCCGGTCGCCGGCTGATGGATCCTGGATCGAGCGCGCCAGGGCGCGATGACGCTGCGTTTTGTCCGGCGCGTTAGCTGTTGAGATGCTGTACGCGCGTCGAACCGCCCTGCCCTGTTCATGGCCGCGCTCGCCGTTCCACCGCTCTCGCGCCCCGCGTGTGCCCAAGCGGATATAAGCTGCGCTTCGGCGCACGCCTTTCGCCTTCACGGCACTTGACGGCAAGAAGATTCGGCCCCGCCGACCCGCGCGTCATCACCGCCATCCGGGGGAAACTGGCCACGGGAATAGCGGGCTTCTGGGCAGCCTAGACGCTGAACCGGCGAGGAACCCCCGGCCGCCGCGCGGCCTTGCGCTCGACCACGACCGCGCGCTGCAAACCGCTCCGGGCAGTGACGCCCACTGTGCCGATCTGGCGCTTGCGCTGCGCCGCCGCCTTTGTTACGGCCGCCCGCACCTGGTCCTCCGGGAGGTCCATCAACGAGGCCGCGATCTCCACCTGCTGTTGCAGGTCGTCGGTTAGCCCGCTTGCCGCGGCGACGGCCTCTTCCAGGGTCGGAGGCTCCTGCCGTACCCGGCGCGGCCCGAATTTCGTTTTCCACACACCGTTCATGTTGCCCTTCGTCTGACGCTCGTTTCCCACTGCCGTCAGCTAATTGTTGCAATGCGGCAAATTAAGGGTGCAACGCACCATAAATTCATGGCAGCGTCAAGCCGAAGGCAAAGCCGATCGGCCCAGTATCGCGATTCGGCTTGAGTTTGCAGCCGCCCCGGAGCGAACGTCCGAATCGGAAACGACACTAGCAACGTAATGAATCTCATGTCGTTTTGGTTCAGAAGTTCTCCGATCCACCACACTAGCTCCGTTCCTCGATGACACGTTCGAGCCGCTTGCTGAGGAACCAGAACAGCCCGAGGAACACCAGCATGGTCGCCAGGCTCACGCCGGATGCGGCGTCGCTCAGCGTCTTTTCGGAAACATGGCCAAAGGCATAGCCCGCCGAGACGATCGCCACGGACCAGATCCCGGCCGCAACGACATTAAGGGTGTGGAAGGTTGAGCGTGGCAACCGGGACATGCCGAAGGCGAAACCAGCGACGCTGCGGATGCCGTTCGGATAGCGGTGGATCAGCGGAATCCACAGATAGTGACGGTCGACCAGCCGCGCCGCGGTCTGCACGGCGCGCTCCAGCCGCGGGAACGAGGACATCCAGCTTGTCCCAAACCGCCTGCCGATCCAGAAGCGGACCATGTCGCCGAAGCAGCTCCCGGCCCAGCAGATCAGCACGAGCTTGCCCCAATCGAGCGCCCCCATGTGCGCCGCATAGCCGGCAAACAGCACGATCAGCATGCTGTGCGAGGCCGCGTAAGCGAAAATGAACGCGTAGGCCATCTCGCCGTGTTGGCGGATCAGCTCGAAGACTTGCGTCAGATCCATCTTACTGGCGGGCCTCGGCGCCTGGCGGGTACGCCAGTCTTGGCGAGAACCGCGCAAGAAATCAATGCGCCGGAGGCGGGGTGCGCGAATATGCGCGGGGGTCAGCCGCTCAAATTCAAGATGCGCCAGACATCGGCGACCAGTTCCTTCACGTCCTGCTGCCCGCCGTTCCTGAAGGTGATGCGCGTACCCTGCTCCAGCCGGGCGGCATCCTTGGGCACCGGCTCGCAGGTGACGATTTCCCGCGTGCTGACGATGACCAGCGAGTCGTCCGCCCGGGTGAACTGTACGAAGGCCATGGCGCACTCGCCTCCTGATGCAGCCAAACGTTCGATCATGCACGGCATCCGGTCAATAGCTCGTGATCGCGCCTATGCGCGGACGCGTTAGGCATCCTGCCGCGTTCTATCCAGCGGGTGCCGAAAGAAGCCGGCTGTAATCGTAGCGCTTGCGCGAACCTGACGCGGCAGCGCATTCTGCCGCCACTTTCCTGCCACGCGACGCGGGGCGCCGGCCTGTCACGGCCGTTGCGGCAATGCAAAGGACGTAACTCCATGCCAATCTCGATGTACAAGGCGTCAGCGCCGATCTTCGTGCAGTTTCTCGCCAGCCTCTCGGCCGTGCTCGACAAGGCGGCCGCGCATGCCGAGGCGAAGAAGATCGACCCGGCGGCGCTGGTGACCGCGCGGCTCTACCCCGACATGTTTCCGCTGGCGCGCCAGGTGCGCGCCGCCACCGATCATGCCGTGAGCGCCTGCAGCAAGCTTGCCGGTGTCGATGCACCGAGCTTTGCGAATACCGAGACAACCTTCCCCGAACTCAAGGAACGCATCGCCAAGACCATCGACTTCATCCGTGGTCTGACGCCGGCGCAGGTCGACGGGACGGAGGACAAGACGATCACCTTCACGTTTCCGAGCGGCGCCACGCGCGAATTCACCGGACAGTCGCTGCTGCTGAACTTCTGCCTGCCACACTTCTATTTCCACACCACCACCGCGTACGACATCCTGCGCCATAACGGCGTCGAACTCGCCAAGCGCGATTTCATGGGAGCGCCGGTGACGCTTTAAGCGCATCCGGTCGGAACCCGACTGGCTGGCGTGGATCGTCGGCGGCTGCATGGTGACGCCGCAAGCGCCGAGCGATGCGGTAGGTGCTCCCGCATCGCATTGCACCGGGTGCGGCCGTGATCTAGCGCCGCATCTCGCTGAAGGTCACGCCGCCCTTGGCCTTGTCGGCCGGATCCGACTCCACCAGTTGGACCAGCACGGCGTCCTTTGGAACATTGTAATTCTTCACCACCGCTTCGGTGATGTCATTGATCAATCCACGCTTCTGCTCCGGCGTGCGGCCCTTGACGGAATGCACATAGACCTCAGGCATGTCGCTCCTCCCGTGTTGAAGTCTCGTTGCATTATACCGGCTCGCCGCAACAAACAATCGGCTTCGCCGCGGCTATCCGGACCGAGGCCGCCGACCCGCCGCGGAGGCAGGGGCCGCCGGCGCCGCCATCGGGATCAGGTTTGACAGAGCGCCTCTGCTCCGAACATGCTCCTCGATCACCGGCAGGGGGTTCGTCGTGCGTCCCGTTACGGCAATCGCGCTTGTTCTGACCGCATTTCTGGCGGCGTTCGGTGTCGTACCCGCGCAAGCCGCGCCAGTTCCTGGCACTTGCCCGGGCAAACCCGACGCCCTGGGCGTGTCCCGAACCGTCGAGATCGACACCACGGGCGGGCCGGGGTTCGGCTTCGAGCACTTCAAGATGCACGATTTCCTGGGCCCGCAGGAAGTGGTGCTCACCTCGGGTGACGAGGCCCGGGAGGAGATCGAACGCGGCGTGAGCGCGGTGCACCTGGCGCTCGGTGTCCCCGGGGCGCCGTTCTTCCGCTTTCCGGCGCTGCGGCATCCGCTGGAGCTCGTCGAATATCTCGGCGAGCGCAACATTGGTATCTTCTCGACCGACCTTGATTCATTCGATTTCAAGCGGCGCCCGACGTCGACTGTCGTCCGCACGATTGGCGGCGAATGACCGTGGCGCGCCGGCGAATACCCGCGCGCTCGGCGGTGTTGTCCAGTGAGGCAACACCGGCGGCACACTCATGCCACCCCTCCTGCGCGTTGTAGGTTACGCGATCGTCTCGGGCGACGGCATGATCGCCGACGCGACCGGGACGATGCCGCCCGCAATCATCAATGAGGCCGACCAGCAATTCTTTGCCCATGGCCTCGACGAGGCCGATGTCGTCGTGCACGGCCGCAATTCGCAGGAGCGGCAGCGTAATTCGCCGCGCCGGCAGCGGCTGGTCTTGACCCGGCGGATTGCGGCGCTGGCTCGGCATCCGGACAACTCGAAGGCGCTGCTCTGGAACCCTGATGGAGTGACGCTCGAGGATGCGTGCGAGGCGCTCGGCGTCAGCCACGGGGTTGCGGCCATCATCGGTGGGACTGAGGTGTTCGGCCTCTTCCTCCCCCGCTACGATGCGTTCCACCTGACCCGTGCCGCGCAAGCCAGGATTCCCAGCGGGCGGCCCGTGTTTCCCGGAATCCCGCCGCACACCCCCGAGGAACTGCTGGGACGTCAGGGGCTGCGGCCCTACCCAGTGCGCGTACTGGACGCAGCGGCGGACGTCTCAGTCTCCACCTGGCGGCGATGACGCCGGCGCGCTCGCGACGCCGCTGACAACACGCTCGCGCCATTCCTTACAAATTACAAAATGCAAATTGACGAATCAGCGGGGCTGTGGCGTTCTGTGATGGATTTATGAACCTTCGGTTACGTGGGCTGGCAGCGTCTCAGCCGACCCGTTCTTGGATCCTCCCGCGTGGCGTATAAACTCCAGGGCGGCTTCGTGCCGCCCTTTTTCTGTTACGGTGCCAGGGGTACGTGGGCGTGTTTGCTTTCGCCCCGTCAGCCATCCATTTTGCGGATGAAGCCAATGATTGCACGCAAACTATCGTAGCTCGCCATCGCCGATCGGGATCAAAGTGCCGACTATGCCGTCCGCGAATACACCGGCGCCTATCTTGGCATTGGTGGATGCCGTAAGGCACTGGCCGCGGCGTGGCGCGTTGATCGGGCTCGATCTCGGGACCAAGACCATCGGCGTTGCGACCAGCGATCCGGACCGGCGGCTGGCCACCGGGATCGAAACGATTGCGCGCAAAGTTTTCGCGGCGGATGCGAAGCGCCTGTTCGCGCTTGCAGCCGAGCGGAGCGCTGTCGGCTTCGTCCTCGGTCTGCCGATCAACATGGACGGGTCGGAAGGCCCGCGAGCGCAGTCGGCGCGGGCGTTCGCGCGCAATCTCGCCAAGCTCACGGCGCTGCCGATTGCCCTCTGGGACGAGCGGTTGTCGACCGCCGCGGTCGAGCGCGACCTCATCGCCGCCGACGCGAGCCGCCGCAAACGTGCTGCCGTGATCGATCAGCACGCCGCGGCGTTCATTCTGCAGGGCGCGCTGGACCGTCTCGCCCGGCTCGACGATGTTCCCGGATGACGCAGAAAACGGCGAGCGGGCCGTTCGCCGGCCCGCTCTATTCTGGCTGCGCCGCGGGGGAGCGTCAGCAGCGATCCTGTTCCTTGAGGCCGACCGTGCAACCCGGTCCCAATTCGCTTCTATAGATCGGCGCACCAGACTCGCCTTTCGTGTCGACGGGATAATCGCCGTAGCCGGCGTCCGACATATAGGCGTACGAGTCATCGCCATCATCGCCATACGAGGCATACGAGTCGTCGCCATACGAGTCATCGCCATCATCGCCATACGAGGCATATCCATACGAGTCATATCCATCGTCCGGCTCGTACGCATAGGCGGCGGGCGAGTAGGGCTGATCCCCGTAGCCGAGCCCGTCGCCGTAGCCGAGCTCGTCGCCGTAGCCGGGGCCCGGGAGCAGTGCCGCTGCCGAGCCAATCACCGCAGCCGCGAAGCCGCCGGCCGCTGCCGCGGCGGCGCGCCCGTCTCGCCCGAATGATCGCCCGTCTCGCGCGAGTGATGGTGTTGCGGCTGCCAACACCAATGCTCCCGCAAGTCCGGCGGCTGCAAGCTTCTTCATAGTGAGATGCTTCATCATGGCCTCTCTCCTGTTGTGCTGTGTGACCGGCGTCAGGAGAGATCACGCATCTCCCGCGAATGCCGACTAGCCGGAAACACCTTGGAGAAGAGTCCAGTTCCGCGACGCACAAAAAGCCGGTTCACGAATCTGTGACGAAGAATTCCGCGCGCAGGGCCGTGAAATGCGGCTAGCAAGTGTGGTGAATTTGAAGTTCCTCGTTGCGGCACGCTCATCGCAGGAACTTCAAATCAAAAACCGCACTAGCAAGCCCGAAACGCAAGATCGATTCAAGACGGCGTCGCTTTTTATTCGATTGCTGCTCAAGATCACATCCGTTTCGAGTGTTTCAGCAGCCTGCTAGATTCGCAAAGTTGCTCGTGTCGCTATGATTCGGAAGTTCGCTCCGGAGCAGGCTGCAAACTCAAGCGAACTTCCGAACCGCGACACAGTGTGGTGGATTTGAAGTTCCTGCCCTCGTTGCGGCAAGCTCATCGCAGGAACTTCAAATCCAAACCACACTCGATTCATAAAGTTGCTCGTGTCGCTATGATTCGGAAGTTCGCTCCGGAGCAGGCTGCAAACTCAAGCGAACTTCCGAACCGCGACACGAATTTAGGGTACCGCGCGCGCCAAGAATTTCGCCGCGTTGTTGTTATCAATTTCGCTCGAGCCGTACATCGAACCTCGCCGCCCACCCAGCCGAGTGCGAACGAACAGATCGGCCGTATCCGCCGGCGCACATTGCGCCAACGCGCCAGCCGCGGCCACGAACGCCAGACGCTCGACTGCACTTCGCGCGTGTGATTCCGCCGTCGTTGACATCAGTGTTGCGGCGATGCCGTTGATCGCCTCGCGCAGCTCCGGCGTAACAGCCAAACGCCCGAGCACAGCATCCGCCGCCTCCGGATCGCGACTGACCGCGCGCAGCACGTCGAGGCACATGACATTGCCGGAGCCCTCCCAGATCGCATTGACCGGCGCTTCGCGATAGAGCCGCGGCAAAATGCTGTCCTCAACATAGCCGTTGCCGCCGAGACACTCCATCGCCTCATAGATGAAACCAGGCGCGGTCTTGCAGACCCAGTACTTGATCGCCGGCGTCAGCATGCGGGCATAGGCCGCCTCATTCTCGTCGACCGTCGCAAGGTCGAAGGCGCGGCACAGTCGCATGACGAGCGCGACGGCCACCTCCACATCGAGCGCCATGTCGGCGAGCACCGTACGCATCGCCGGCTGATCGGCAAGCCGCCGCTGAAACACGCTGCGATGGCGCGCATGATGCACCGCCTGTGCCAGCGCCATCCGCATCAGCCCCGCCGACGAGATGGCACAATCGAGCCGCGTCAGTTGCACCATCTGCAGGATGGTGCGCACGCCACGCCCCTCGTCCCCAATCCGCAGGCCATAGGCCTCGGTGAACTCGACCTCCGATGACGCATTCGACCTGTTGCCGAGCTTGTCCTTGAGACGCTGGAACCGCAGCGCGTTGACCGATCCGTCCGGCCGGAAACGCGGCACGAAGAAGCAAGTAAGTCCCCCGGGAGCCTGCGCCAGGACCAGGAAGGCGTCGCACATCGGTGCCGACATGAACCATTTGTGCCCGGTGAGCCGGTAGTAATCCTCGCTGGGCGTGGCGGTGGTGGTATTGGCGCGGACATCCGTGCCGCCCTGCTTCTCGGTCATGCCCATGCCGAGGGTCATGCCGGACTTCTCCGTCCACGGACGGAAGCTCGCATCGTAGCTGCGCGAGGCAATCACTGGCATCAGCCGGGCAATCAGCGCCGGCTCGCCGCCAAGCGCCGCCACCGAGGCGCGGGTCATGGTGATCGGGCAGAGATGGCCGCTTTCGACCTGGGCGGCCATGTAGAAGCGCGCCGCCCGCGCCACCTGCGACGGGGCGGGTGCCGGCGTGCCGTTCGGCTGCCAGGTGCTGGCATGCAGCCCTTCGCGGATGCTCTCGGCCATCAGGGCGTGATAGGCCGGATGGAACTCGACCACGTCGCGGCGAAAGCCCTTGGCGTCGAAGGTCCGCAGCACCGGCGTATAGCTGTTCGCGAGCCGAGCCTCCTCCAGCATAACGCCAGCGCCCCAGCGTTGCCCGAATGCCGAGAGCGCCGCACCGTCCCCACCGCCAAACGCAGCGACCGTGTCCTGCAAGGGCCGGTCGCTGGCGAACAGGTCGACGTCCGCGTAAGGCGGCGACTGGTTGAAGACCTCATGGGTGTCGAAGGATGGAGCGGGCATGCTGATTCTCCACGCGGCGCGATCCTATCACGGCACCCCTACCGCGAGGTGACATCCGGACTGGGGATCACGGGCGGACGGCCTTGCCCCAGCCCTCGGACGCGCCTAAGACACCTCTTTGATGAACATTGCCTCGAAATCCTCGTTCGTCCTCCATCAGCGGCATCTTTTGGGGATCGAGGGCCTATCCCGCGACGAGATTGTTGGGTTGCTCGATCTCGCTGAAGAATTCGTCGACCTCAACCGGCAGATCGAGAAGAAGCGCGCCTCACTGCGCGGCCGCACCCTCATCAATCTCTTCTTCGAGGTTTCGACCCGGACCCAGGCTTCGTTCGAACTGGCCGGGAAACGGCTCGGCGCCGATGTCATGAACATGGCGGTCGGTTCCTCGTCGATCAGGAAAGGCGAAACCCTGGTCGATACCGCCGTGACGCTTAACGCGATGCATCCCGATCTGATCGTGGTACGGCATCATGCCTCCGGCGCCTGCGCGCTGCTGGCGCAGAAGGTCGATTGCTCGGTGATCAATGCCGGAGACGGCTCGCACGAGCACCCGACCCAGGCGCTGCTCGATGCCCTCACCATCCGCCGCAACAAGGAACGGATCGAGGGGCTTCTGGTCGTGATCTGCGGCGACATCCTGCATTCGCGCGTTGCCCGATCCAATATCCTCTTGCTGAACGCGCTCGGGGCGCGGGTGCGCGTTGTAGCGCCTTCGACGCTGCTCCCGGCCGGCATCGAGCGCTTCGGTGTCGAGGTCGCCCGCGACATGCGCGAGGGGCTCGCCGACGCCGACATCATCATGATGCTGCGCCTGCAGCGCGAGCGCATGAACGGATCGTTCGTCCCGTCGACGCAGGAATACTTCCATTACTTTGGGCTCGACTCGAAGAAGCTCGCCTATGCCAAGCCGGACGCCCTGGTGATGCATCCGGGCCCTATGAACCGCGGCGTCGAGATCGACAGCATCGTCGCCGACGGCGCCCAGTCGCTGATCCGCGAGCAGGTCGAAATGGGAGTCGCGGTGCGAATGGCCGTGCTCGAGGCGCTCTCGCGCAATCTGCCGAACCAGTGAGGCTCAAGCGCGCCGATGCCGTCCGAGCAACGCCCGATCCTCCTGGCCAACGCGCGCATCCTCGATCCTTCGCGCGACTTCGATCTCAACGGCGATCTGCTGATCGTCGGCGGGACGGTACGCGAGGCCCGGCGCGGCATCGGCGCCGCCGGCGTACCGGACGGCACCGAAATCATCGACTGCCGCGGCAAGATCGTCGCGCCCGGCCTGGTCGACTTCCGCGCGTTCGTCGGGGAACCGGGGGAAGGCCACCGGGAGACGCTGGCCTCGGCGAGCCAGGCCGCGGCCGCCGGGGGCGTAACCACGATCGTCTGCCAGCCCGACACCAACCCGCCGATCGACGATCCGGCGACGGTCGACTTCGTGCTGCGCCGCGCCCGCGATACCGCCATCGTGCACGTGCAGCCGATGGCGGCGTTGACCAAGCGGCTGGAAGGCCAGGAGATGACCGAGATCGGCCTGCTCAAGGCGGCCGGCGCCGTCGCTTTCACCAACGGGGCGCACAGCGTCACCAACGCCCAGGTGATGCGCCGGGTGCTGACCTATTCGCGCGATTTCGACGCGTTGGTCGTGCACCACGTCGAAGATCCCGATCTCGTCGGCGAAGGCGTCATGAACGACGGCGAGTTCGCGGCACGGCTCGGCCTGGTCGGTGTGCCGACCGCGGCCGAGGCGATCATGCTCGAGCGCGACCTTCGGCTCGTCGGGCTGACGCGGGGTCGTTATCACGCCGCCTCGGTAACCTGCCGGGAATCGCTCGAACTGCTGCGGCGGGCGAAGGACGCGGGGCTTGCCGTGAGCGCTGCCGCCTCCATCAATCACGTGTCGCTCAACGAGAACGACATCGGCGCCTACCGCACGTTCTTCAAGCTCGCGCCGCCGCTGCGCGCCGAGGATGACCGCCTCGCATTGGTCGAGGCCGTCGCCTCCGGACTCGTCGACGTGGTGATGTCCGACCACAATCCGCAGGACGTCGAGACAAAGCGGCTGCCGTTCATGGAAGCCGCGCATGGCGCGATCGGTCTGGAGACCATGCTCTCCGCGGGGCTGCGGCTTGTTCACAGCGAATCCCTGAGCTGGCTTGCGCTGCTGAATGCCATGTCGACGCGTCCGGCCGAACTGCTCGGTCTTGCCGGCGGAACGCTACGCGCCGGCGCGCCTGCCGACATCATCGTCATCGATCCCGACATTGCCTGGGTGGTCGATCCCGCCGACCTCAAGTCGAAGTGCAAGAACACGCCGTTCGACGAGGCCCGTCTCGACGGCCGCGTGATTCGCACGATCGTCGCCGGCCGCACCGTCTACGAATACGTCTGACGGCTTTGCGCCATGCTGCACCCAATCAACTGGTCGCTGGCCCTGCCCTACTACAGTGTCGCGCTGGCGTTCGGATATCTGCTCGGATCGATCCCGTTCGGCGTGATCCTGACGCGACTTGCCGGCTCCGCCGACATCCGCTCGGTCGGCTCCGGCAATATCGGGGCGACCAACGTGCTGCGCACCGGCAACAAGCCGTTGGCGGCGGCGACGCTCGCCGGCGACATGCTCAAGGGCACGATCGCGGTCGTCATCATGTATCAGCTCTGGGGCCGCGACCTGGCGATCCTTGCCGCACTCGGCGCCTTTCTCGGCCACCTGTTTCCGGTCTGGCTCCGTTTCAAGGGCGGCAAAGGCGTGGCGACCTACATCGGCCTGTTGCTCGGCCTCTCGCTGTGGATCGGCACGCTCGGCTTCTGCGGCCTCTGGGCCATCACGGCCGCCGTCACCCGTTATTCCTCGCTCGCCGCCCTTGTCGCCAGCGCCGCGACGCCGGCGCTGCTGTGGTTCGTCGACGACCGCCAGGAGGCGCAGCTCTTCGCCCTACTGAGCGTGCTGCTTTGGCTCAAGCATGTCGACAATATCCGCCGCCTTGCGTCCGGCACCGAAAGCAGGATCGGCCGTTGATCCCTTCGAAATCGGCCAATCTCCGGTTGTGATTGCCGGTAGTAAGGTGCCATTCTCCGTGCCTGGAGCCAGACCACGATCGAGGCCGGGGTGAACAAGGGTGCAGGGCGTCCGCCTGACCGACGAACAGCGGATCGCTTGGCTTCGCCTCATTCGCAGCACCAATGTCGGTCCGCGCACCTTCCGTGCCCTCGTCAATCATTTCGGCGGAGCCGGCGCCGCGCTGGCGGCTCTGCCGGAGCTTGCCCGGCGCGGCGGTGCGGCCGGTCCGGCGCACATCTACCCGGCCGCCGAAGCCGAGCGCGAGCTGGCGGCTGCCCGGGCCATGGATGCCGATTTCGTCGCGCTCGGCGAGCCCGGATACCCGCACCGCCTGAAGATGATCGACGATGCGCCGCCGTTGCTCACCGTGCGCGGCGAGCAGTCGGTGCTGGCGGTGCCGTTGGTAGCCATCGTCGGCTCGCGCAACGCCTCCGCGGCGGGCGTCAAATTCACCGAGCGATTGGCCCGCCAACTCGGCGAGGCCGGGTTCGGGGTGGTCTCAGGCCTTGCGCGCGGGATTGATGCCGCCGCGCACCGCGCCAGCGCCGCCACCGGCACTGTGGCGGTTCTTGCTGGCGGCCACGACCGCCTCTACCCGCCGGAACATGCCCCGCTGCTCGATAAGCTGCTCGCGAACGGTACGGCGGTGTCGGAAATGCCGTTCGGCTGGGAACCTAGGGCGCGCGACTTCCCACGCCGCAACCGGTTGATCTCCGGACTGTCGCTCGGCGTGATCGTGGTGGAAGCCGCGCAACGCTCGGGCTCGCTGATCACCGCCCGGATGGCGCTGGAGCAGGGCCGGGAGGTGTTCGCGGTTCCCGGCTCGCCCATCGACCCGCGCACGGAAGGCACCAACAAGCTGCTGAAGCAGGGCGCAACGCTCGTCACGGAAACGTCCGACGTTGTCGCCGTGCTGCGGCCGATTATCGGTCAGGTCGCCGGCATTCCGGCCGAGGAGCCGGACCGGCCGGACCTCGGATCATCGGCCAAGCCAGAGCGCGACGAACGCAACCGAATCGTTGCGCTGCTCGGTCCAACGCCGGTGGCGATCGACGATCTGATCCGCATCTCCGGTAGCTCGCCGGCGATCGTGCGCATGGTCCTGCTCGAGCTGGAAATCGCGGGACGGCTGGAGCGGGCGGGAGCCGGAATGGTGTCGCTGCTGCCGCCACCGTGACCGATCGAGCCTTTCGCCGGCTGTCCCAGCGGGAGTTCACATGGGACAATTGGAGCACAGTTACGCCACATATTTTCGTGAGCCGATTTGACAGGGCGGGTCCATTTACCCATGTTCGCGGCGCCGTGCGGACTTTCGATTCTGCCAGAACAGCTTGAGAAAACTCATACAACCAACTGAGTTTCAATGAATATCGTCGTTGTGGAATCGCCTGCAAAGGCCAAGACGATCAACAAGTACCTGGGCCCCGGCTATGAGGTCTTGGCATCCTTTGGCCATGTCCGCGACCTTCCGCCCAAGGACGGCTCGGTCGATCCGAACAGCGATTTCCGCATGCTGTGGGAGGTCGATGCCAAGTCGGCGAAGCGGCTCAATGACATCGCCCGCGCGGTCAAGGATGCCGACAAGCTGATCCTCGCCACCGACCCTGATCGGGAAGGCGAAGCGATCTCCTGGCATGTGCTCGAAGTGCTGAAGGAGAAGCGTGTCCTCAAGGCTCAGCCGGTCGAGCGCGTCGTCTTCAATGCCATCACCAAGCAGGCGGTTACCGAGGCGATGCGGCATCCGCGCAAGATCGATGCCGCCCTGGTCGACGCCTATCTCGCCCGGCGTGCGCTCGACTATCTGGTCGGCTTCACCCTCTCGCCGGTGCTGTGGCGCAAGCTCCCCGGCGCCCGCTCCGCTGGGCGGGTGCAATCGGTCGCGCTGCGGCTGGTCTGCGACCGGGAGCTGGACATCGAGAAGTTCACCGCGCGTGAATACTGGTCGCTCGCGGCCCTCCTGGCGACGCCGCGCGGCGAGAGTTTCGAGGCCCGGCTGGTCGGCGCCGACGGCAAGCGCATCCAGCGTCTCGACATCGGGTCAGGTGCGGAGGCTGAGGCCTTCAAGCGGGCGCTCGACACCGCCCGCTTCCAGGTCGCCTCCGTCGAAGCCAAGCCGGCCCGGCGCTTTCCGCCTCCCCCATTCACCACGTCGACCTTGCAGCAGGAAGCGAGCCGCAAGCTCGGCTTCGCGCCCGCCCATACCATGCGCGTTGCCCAGCGGCTCTACGAAGGCGTGGACGTCGGCGGCGATACCGTCGGCCTCATCACCTACATGCGCACCGACGGCGTGCAGATAGCCGAGGAGGCGATTGCCGCCGTCCGCTCGCTGATCGCCGGCGACTTCGGCAAGGACTATCTGCCGAATGCGCCCCGGCACTATCAGACCAAATCCAAGAACGCCCAGGAAGCTCACGAAGCGATCCGCCCGACCGTCATGACGCAGCGGCCGCGCGAGATCGGCCGCCATCTCGAGCCCGAGATGGCGAAGCTCTACGAACTGATCTGGCTGCGCGCCGTCGCAAGCCAGACCGAGGCGGCCGAGCTCGAACGCACCACCGCCGAGATCACCGCGACCCCCTCTCTACCCTCCCCCGCAAGCGGGGGAGGGATAGGGAGGGGGCTCCTCGAGCTGCGCGCTACGGGGACGGTGGTCAAGTTCGACGGCTTCCTGAGGCTCTATCAAGAAGGTCAGGACGACGCCGAGGAGGACGACGAGTCGCGGCGGCTGCCAGCCATGAGCGCAGGCGAGACCCTGACCAAGCAGAAGATCGACGCAACGCAGCACTTCACCGAGCCGCCGCCGCGCTATTCGGAAGCCTCGCTGGTCAAGCGCATGGAGGAGCTCGGCATCGGCCGTCCCTCGACCTATGCCTCGACGCTGCAGGTGCTCAGGGACCGCGGCTACGTCCGCATCGACAAGAAGCGGCTGATCCCCGAGGACAAGGGCCGCGTGGTCATCGCCTTCCTGGAGAGCTTTTTCGCCCGGTACGTCGAATACGATTTCACCGCTTCATTGGAAGAGCAGCTCGATCGCATCTCCAACAACGAGATCGACTGGAAGGCCGTCCTCGCGGACTTCTGGCGCAACTTCATCGCCGCCGTCGACGACATCAAGGACCTGCAAGTCAGAGACGTGCTCGATGCGCTCAATGACGTGCTCGCCCCGCACATCTTTCCACCGCGCGAAGACGTGGCCGATCCACGGCAGTGCCCGAGCTGCGAGGCCGGGCGCTTGTCGCTCAAGGTCGGCAAGTTCGGCGCCTTCATCGGCTGCTCGAACTATCCCGACTGCCGCTTCACGCGGCAGTTGTCGGCGTCCAACGGCGATCAGGCAGACGGCGGCACGCGCGTCCTCGGCAAGGACCCGGAGACCGGCCTCGACGTGACCATCCGGAGCGGACGCTTCGGACCCTATATCCAGCTCGGCGAGGCGAAGGACGGCGAGAAGCCGAAGCGCGCCGGCATTCCCAAAGGTGTACCGCTCGACGAGCTCGATCTCGACCGGGCGCTCGCCTTGCTCGCGCTGCCGCGCGAGGTCGGCAAGAGTCCTGAGTCCGGCGAGCCGATCCTCGCCGGCATCGGCCGCTATGGCCCCTATGTCCAGCACGGCAGGACCTACGCCAACCTGGAATCCGGCGACGACGTGCTCAACATCGGTCTCAACCGTGCGGTCACGCTGATCGCCGAGAAGCAGGCCAAGGGTCCACGCGGACGCCGGTTCGGATCGACTCCCGGCCGCGAAATCGGTGCGCATCCCACCAAGGGCGGCAGCATTGTGGTCAAGGAGGGACGATACGGGCCGTACGTGACGCACGACAAGGTCAACGCCACGCTGCCGAACGACATCAGCCCTGACGCCATCACGCTGGAACAGGCGGTCGAGCTGATCGATGCAAGGGCCGCGAAGGGTGGAGGCAAGCCGTCGCGCGCGCCCAAGAAGGTCAAGGCCGCATCGGAAAAGGCCAAGGCCACCGCCAAGCCCCGTGCGAAATCTCCGGCACGAGCTGCGAAGCCCACCGCAAAGCCGAAGACGCCCCCCGCCAAACTCGCAGCTGCGTCGCGCGCGGGGCGCAAGGCCAAGGCTGCCAGATAGCGTCATTGCGAGGAGGCGGAGCAATCCAGGGGCCCTTCCATGAAGGACTGGATTGCTCTGCCCTCCGCTTCGCTCAGGGCTCACACAATGACGGCTGGCGGAATCGCGGCCGAAGGGCCATGTAGGGATCAATCACGGCCCAATTGCCGCGGCGGAACTATCCTTGGCCCACCCTTCCACCAAAAAGCAGCCGACAATCCCCTCGAAGGACGACGTGCTGGCCTTCATCGGCTCGCAGCCCGGCAAGATTGGGACGCGGGAGATCGCGCGCGCCTTCGGGCTCAAGAACGCCGACCGGGCCACGCTCAAGCACATGCTGAGCGAATTGAGCGACGAGGGCCGGCTCGAGCAGCGCCGCAAGAAGCTGCACCACGCCGGCGCCCTGCCCTCGGTCGTGCTCGCCGACGTCACCGGCCGCGATGCCGATGGCGAGCTGATCGCGGTCCCGACGGAATGGGATGAGGAGGCGCACGGCGAGCCCCCTAAGATTCGGCTCGCAACGCCACGCCGCGCCCGTCCGGGCGAGACTGCCGGCGTCGGCGACCGCGCGCTGCTGCGAGTCGCCGAAACCGGCGAGCCCGACGACGGCATCCGCCACAGCGGGCGAGTGATCAAGCTGATTGACCGCACCAAGCATCGCGTGCTTGGCATCTATCGGGCGCTGCCGGGCGGCGGCGGCCGGGTGCAGCCGATCGACAAGAAGCAGCTTGGCCGCGAGCTTTCGATTCCGTCCGGCCTCGCCGGCGAGGCTCAGGAGGGCGACTTGGTCGCCGTCGAGGTCGCCCGCCCGGGCCGTTATGGGCTGCCGCCAGGGCGCGTCGTCGAGCGGCTCGGCTCGCTCAAGAACGAGCGCGCGGTCAGCCTGATCGCCATCCACGCCCACGGCATTCCGCACGTGTTCCGGCGCGAAACGCTGGCCGAATCCGAGGCTGCCAGGCCGGCCACACTCGCCGGCCGCGAGGACTGGCGCGACGTTCCCTTCGTCACCATCGACCCGGCGGATGCCAAGGATCATGACGACGCCGTGCATGCTGCGCCGGATCGCGATCCGCGCAACGCGAGCGGCTTCGTCATCGACGTCGCGATTGCCGACGTCGGCGACTACGTGCGGCCGGGGTCGGCGCTTGACCGCGAAGCGCTCGTCCGCGGCAACTCGGTCTACTTCCCCGACCGGGTGGTGCCGATGCTGCCGGAGCGCATCTCCAACGATCTCTGCTCACTCAAGCCGCAGGCCGACCGCGCGGCGCTTGCCGTGCGCATGATCGTCGGCGCCGATGGGCGCAAGCGGTCGCACAGCTTCCACCGCGTGCTGATCCGCTCGGCCGCCAAGCTCAGTTACCAGCAGGCGCAGGCGGCAATCGACGGGTGGGCGGACGAGACCACGGGGCCGCTGCTGGGTTCGGTTCTCGAGCCGCTCTATGCCACCTATCGCGCTCTCAAGCGCGCACGTGAGGAGCGTGCACCGCTCGATCTGGATATCCCGGAACGCAAGATCGTCCTGACCGCCCACAATACGGTCGATCGCGTGATGACGCCGGAACGGCTCGACTCCCACCGGCTGATCGAGGAATTCATGATCCTCGCCAACGTCGCCGCCGCCGAGACATTGGAACGCGCACGGGTGCCGCTGATCTACCGCGTGCATGACGAACCGGACATGGAGCGCGTGAACGCATTGCGCGAGTTCCTGCAGACGATCGACCTCTCGCTGCCGAAGGCCGGCGCGCTTCGGGCTGCGCAATTCAACCATATCCTCGCGCGCGTGAAGGGGCGCGACGTCGAGAAGCTCGTCAATGAGATCGTGCTGCGGACCCAGGCACAGGCGGAATATGCCGCCGAGAACTACGGCCACTTCGGCCTCAACCTGCGCCGCTATGCGCACTTCACCTCGCCGATCCGCCGCTACGCCGACCTGATCGTACACCGCGCGATTATCCGCGCGCTCAAGCTCGGTGCCGGCGTATTGCCGGACAACGCCGACGTGCGCTCGCTCGGCGAGATCGCGGCGCAGATTTCCGCCGCCGAGCGGCGCGCCATGAGGGCCGAGCGGGAGACCTTCGATCGACTGCTGGCGCATTTCCTTGCCGACCGGGTCGGTGCGGAATTCGAGGGCCATATCTCGGGCGTCACGCGCGCGGGCCTGTTCGTGAAGCTTGACGACACCGGCGCCGACGGCTTCATCCCGGCACGCATGATCGGCGACGACTACTTCCGCTACCACGAGGCGGCGCATGCCTTCGTCGGCAGCGCCAAGGGCGCGACCTACCGGCTCGGCGATGCCGTCAGCGTGCGGCTGGTCGAGGCGGCGCCGGTCGCCGGCGCGCTGCGTTTCGAGATGCTGTCGGACGGCAAGGCCGGTCGAAAGCTGGGAAAGATCCGCTCCGGCCGGCCGGAGCGGGGACGACAGAAACCACGCCGCCCGAAGCGGCCGCAGTCACGGCAAGCACGACGACGATGACGGAATCCACCGGCGAAACCCGCACCGAACGGCTCACCCGCGTGACGCGCGACATGTCGCATCCGAACCAGCGGCCGCACGACGCCGCCACGCTGATCCTGCTTGACCGCTCCGGCCCGAAGCCCAAAGTGCTGATGGGACGGCGGCACGCGCGCCACGCCTTCATGCCGGACGTGTTCGTGTTCCCTGGGGGCCGCCTGGACCCGGCGGACCGCCTGCTGTCGGCCGAAGGTGCGCTCGATCCGCGCATCGAGGCGAGGCTGATGAAGGGAATGCCCAAGGCGAGCCGGAGCAAGGCGCGGGCGCTGGCCCTGGCCGCGATCCGCGAATGCTTCGAGGAGACCGGGCTGCTCATCGGCTCGCGCCGCGCCGACGCGCCCGACAATCCGGACGGCCGCTGGCAGGATTTCGCGCCGAACGGTATCGTGCCCGACCTCGCCGGCCTGCATTTCATCGCTCGCGCGATCACGCCGCCGCGGCGTCCCCGCCGCTACGACACCCGCTTCTTCGCGGCCGATGTCGACCGCGCGCGGCACCGGGTCGAAGGCGTGACCGGGCCGGAGGCGGAATTGATCGAGGTCGTCTGGCTGCCGCTCGGAGAGGCACG
The DNA here is from genome assembly GCA_009377755.1 of Hyphomicrobiales bacterium. Classification (GTDB taxonomy): domain Bacteria; phylum Pseudomonadota; class Alphaproteobacteria; order Rhizobiales; family Xanthobacteraceae; genus WHTM01. The sequence goes on along the minus strand of WHTM01000012.1, from coordinate 14,752 downwards.
CCGGCTCGACATGCCGGAGATCACCGGTGTGGTGCTCGAGGAGCTCGAGGCACGCATTCGCGGCGGCCTGAGCCACGATCTGCCGGTGCCGTTCTACCGGATGCTCAATCGGAAGTTCGTCTGCGACATGCTGTAAAGCGCTGATTCACGCGGATTTCTTGACATCCGCCGATCTATCGCTAGTTTTCAGGCAATCCGGCTCGGGCCGTGGTCTAGCTCCCGCCCAGCCTCAACCGTCCGAGGACACCATGGCCAAAGCCGTCACCATCAAGGTCAAGCTCGTGTCGAGCGCCGACACCGGGTTCTACTATGTCGCCAAGAAGAACTCGCGGACGATGACCGAGAAGCTGACCAAGCGGAAATACGATCCGGTCGCCAGGAAGCACGTCGAGTTCCGGGAAGCCAAGATCAAATAGCGATCCGGCGCGTTGGATTAACCAGGGGCGCCCCGGGGGTGGCGCCCTCTTTGCTGGCGCGGCCAGCAGGTGCTGCGCGCAGCAGCCTGCGGACAGGCTGTGCCAAACTCGGCGGTGATGCGGATAAGTCGTTCTGCGCCCGGCCGGACGGGTGGCCGGGCGGAAGCGGTGGTATGAGGAGGCCACTCTTCACCGCTCCCGCACCGACCGAACCCCACGGGACCCAGGGGATGCGGCGGACCTGGAGCATCCGCAGGGTTTTCAAACGGTTGACGGGCAATCAGGATGCGGCGTCGCATCCGGCAGCCCGGCTCCGCCACGTTTCTGCGAAAAAAAGCGTATCGAAACTGGACGGGAAATCAACCCTCCGTAACGCTTTGATACGCATCAGCTTTCGTCAACCTAAAGGGTTAAGGTTGACGGATTGTGGCAGGGTTTGTTGGAATTGTTGATCGACAAAGCACCGTGGCGCCGCTCGCGGTCCCCGGCGGTGATCGACCGTTACGCCGCCGACGGGACGACGCGGTTGCGCCCGTCGCGCTTGGCGCGGTAGAGAGCCTGGTCGGCACGCTTGAGCATCGCGGCCGCCGTGTCCTTGGCATCGCTGAGCGCGGCGATGCCGATAGAGATCGTCACCTCGATCTTGTTCTGGTCCTGGCCGATCGAGAATGGGTCGCTCGCGATCCGGCGGCGCAGGCGTTCGGCGACCATGGTCGCGACCGTCATGTCGGTTTCCGGCATGACGATGACGAATTCCTCGCCGCCGTAGCGGCAGGCGAGATCGATGCCACGGATCGACTTGCGCACGCGCATCGCGAACTCGCGCAGGACGTCGTCGCCGGCATCGTGCCCGTGATTGTCGTTGACCGCCTTGAAGTAGTCGATGTCGACGATCAGCACCGAGAGCGGCTTGCCGCGGCCCAGCATCTGATCGATCAGCGTCGACAGGTGGGTCTCCATGTAGCGGCGGTTGTATAGCCCGGTCAGCGCATCCGTGATCGCCATCTCGATCGACATTTGCACGTTGTCGCGCAGCCGCTCGGTATAGCGCTTCTTGCGGATTTGCGAGCGCGCGCGGGCGAGCAGCTCGTTCTTGTCGACTGGGCGCAGCAGATAGTCGTTGACGCCGATTTCCAGTCCACGCACCAGCCGCGCGTTGTTGTCGGCGTCGGACACCGCAAGAATCGGAAGATTGCGGGTCCGCTCCAGCGAGCGCACCTGGCTGCACAGCCGCAGCGCATCGAAATTCTCAAGCGCCAGCGAAACGATCAACAGGTCGTAGTCGCCATCGGCGGCATGGAACAGCGCCTCGTTCGGATCGGGCTCGACATCGACCTGGTGCTCCGCCGCCAGCATCGTGGCGAGCCGCTCGTAGGACGCCTGCCGGTCGTCGACCACCAGCACGCGGCCGTTGCGGCCGGTTTCAACCACCGCCTCGAGCGAGGGGTTTTCGATACCGATCTCCTTGGAGGTGACCGCGCGCATGCGCAGTTCGTCGGTGACCATCTTCAACCGCGCGAGCGAGCGCACGCGGGCGATCAGCGCCACGTCTGACACCGGCTTGGTGAGGAAGTCGTCGGCCCCCGCCTCGAGGCCGCGCACCCGGTCGGACGGCTGGTCGAGCGCCGTCACCATCACCACCGGAATGTAGTGGGTCGCCGGATTGTTCTTGATGCGGCGGCAGACCTCGAAGCCGTCCATGTCCGGCATCATGACGTCGAGCAGGACGATATCGCACTCGGCCCGTTCGCAGACCGACAGCGCCTCAAAGCCGCTCATGGCGGTCACGACGTCGAAGTATTCCGCGGACAGCCGCGCCTCCAGCAACTTGACGTTGGCGGATACGTCGTCGACGACAAGAACCCGTGCGGTCACCGACGCTTCTCCCTATGCGTTGCCGAGAAAATGGCGGATGGTTTCGATGAACTTCCCTACCGAAATCGGCTTGGACAAATACGCCTCGCAGCCGCCCTCGCGAATCCGTTCCTCGTCGCCCTTCATGGCGAAGGCGGTCACCGCGACCACCGGAATGGCCTTGAGATCTTGATCATCTTTGAGCCATTTGGTCACTTCGAGACCGGACACTTCGGGAAGCTGGATGTCCATGAGGATGAGGTCGGGATGGTGCTTGCGCGCGAGGTCCAGCGCCTCGACACCGTTGCGGGTGCCGATGGTGTCGTAGCCATGTGCTTCCAAGAGATCATGGAAGAGCTTCATATTGAGCTCATTGTCTTCCACGATCAGGACGGTTTTCGCCATCCCCCGCCCCTCTGTGCTCCTCGGGCCGTTGTCGGTTGCTATATGCCCAAAGGTCCGCCGCGCCTTCCGGCGCGACCCTTCGGCAGGCTAACGCGCATTCCTTTCAGAAACGCAAACAAGACCGATGAAACAGCGCCTTCCGCCGACACAAAAAGACGCACAATCACTGGCTATTCAAGCGCTTGCCTTCATCGCCGCAGATCACGAGCGAAGCGGCCCGTTTCTCGCGGCAACCGGAATCGGCCCTGACCTGATCAGGGCCGTGGCGCGCGAACCACATTTCCTCGTCGGCGTGCTCGACTATCTGTCGGGCGACGACGCGCTGCTCGTCGCCTTCGCCACGGAAGCAGGCATCAACCCGTTCGACATCCCCGCTGCGTGCGAGGTGCTTGGCCGGCGTCACCCTCCGGGTGGGCGGTAGCCGACCCTCTTCTTCAGGGCCACGTCCGTCTCCTCGACGGTCAACAGCGCCGTGGTCCTGGTGCGAACCGTGCCCGACGCCGATGCGCTCAGCGCCAGCGCCGCGACGCTGGCGTTATCAGGCAGGTCGACGATGACGACGACATCATCCTCTCCCAACGCGTAGTAGAAGTTCTCGACCTTGCCTTTGAGACCTTTAACCGCCTTGGTCACTGCGGCCCGACGGCCGGACGCCGTTTCCTTCTGCAAGCCCTTGAGACCCTCAGCGTTGTAGGATGCCTGGATCAGATACTTAGGCATAGCATCTCCTCCCAATTCGGGGGAAATGGGGTAATTTGCTCTCTTGGCGTTCCCCCGAGGCTCCGCACCAGCGAGTATCCGCCGGAATGCGAATCCACTCAATCGTGGTGGCGAACCGCAAGCGGAAATGACCATGCCCGGCTTTTGCCGCGATTGCCTGCAGGACACAACCGACGGCGCCCCCCGCTGCCGGTCGTGCGGCTCGCCGCGGCTTATCCGGCATGCCGAACTCGCCACGCTGGCGATCGCGCACATCGACTGCGACGCGTTCTACGCGACGATCGAGAAGCGCGACAACCCGGCGATTGCCGACCAGCCGGTGCTGGTCGGCGGCGGACGTCGCGGGGTCGTCGCCGCGTGCTGTTATATCGCGCGCACCTTTGGGATTCATTCGGCTATGCCGATGTTCGAGGCGCTCCGGCGCTGTCCGAATGCCACCGTTGTGCGTCCCGACATGGCGAAATACGCACGCGTCGGCCGCGAGGTGCGCACGCTGATGCTGGACCTCACGCCGCTGGTCGAGCCGCTGTCGATCGACGAGGCGTTTCTCGATCTTTCCGGCACCGAGCGCCTGCACGGCATGCCGCCCGCCAAGACGCTCGCGCGTTTCGCGCGCACGGTCGAGCAACAGATCGGGATCACGGTCTCGATCGGGCTGTCGAACAACAAGTTCCTGGCCAAGATCGCCTCCGATCTCGACAAGCCGCGCGGCTACGCGGTGCTCGGCCAAGCCGAGGCGGCGGCGTTCCTCGCGCCGCGGCCGGTCTCTGCCATTTTCGGCGTCGGCCAGGTGACGCAGGCGCGGCTCGCGCGCAATGGATACCGCACCATCGCCGATCTCCAGCACGCAGAGCCCGCCGATCTGATGCGCCGCTACGGCGAAGAGGGCCTGCGCCTGCACCGGCTGTCGCGCGGGATCGACGCGCGGCGTGTCAGTCCCGACCGCGAGGCCAAGAGCGTCTCGTCGGAGACGACCTTCGAAAGCGACATTTCCGGGTTCCGGCCGCTGGAGCGGCGGCTGTGGCTGCAGACGGAGAAGGTCTCGGCCCGGCTCAAGGCCGCGGACCTGGCAGGCGCGACCGTGACGCTGAAGCTGAAGACGGCCGACTTCCAGCTCCGCACCCGGGCGCGCTCGCTCGGCCATCCGACCCAGCTCGCCGCGACCATCTTTGCCGCCGGGCGCGACCTGCTGGCGCGCGAAGCAAACGGCACCGCCTTCCGCCTGATCGGCATCGGCGTCAGCGCGCTCACCGACGGCCCGGGCACCACCGATTTCATCGAGAGCCGCACCGCCGAAGCCGAAGCCGCCGTCGACAAGTTGCGCGAACGCTATGGCCGCGACGCGGTGATCAAGGGGATTGCTCTGGACGAGGCGGAGGAGACGTAGAGCGCATCCCGTTCGGATTGAAGTCGATGATGCATCGGGGCAACCACAAGGGTTGCCCCCACCGGCGCGACCGAACCGAGGGTGGGCGCCCACCCGGCCGCCACTACCTCAGAGGCTGCGTCGCCGTGGGCGCGCCGTCCGTGTCGTTGTCGCGGATAGCGTTGTTGCCGAACGAGATTAGCCTGCCGCCGTTCATCCGAGCTAAGCCGGTGCCGTTGTGGGTGATGGTCGAATTGTTGAGGCGGACCGTGGCGCCGCTGCCCTGCGACCTGACGCCGTCGCGCAGGTTTCCTTCGACGGTGACGCGATCGAGGAAGACGAGGGCGTTTCCGTTCCCGGGCCGCGCCAAGATGCCGTGCCGGTTGTTCGCGATCGTGCAATCGGAGATGAAGACCTGCTTCGACCCGGCCCCCCGGATATCGATGCCGGCGGTGCCGAAGTTGCGGATCACGCAATTGCGCACGTGCAGCTTGCCGCCGCTGTTGAACTCGATCCCGCTGTTGGCTCCTGAGAGGACGGTTCGCCCCATGGCCAGACCCTCAAGGTAGACCGCGTCGTTCGGCCCGGCATTGATGGTGATTTGGGTCGCGCTGCTGCCGAAGACATTAGCGTGAACCCCCGTCGCAGCGATGGCGATCGACTTGTTGATGGTGACGAAACCGAAGCTGTCGGAATCGAGCACAATGATTTTGCTGCCGGCAGGGGCAGCGTCGAGCGCCCTTTGTAAGGTCCGGCAGGCCGTGGCCGGGCTGAAGCAAGTGTCGGCGTCAGCCCCGGACGTGGCGACAAACAAGGAAAACTGCGCCTGGGCCGGCGCGAGTTGCAGCAACAGAATAACGATGGCGCCGAGGACGGCGCGCGCGAATGTCGGGTACGGCATGATGTGCTCTCCTGGTTGGCTGGCCCCCCAGCAAGTATAAGGGTACCAGGAGAGCGCGGCGGCACAATGCGCCACGCCTTGACGCGCTCGTCCTTGCTTTCGCGAATCCGTGCTCCGGGCCATCCTTCGAGGCCCTCGGGCACCTCAGGATGAGGCCTTCGAGACGCCCGCCTTCGCTAACGCTTCGGCGGGCTCCTCAGGATGAGGTCGTTCAACATCATCAACCTCATGCTGAGGAGCCGTTCCTCGCGGAACGCGAGGAACGCGTCTCGAAGCATGGCCACGTGCGAATCAGGCTTCAACGAAAGCGGGTACTCGTCACTTGCAGGCCGGCGTGTCTTTGATCTCCAGCGACGACATTTCCCCGGCAATCTCGAACTCGTTGTAATCGAGCGTGAGCGCGCGTGAGATGCCGTTGTCATAGAGCTCGAAGGCAATCACGTAGACCGGCGTCTGCTCGCCGGAACCGCGCTGGTCGAAGTAGCTGACGCGCACATGCCAGCGGGTGGCATTCGCCAGCCTCGGATTGCCGGCGCCCGCATCGGACGGCTGCTTTGCCGGGGGAATCGGATCGCCGATGACCGTCAGCGTATTGTAGATTTTCTCGCCATCTTCCGACCCATCATAGACCGGCAGCTGGAAAATCTTCTTTCCGGCGCGCGCGGCAACGATGACGCGGCGCAGATGGTCGGTCGGGAAGGCAGTCGCGGGATCGAGCCGGAGCGTCTTCGCCGCAGGCTTCCTCAGCACGACCTCAATCCCGCCGGCACCGCGCGTTGCCGTCCCCTCGATTTCAACCGCCTGCCGTTGATTCACGAAATTGGTCGAGGCGAAGCGGAAGGTCTTACCGGCGTCGTCTTCCCACATGGTCGAGCGCAGATCGGTGAGGTTCGGCCCCCGTTCATCGCTGTCCATCTCGGTGACCTGCCGCACCTGCGTCGTATAGCCGTCACAGGCGTTGCCGGCGAAATCGTAGAGAATGCGGCCGCGCACCGCCTGCAGCGATGCCTTGCGCGATTGCGACAGCTTGAGGTCGTAGACGGCGCGGTGCGACGCCAGCGGAACGACCTGGGCATGCGCGGCCGTCGAAGTTGCAACCGGCGCCAAAGCCGCCGTCATGAAACAAATCAGCGCTGCAAACGGCGAAAAACCTGTGCGATTGGTCGACGTCACCGACGATTCTCTCCTTTTCCGGGCTTTCGAACATAGTCACGCATCCGGGTACGCGCAATCATCGCGACGCGCTTGCACCCGGCTTGGGGATGGGCGAAGAGATGGCCGGCTGAACACAAACGGCATTTGGGCGCTGATCGCAGGAGGTACAGATGGCCGGCATGGTGGAAAAGAAACTTGCCGAACTCGGAGTCGTGCTGCATACGCCGGCGGCACCGGTCGCCAATTATGTGGGTTTCGTGCGCACCGGCAATCTCCTGTTCGTATCCGGTCAGATCTGCCTGGACGCGGAAGGCAACCTTGTGGCCAAGGGCAAGCTCGGTGGCGGCGTCTCGCTGGAGGACGGGCAGAACGCCGCCCGTATCTGCGCCATCAACATTCTGGCTCAGCTCAAGGCCGCCCTCGGCGACCTCGACAAGGTCGCGCGCGTGGTCCGGCTGGGCGGCTTCGTGAATTCAACACCGGCCTTTCTCGACGGACCGAAGGTGTTGAACGGCGCCTCCGATCTGATGGTGGCGGCCTTCGCCGACCGGGGCCGGCATGCACGCACCACGGTGGGCGTCGCCGTGCTTCCCAATGATGCCGCCGTCGAGGTCGAGGGCCTGTTCGAAGTATCCTGACGAATCTCCTCAATGGCCGGACTTGACTGGTTGACGGCACGGCCGATCGCGCACCGTGGCTTGCACGACGCGACGGCGGGCATCATCGAGAACACGGCGAGCGCGGTCACGCGTGCGGTCGCGGCCCAGTATGGAATCGAGGTCGACCTGCAGATCACCGCCGACGGCGAAGCGGTCGTGTTTCACGACCAGACGCTGGACCGGCTGACGGGTCAGCAGGGACGGGTCGATGCCATGACCGCGGATGCCCTGATGCAGGTCCCTTTGACGCAGACGAGCGATCGGATCATCCGCCTCGGCGATCTTTGCGACCTGGTTGCCGGGCGGGTGACGCTGCTCCTGGAGCTGAAGAGCCCGCGCAATGGCGACCGGCGGCTGACGCAGCGGGTCGCAGACGTCCTGCTGAGCTATTCCGGTCCGGTCGCGGCGATGTCGTTCGATCCCGATCAGGTGCTCGGTCTGCGGTGGGCGGCACCCGGCCTCCCGCGCGGCATCACCGCCGGAGGCTGGCGCCGCGGCGAGCGCAGGCAGACCTTTGCCGCAAGCGGCAAGAGCCACCGGGCGCGTCTCTGGGACGCCTTGCGCATGCAGCCTCACTTCGTCGCCTATGCAATCCAGGACCTTCCGGCGCCGCTGCCGCTGATGGCACGCTATTTGTTTGGGCTACCGCTGCTGACCTGGACCGTCCGCAGCGCGACCGACCGTGCCCGCGCGGCGCACTGGGCGGATCAAATGATCTTTGAAGGATTCCGGCCTTAATGCATGCCATAGCTGTGACCGCATGACCTCGCCAGCACTGTGTATCAAGATTATTCCGTCGATCCTCGACGTACCGGCGGCACAGTGGGATGCCTGCGCCAATCCGTCCTCGTTCCACGACGTGTCCGAGCCGTCGGCCGGGCCTGGACGCGACCTTCAAGTGGCGCCTCAAGTCGATCGCACAAAGGCTCAACAAGCCCCGTACAACCCTTTCATATCACACGATTTTCTTTCCTCCCTCGAACTCTCGAAATCGGTCTCGGCGCGGGCCGGATGGCAGCCGCAACACCTCGTCATCGCGCGCGACGACGGCACCGTGGACGCAGTCGCGCCGACCTATCTGAAGTCGCATTCGCGCGGCGAATACGTGTTCGACCGCGGCTGGGCCGAGGCCTACGAGCGCGCCGGCGGAAACTACTATCCGAAGCTGCAGGTGGCGGTGCCCTTCACGCCGGCCACCGGACGGCGGCTGCTGGTCCGACCGGGGCCGCAGGCGGACCCGATGCGGACCGCGCTGGCTGCCGGCTTGGTCGCCCTTTGCCGTCAGCGCGAGGCCTCGTCGGTCCACGTCACCTTCCTGCCGGACGACGAGTGGGACCACCTGGGACAACAGGGATTCCTGCAACGGACCGACCGGCAGTTCCACTGGTACAACGCCGACTACGCGAGTTTTGACGACTTCCTCGCCGCGCTCGCTGCCCGCAAGCGCAAGGTCATCCGCCGCGAACGGCGCGATGCCATGGCCTCGGACATCAGCCTGCATTGGCTGACCGGCTCGGACCTCACGGAAAGCGTGTGGGACGCGTTCTTCGCCTTCTACATGGAGACCGGCTCGCGCAAATGGGGCCGGCCGTACCTCACCCGCGAGTTCTATTCCATCGTCGGCGAGCGCATGGCCGACCGCATCCTGCTGGTCATGGCCAAGCGGGCAGGCCGCTGGATTGCCGGCGCCATCAACTTCATCGGCTCGGACACCCTGTTCGGCCGCCACTGGGGCGCCATCGAGCACCACCCGTTCCTGCATTTCGAGGTCTGCTACTATCAGGCGATGGAGTATGCCATCGCTCACCGGCTCGCCTGCGTCGAAGCTGGCGCGCAGGGCGAGCACAAGCTCTCGCGCGGCTATCTGCCCAAAACGACCTATTCTGCGCACTACATCGCCGATCCGGCACTACGCCGCGCCATCGCCGACTATCTCAAGCGCGAACGCGTCTATGTCGACGCCGACGTCGAGGAACTTGAAGCCTGCGCTCCGTTCCGCAAGGATTTGACCGTGGACGCCGATTGAGGCCGGAGGCTGCCATGCCGACCTACGATCCCAACAACATCTTCGCCAAGATCCTGCGCGGCGAACTGCCGTGCCACAAGGTCTATGAGGACGACAAGGCGTTTGCCTTCCTCGACATCATGCCGCGCGCGCCCGGCCACACGCTGGTGTTGCCGAAGGCGCCGGCGCGCAACATCCTCGACATTGCCCCCGACGATCTCGCGCACGTCATCAAGGTTGCGCAGAAGATTGCCCAGGCTGGCATCAGGGCATTCGGCGCCGACGGTGTCACGGTGCAGCAATTCAACGAGGGCGCCGGCGGCCAGGTGGTATTCCACCTGCACGTCCACGTCATTCCGCGCAAGGAAGGCCTGCCGTTGAAGCCGCCGGCGAGCTTCAAGGAGGAGCCGGATATGCTCAAGGAGCATGCGGCGAAGCTTGCGGCGGCGCTGTCGGGCTAAAGTGGGCATGGGACGTGGGACACGGTGATTTGACGAGTTCGACCGCGCCGGCCATTGGGCTCCGCTCCGCCACGTCATAAAATCGCCGCTTCCGGACACCGGTCGAAGGCTCCTCTTCGATCGATGGGTCTGCGCGGGGGACAACATGACACAGTTGCGCAATTCGCAAGCGTCGACCACCCATGACCTCGGTTGCATGTGCTGCTCGCCGCAGATGTCGCGGCGGCAGTTCTTGTGCACGACAGCCGCCGGCGCGGCAGCGCCCGCCATCGCCGCCAGCTTCGCAGGCACGGCCTTCGCCCAGTCGGCTGCAACCACGGGGCAGGCGCCTGGCCGCCCGATCCTGATCAAAGGCGGCTGCGTGTTGTCCATCGATCGGGCGGTCGGCGACTTCGAGCAGGCCGATGTTCTGGTCGAAGGCAGCAAGATCGCGGCGGTCCGGCCGAACATCAGCGCGCCGAACGCCGAGGTGATCGACGCGTCGAACACCGTGGTCATGCCCGGCTTCGTCGATACCCACCGGCACATGTGGCAAGGAATCCTGCGCAACATCCTCCCTGACGGTTCGTTGCAGGACTATATCCGCGTGGTGCAGCGAACGATCGGCCAAGCCTATACGCCGGACGACGCCTACGCCGGCAACCTCTCCAGCGCGCTCGGCTGCATCGACGTCGGCGTGACCACGGTTCTCGACTGGTCGCATATCCACAACAGTCCCGAGCACAGCGACGGCGCCATCAAGGGATTGCAGGAGTCCGGCGTGCGGGCCGTGTTCGCCTACGGCACGCCGCAGCACGCATCCGGCAACTGGACACAGGCGCCGCGCCACAAATATCCCGACGACATCGCGCGGCTGCGCCGGCAATACTTCTCTAGCGACGACCAGTTGCTGACCCTGTTCCTGGCGTCGCCCGGCGGCGCGCCCGAGGCGATCTTGAAGACCTGGAAGGCCGCCCGCGACGTGGGCGCGCGCATCACCATCCACGTCGGCGTCGGCGAGTTCGGCCGCAACGCGCTGCTGGAAAAGATCCACGCCATCGAGCCGCTGCGCGCCGACACGACCTACATCCATTGCTGCACGCTCAACGATACCGAATGGAAGCTGATCAAGGATTCCGGCGGGACGGTTTCGATTGCAAGCTACGTGGAGACGCTGATGGGTCACGGCAATCCGCCGACCCAGAAGGCACTCGACACCGGCATTCGCCCCAGCCTCAGCGTCGACGTCGAGACTTCGGTGCCCAACGACTTCTTCACGCAGATGCGCACCATCCTCTCGCTGCAGAAGAACGAGGTCTGGGCGCGCCGTCTCGCCGGCGACAAGAACCCGCCGAAGTTCCTGACGACGCGCGAGGTGTTGGAGTTCGCTACGGTCGAAGGGGCGCGCGCCAACGCCCTCGAGCGCAAGGTCGGGACGCTGACGCCCGGCAAGGACGCCGACATCATCCTGCTGCGGACCGACCGCCTCAACGTCATGCCGATGAACAATGCGGTCGGCGCGGTGGTGACCAGCATGGGACCGCAGAACGTCGATACCGTGCTGATCGCCGGCAAGGTGAAGAAGCGCAATGGGCAACTGGTCGGCGTCGACATGCCGCGCATCACGCGTCTCCTCAACGAAGCGCGGGAGCGGGCGCTGACCAACGGCAACTATCCGCGCACCCGGATATGACGCGTCGTGTGCCCCGGACGCGATGCAGCATGCAATGCTGCATCGCTGAACCGGGGCCGTTCCAAGCGCGGAGTATAGGACGGTCCCGGTTCTGCAGCGCACCGTTTCACGCTGCGCTGCGCCCGGGACACGTCTCCGATTCCTTCGTCCGAACCCATCGTGCATTAACTCTAGCCGGCGCCGGTCTCGAGCTGGAACCGGTAGACGACGCTCGGCTGGATGACCTTCGCGTGCAGGGTCAAGAGCACCAGCTTGGCATCGAGGTTGTCGCCGGTTTCCAGCGCCCACTCGATGCGGTGCTCGACCTGTTCCGTGAGACGCTCGTCGTTGGCGCCGGCGAATCCCTCCGGCCCGATCATGCAGTAACCGATGATCTCCGCCGCCGCCCGGTAGGACTGCGGCGCCGGCTCGTCGCCGATCGCGTGATCCTTGAGCAGGGCAACGGCGGTGAGCTTGACCGCCTCCGGCACCAGTCGTGGATGAAGGTCGACCGACCGCAGCGCCTGGTCGAACTGGCGCAAGTCGGCCGAGCGGCCGAAGATGCCGAACAGGCCGAGTGATGAATGTCGACGCGCCATGGCCAGACCTGCCCGATGCCAGGTGGCAATCCTGGACCGCCGCACCAAGAAGACCAAGGCCATTCACGGCACCAAAAGGACCGCCCCCGCCAGCAGCACCGCCTCCCCCACCGCGACGCCGGCCAACACCGACCGGCGTACCAGAAGGAACGCCGCAAAGCCGCACAAGGCGGCGCCGACACGCAGCCCCATCGGCATCACCGCGAGCGCTCCAGCCGGAAAGAAGATAAGTTGCGCAACGACACCGGCGAGCACCGCGGTCGCGACCGCTCTCACCCAGACAAGGACTTCCGAACCCTCGTCGAGTCCGCGCACTAGCACGACGCCGAGCATTCGCCAGATCTCGTTCGGCAGGAAGCCGACCAGGATCAGCACCAGATAGGCATGCCAGTCGATCCACCCGCTCATGGCGGCCGCCGCTTGCGCGCCGAATAGAGCCGTGATGCCGCATAGGCGGCCGAGCCGCCGATCAGGCCGGTCCACATCAGCGCGAGATCGACCTTGCCCCAGGTCAGCAGCGGCCCGACGACGAAACCAAGGCCGAACGCCAGGCGATCGACCACGAGCCGGCTGTTGCGGACCACCGACACCAGGAACGACATCGGCGTCAGGAACAGAAGCATCGCGGCCAGAGGCAACGGCAGGCCGCCCGCGAGGTAGTAACCGGCGGCACTTGCGGCACAGGCGACACCCATGAAACCGGCGCCGATGCCGTTGCACCAGGCGATGCGGTTCTCGCGCGGCACCTGTGGCAGCAGCCGCAGCGATTCCACCCACATACTGATGGCGGTGAAATGCGCCGGCAGGATCAGCTCGCGCTGGCGCGTGCGCTCGGTCCTGAGTAGCGGCAGCAGCGCCATCACCATCGGCAAGAGACGCACTGCCGACAGCGTGATCGCCAGCGCCACCTCGATCAGGGCCGCGCCCGCGCCAAGCGTGGAAACCAGGATTACCTGCGCCGGCGCAGCCCAGACCAGCAGTGTCGAGGCCACCATCCAGCCGACGGAGAAGCCGAATTCGTGGGCGAGCGCCCCGATGCCGACATAGGAGCCGGCCAGGACCAGCGCGAACACCGACGTCCAGGCTGCCATGATGCCGGACAGGAATGCGCGCGTGGCGGGCTGCGGCGGGTTGGACTGGAGCGGCGTGGACATGGGCGGGCCCTGGTGTTCCACAGGCTCTCAGGCGCCGCAACAACCAACCAGATCCGTAGGGACGACCCTTGTGGTCGCCCCGTCCGCGGACGGGCACATAGCCCGCGAAGACGGGCGTAACGCCCTGAAGGCCCCGCCCCTACATCGGGGCCAACAGCCCCTCACCTCCCGGCGGCGATCGCTCCGATCACTAGCGCCGCCTCGCCGACGATCAGTCCGCCGAACGGCGAGCGCCGCAGCAGGAAGAACGCCGCGAGGCCGCAGCCGATGGCACCGAGCCGGATCTCCAACGGCACGCCGGCAAGGCCACCCGGCGGAAACAGCACGATGCGCGCAATCACGCCGGCCACCAGCGCGGTCGCCACCGCCCGCACCCACAGCACGATCTCCGAGTCCTCGTCGAGGCTGCGCCCGAGCAGCACACCGAGCCAGCGCCAGATTTCGCTCGGCAGAAAGCCGACCAGCACCAAGCCAAGGTAGGAGTGGAGCGCGAGGCTCGTGCTCATCGCCGCGCCGCCCGCAACCGGTGGCCGCCGTAGGCGAGCGTACCGGCGATGATTCCGGTCCAAAGCAGATCGAGCCCGATCTGATGGTAGGCAAGCAGCGGACCAATGATCAGCCCGAGCACCAGCGCCAGCCGTTCCAGCAGCAAGCGGCTGTTGCGTACGGTCGAGAGCAGAAATGACAGCGGCGTGACGAACATGGCGGCGGCGCCGAACAACGCGGGCAGCGTCGCCGCAAGATAGAAGCCCACCGCCGTTGCAATCGCGCCGGGGGTCACGAAGCCAACGCCGATGCCGTTGCAAAAGGCGACACGGTTCGCGCGCGCCAAGCCCGGCGTATGGCGTGTTCCCTCAACCCAGACGCTGACGGAAACGAAATGCGCCGGCAGGAGCAACTTCCACGGCCTCGCCTTCTTGGTGCGGATCAGCGGCAGCAGCGCCACCACCAAGGGCAGGAATCGCACGCTGCTCAGGCCGACCGCGACCGCGACTTCGAGGATCGTCGTGCCCGAGCCGAGCGCCGTCACCAGGATGACCTGCGCGGGGCCCGCCCACATCAGCACGGTCGACAGCGTCGCCCAGCCGACCGAGACGCCGTAGTCGTGGGCGAGCGCGCCGAAGCCAATATAGGTGGTGACGATGACGAAGAAAAAGACCGATGTCGACGCGACCTTTAGGCCGGCGATGAACGCCGCAAGGCTGGAGACCGATTGCGGTTCGGGCGGCGCCGGTACGGACATCGGGTTGCCTGTCATTGCGCGAGCCGCGGAAGACCGGGTGGGGATGTAGCGGGGTGCCGTCCGGAATGTGGTTGGGATTGGGCGTGGCGCGATCTCCGGTAACATGAAGGTATCGGGTCAAGCGGCGAGGTCAATCGGCTGATCGATGGGCTTGGTGTCGAGC
>WHTM01000054.1 GCA_009377755.1 Hyphomicrobiales bacterium | reverse complement strand
GCGCTGCAGCGAGCGGCACGGCTTCGCCAACGTGCAGGGATTGGCGTTGTTGCCGGTGATGCTGATGTAGCGGGTATTGTCGTCGGCCGCTTGCGCGGCAGCGGAACAGATGACTGCTGCGCCGATGGCGAGCATAGATACAAAGCGCACGTGCATGGACATCCCCCAATCGTGCCGGGATGGCACGCGAGGAGGATGTTACCATGCATTGCCGCGTGCCGGGCGCAGCGTTAAGCGCCGTGAGGTGACGTGTCCCGGGCGCAGCGCAGCGTGAAACGGTGCGCTGCGGAACCGGGACCGTCGCGAACGCTGAGTCTGGAACGGTCCCGGATCAGCGCCGCAGCATTGCATGCTGCGTCGCGTCCGGGACACGCGTCATCCACGCGCGCGCCGGAGACTATACGCCCCCGATCACCGAGGGGCGGGGCGCGGGGGCGGGAACGACCGCGGAGAGTCCCGCTCAGCCGCCGGTCAGATACTGCTTCGCCAGCACCTTGCCCTCCTCCACCGCAGGCTGGTCGAAGGCATCGACGCCGAGCAGGTGCGCGGCGATGATCGTCTCCAACATGAACTGCATCAGCAGTTCGCCGAGACTCGCTTCGTCGAGGCGGTCGAGGTGAATGGTGCGCACCGGGCAGCCGTTCCCCGCGAGGGTCTCCGCCGTCGCGCGCCCCTGCGCGGCGACGAGATCGCCGATCGTCTTGCCCGCGAAGCCCGGCTCGCCGCAGGCTTGCGCGAGATCGTCCGCAATGCGGGGCCCGCGGCCGGCGGTATCGACGGTGATAACGGTGAACAGCTTGTCGCGCGGGCCGGCGATGAACAGCTGCAATTGGCTGTGCTGGTCGACCGGCCCCAGCGCGCCGAGCGGCGTCGTCCCCTTGCCGTCCTTGCCGAGGCTTTCCGCCCAGAGCTGCACGTACCAGCGGGTGAAACGTTCCAGGCGATCGGCATAGGCCATGACCACCGAAATCGGCTTTGTCGCAGCCTGCACCACGGCGAGCGCCGCGCCTACCGCCGCGGGCACGTCATGCGCTGGCTTGCGTTCGAGCACCGGCGCCAATGCTCGTGCGGCACCGGCCCGGATGCCGGCAATGTCGAGGCCGAGCACCGCGGCCGGCAGCAGTCCGACATTGGTGAGCACCGAGAACCGGCCGCCGACACCGGGATCGTGATCGAGGAACGGCACGCCATAGGGCGCCAGCAGGCCGCGCAGGCCGTTGCGCTTGTCGCCGGCCACCGGCTCGCTCAATCCCATGACTAGGCTGCCGATGCGGGTTTCGAGGCCGGCCTGGCGCAGCACCGCCAAGGCCGCCGCCGTCTGCATCAGCGTCTCGCCGGTGCCGCCGGACTTGGAAATCGCGACAAAGCGGCTCGTTGCGAGCGGCAGCGCGTCGAGCAGCGCGCCATAGCTCGCGGGATCGAGGTTGTCCATGAAATGCAGCCGCGGACCGCTGCGCAGGACGCCGATCCCCGGCACCGCATAGTCGGCAAGCTGTGCCAGCGTCTGCCCGCCGAGGCTCGAGCCGCCAGTGCCGAGCACGACGATATCGGTCGCCCCGTCGGCAAGCCGGCGCGCCGCGGCGGTGATGCCGTCGAGGTCGTCGCGCCTGCCCGGCAGGCGCAACAGCCGCAGCGTTCCATCGGCATGCTGCGCACGCAACGCGTCGAGCGCAGTTTGCGTGCGCGCCAGCATGGCGGCGAAGACGTCCTCCGCCACGCCTTGCGCGCCGATCCGCGACGCCCGGGCCGAATCGATGGACTGGTGTAACGCCATGATGGCAGCCTAGCCCAGATCCCGATCTATCCCGTTCGTCCCCGCGAGAGCGGGGACCCAGGGCGGCAGAGCTGTGAAGCCGGCAGGCGTGGCTCCTGGATTCCCGCTTGCGCGGGAATGAACGGAATATGGTCTAGCCACCGGGCGCCTTCGACGTCAGCTTGTGCGGTCGCCCAGCGACGGTGACCAGCAGGCCGCCGTCGAACATTCGGCGGGCGACGCGCTTGGCGTCATCAAGGGTAACCGCATCGATCAGCTTGCCGCGCCGCTCGACGTAGTCGACGCCAAGACGGTCGATCTGGATTTGTACGAGTTGGGAAATGATCTTGGCCGAGGTGTCAAAGTTGAGCGCATATGACCCCTTAAGGAACGATTTCGCCTTCGCCAGTTCCTCGGCGGTCGGCCCTTCCTCGCGCATGCGTGTAATCTCGCGCTCGATGATGGCGAGTGCCTCGGCGGTGCGGTCGGCGCTGGTCGCCGTGCCGCCGATGACGAGCGCGGTATGGCTGAGCCAGACCATGCTCTCATGGACCGAGTAGGCGAGACCACGCGTCTCCCGCACTTGGTCGTAGAGGCGCGACGAGAACGATCCGCCACCGAGGATGTGGTTGTTGATATAGGCGGCGATGAAGTCGGGATCATTGCGTCGAATCCCGGCGCCCCCGAACACCACCGACGCCTGCGGAACGTCAACGTCGAGAACGAAACGGCTCCCGAGCTCCTGCGGTCTGGCATCGGCAACGGGCTCCAACTGGCCCTTGGCGGCGAGGCTGCCGAAGACGCTGTCGAGCAGCTGTCCGGCGGACTCAGGCGTGATGTCGCCGATCAGCGCCACCTTCAGACCCTCGCGGGCGAACGCGCGCTGCCGGTAGGCCTTGAGGTCGTCGATGGTGATGCGCGGCACCGAGTCCAATGTTCCCTTCACCGGCCGACCATACGGGTGCTCGGGAAACGCTTTCGACCACCAGGCGCGCGCGGCGATGTCCCCCGGCTGGCTGGTCTCGCGCAGCAGCTCAGAGTGGATTTGACGACGGATGCGCTCGACGGCCGCCGGATCGAAGCGCGGTTCGGCCAGCATCAGCCGAAGCAGTTCGAAGGCCTCGCCGCGATGCTCCTTAAGCACCCGCAGCGAGCCACGGAAATGATCGCGCCCGGCGGTGAAGCGGAATTCGACCGCGCGCTCATCCAGTGCCTGGTGGAACGCGCGGCTGTCGTACTTGCCGGCACCCTCGTCAAGCAAGGCCGAGACCATATTGGCCACCCCGGGCTTGTCGACCGGATCCTGGCTGGTGCCGCCGCGGAACGCGAAGTCGATGGCCACGAGCGGCACCGACGGCTCCCGCACCAGCCAAGCTTCGATGCCACCCGGGCTCTTGATCACTTCGATCTTGAGCGCGAGCGCCGGTGGTACCGCGGTTGTGAACACCGCGGCGGTGACGGCCGATGCAAGGGCGGCGCGCACCCAGTGGCGAAACGCAAATCCGCTCACGACCGCCTCTCCTCTTGCCGCTTGTCGCTCCTGGTCAGGTATCCGGTCACCGACCGCCGCTTGTCGAGCCACCTGCGTGCCGCATCGCGAACCGCCTCGCTGGTCACGGCGCGAATACGCCCCGGCCAGGCCTGGACCTCAGCCACCGTTGAGCCGGTCGTCAGGGCCGTCCCATACCAGCGGGCGAGGCTCGACTGGCTGTCCTGAGCATAGACCGCATTGGCGATCAGCTTGGTCGTGGCGCGACTGAGCTCATCGGCAGCGATCTCGGACTTGATGAAATCGGCAACGACGCCGTCGATCGCCTGTTCCAGTTGCTGCAAGGTCACACCGTCGCGGGGGCGCGCCGATATGCCGAACGTAGTCTGATCAAGCATCGTTCCTTGATACCAGGCGCCGGCATCGACCGCGATTCCCTTGTCGATGACCAGCGCGCGATAGAGCCGGCTGTTCACGCCCGAGCCGAAAATGTGCGCCAGCACCTGCAGCGCCTCCGCTTCCCCCGGAATGTTGGCGGACGCATAGGAGGGAACCAGATAGTCGCGCTGCAATCGCGGCTGCTCGACGCGCGGATCTGCGAAGATGAGAGAGCGCTCCGCGCGCGGCGGCGGCTCCTGCGGCCGGTGGCGTGGTCCGAGGTCCGAGCGCCGCTCGACCTTGCCGTAGGTCTCCTCGGCCAACCGCTTGACCTCGGCCGGATCGACATCACCGGCAACGATCAGGACCGCATTGTTGGGGGTGTAGAATTTCCGATAGAAGCTCAGTGCATCCTCGCGATCGAGCGTCTCGATCTCGTGACGCCAACCGATCACCGGCTTGCCGTAGGGATGATTGAGATACAGCGCGGCCTCGATCTGTTCGTTGAACTGCGCACTCGGCCGGTTGGCGACACGCTGGTTCTGCTCCTCGAGCACAACGTTGAGTTCGGGACGGACATTGTCGTCGGTGAGCACCAGTCCAGTCATCCGGTCGGCCTCGAACGCCATGACGGCAGCGAGCTTGTCGCGCGGCACCCGCTGGAAATAGGCGGTGTAGTCCTGCGAGGTGAACGCATTCTCCTGGCCGCCCATGGCGGCCACCGCGCCGGAAAACTGGCCGGCGGGATATTTCTTCGTCCCCTTGAACATCAGGTGTTCAAGAAAATGCGCGATCCCGGACTTGCCGGGCGGCTCGTCGGCGGCCCCGGCCTTGTACCAGATCATGTGGGTGACCACCGGCGCACGGGAGTTTGGGATCACCACCACGTCAAGCCCATTGGCAAGGGTGAATTCGTGGATCGTCGGACCCTGCGCCTGCGCGCGCGGCATCGTTGGCAGCAGCAGCGACGCCGCGGTCACCGTAGCGAGCAGAGCCCACTTCGCCACGGACCATTTCGACGTGATGCGTTGTTGCCCGCGCGCGATCGACTTTTCGCCACCCGGAATGGACCCGCACAGCGCTGACGGTCGCTGGCACAACACAAGCTGGCTCGGTCGCAAAGGACGATCTCCTGCGATTCGTCTTACACGTCGTTTCACACGCTATCGCGTGATCCGCATCGGCGAAAACGGATCATACTGCGGCGGCTTTGATTGATGGCATTATCTCGGCCGGATCGCCGACCATTTCGCCGGGCAATCGTCCAAACGGGTCAGCGCATTGTCAGGCGAACAGTCCCGAACGCAACGTGGGCATGCTCAGTTTCCTCCCCGCGCCGGCTGGTCCATGGGGTCGAACGCCTTCGGCTCATACCTCTGTTTGCCGAGACCGTAAGGCTGATTCGGTGCCGGCGTCTGATAGCCCGGGGGTGGGGCTGTAAGCGCCGTGCGCGGCGGTTCGCCGGTGAACGGCTTGGATTCCGGCTTCCCCTGATCGAACAGCGTACCAACAAGATTGCCGACGTAACCCAATGCCGAAGGCGACAACACCCTTCCCCCCTCCTCCGGAGTCGTGGTCGGTCCCAGCACCGCCGGTGGCGCTCCGCGGGGGCCAGGGGCCAATTCGTCGGCTCGCAGGACTCGCCCCTCCTCAACATCGGAATAATGCACGGTGCGCCGGCGCGCCGCGGCGGCCTCTCGGGTGCGGCGGACATCCTGGTCGACCGGCCAGTTCGGGTTGCGTTCGGCCACCGAATTGGTTTCCGGCGGCGGCAAGGTCAACTGCGGCGGCACGACGAGCGGCGAACGCTCGCGATAGTCGATCCCGGCGCCCTCACCCTGGTTGACGCCCATGCCACTGAGAAGGCCGCGGAGAAACTGCACATCCGGGGCATTTTCGAGCGGGTTTGATTCATCCGCCTGCTGCGCGGCGGCGGCGCCGGTCATCGCGGCGGCGACCGCGGCGCACGTCAGGGCGCGTCTGCATGCCCGCATGGTCCAGAGAAATGCCGTCATCTCGGTCCCCTGTCCTGACCCATTACCTTACGCGACGCATTCCAGTCTCTGCCAAAGGTTTTGCCGCCGGATCAGGGCGCTTTTGCGGCGCGCTCCCCGACCAGGGACTCATACAAAAGCCCGGCCACTCCGGCAACAATGGCTACGTCGGCGAGGTTAAAGACATACCAGCTAAAGAACCAAGTTGCGGTGGTCAGGTGCAACAGGATGAAGTCCGCGACCGCTCCGTAGGCGAAGCGGTCGATCGCGTTCCCCAGGGCCCCGCCGATGATCAGCCCGAGCGAGACGGCGGTCAGACGCGTCTCCGCCCGCGCCAGCCAGAGCCAGAGCAGGCCGACCGCCACGGCCTTGAGGATCAGGAGCGCCCACTGCCCAACCGGGCCGTCCTGCTGGAACAGGCCATAGCTGATGCCCTTGTTCCAGACCAGGACCAGGTCGAGAAACGGGGTCACGGCCACCCGCTGCCGGGCGCCGATGTCGAAGACGAACAAAAGCCATAGCTTGGACGCTTGGTCGGCCGCGGCGGCCGCCAGGGCCGTCAGCAGCCCCAGGCGGGTGAGCAGGCCCCAGAAATAGGACGGCTTGGCCGGGTCGCTCACGGATTGGTCGTCCCCGCGAAGGCAACCGCGTCCAAGCCGCCATGGTTCGAGACGCGCAGCTTCGCTGCGCTCCTCACCATGAGGCCTCTGGAATCACAGCCCTCATCCTGAGGAGGCCGCGAAGCGGCCGTCTCGAAGGATGGCCGCATATGCCGCACTAGCCCCATCACTTACTCCGCCGCCTTGCGCATGGTCTCCCACTCCCGCAGCGCCTGGGCATCACGCGGCGTCACATCGGGATAGGCCGGGTCGGAGCCGACCGCAGGCGTGATCTTCCACGAGCGGACGCACTTGGTCCCTGACGCGAGGTGCACCTCGACCGCCACCCCCGGCACCTCCGGCATCCGGAACGCGTCGGCGGGGCCCTCCCCTTCCACCAGGGTCGCCGCCGAGGTGATGCAGACCTCCGCCAGATCGATGTCGACCAGCGCCGCGAACAAGTCCGGATCGGCGACGTGGACGAACGGATCGGCGTCCAGCGAGGAGCCGATGCGCTTGCCCGCCCGCTCGATCTCCAGCGCCCCGGTGACCACCCGGCGCACCTGCCGCACCTTGCGCCACTTCTCGGCCAGGGCCTCGTCGTGCCACGCCGGCGGCAGGTCGGGGAACAATTCGAGATGTACCGACCCGGCCTCGGCCCCATAGCGCGACAGCCACGCTTCTTCTGCCGTGAAGCAGAGCATCGGCGCGAGCCAGGCCACGGTCGAGCGGAACAGATGGTCGAGCACCGTGAGGCAGGCGCGCCGCTTCACCGATGAGATCGGGTCGCAATAGAGCGCATCCTTGCGGATGTCGAAATAGAACGCCGAGAGATCGACGGTCATGAAGGCGCTCAGGTTCGCGAAGATGCGCTTGAAGTCGAAGTCGGCATAGGCCTGCCGCACCAGCGCATCGACCTCCGTCAGCCGGTGCAGCATCAGCCGCTCCAACTCCGGCATGCGGTCGAAGGCAACCCTCTCGTCCTCGTGGAAGTGCGCGAGATTGCCGAGCATCCAGCGCAGCGTGTTGCGCAGCTTGCGATAGGTATCGACCGTGGTTTTCAGGATTTCGGGGCCGATGCGCTGATCCTCCCAGTAGTCCGTCGCACAGGCCCACATCCGCAGGATGTCGGCGCCCGATTGCTTGATCACATCCTGCGGCGCGATCACGTTGCCGAGCGACTTCGACATTTTGCGGCCGTCCTCGGCGAGAATGAAGCCGTGGGTGACGACGATGTCGTAGGGCGCGCGGCCGCGAGTGCCGCAGGATTCCAGCAGCGAGGATTGGAACCAGCCGCGGTGCTGGTCGCTGCCTTCGAGATACATCACGACATCGGACCCGCCGTCGTGCTTGCGCCGGATGCCGGCGAGGCCCGGGAACTGCACCGGGTCCTCCAGCACGAAGGCGTGAGTCGAGCCGGAATCGAACCAGACATCGCAGACGTCGTCGACCTTCCTCCAGTCTTCGTTGGCGCGGCTTCCCAGGAAGCGCTCGCGGGCGCCGGCTTGGTACCAGGCATCGGCGCCTTCCCGCTCGAAGGCTTCGACGATACGCGCGCTGACCTGCTCGTCTTGGAGAATTTCCGCCGAGCCGTCGCCGGTCTCGCGCACGAACATCGCGATCGGCACGCCCCAGGCGCGTTGCCGCGAGATCACCCAGTCGGGCCGGCTCTCGATCATGCCGGTAATGCGGTTCTCGCCGGTGGCTGGAACCCAGCGCGTCACCTTGATGGCTTCGAGCGCGCGGTGGCGGAGCGTGTCGCCATGGCCCGCGATCTCCTTGTCCATCGCAATGAACCATTGCGGCGTATTGCGGAAGATCACCGGCTTCTTCGACCGCCAGGAATGCGGATACTGGTGCTTGAGCCGGGAGCGCGCGATGAGCATGCCGGCGTCGATGAGCGCCTTGATCACCGCGTCGTTGGCGTCGCCCTTCGCACCCTTGTCGGTGATGACGCGCTTGCCGGTGAAGCCCGGCGCCTGCGCGGTGAAGGCGCCGTTCTCGTCGACGGTGTAGGGGATGTGCGTATCTATTCCGCGACCTTTCAGATCGGGCCAATGCTCGGTCCAAATCTCAAAGTCCTCACGCCCGTGGCCCGGCGCGGTGTGAACGAATCCAGTGCCGGTGTCGTCCGTGACATGATCACCGGGAAGCAGTGGAACCGCAAACTCATAGCCACGCCCGCGTAGTGGATGCACACAAGCCTCGATGAACTCCGGATCCACAGAAGCTATCCGCTCATATCTAGTCACTCGCGCCTGTTTCATCACTTCAGCGGCAAGTGCATCAGCTAGAATTAGCTTGTCGCCGTTTCTTACCCAATTATCCGAGGGTGCATCCGCAACCTGATAGACCCCGTATTGAATCTTTTTTGAGAAGGCGATCGCACGATTGCCCGGAAGGGTCCAAGGAGTAGTCGTCCAAATCACCACAGACGCGTCTTTGATGAAATCAGCGCTTTCCTTGAAGTGCTGATACATCATCTCCAGCCCCTTATCGATTAGGGCCACCGGAAACTTCACCCACACCTGATCGCTGGTGTAATCCTCGTACTCGACCTCGGCTTCCGCCAGCGCGGTCTTCTCCACCACGCTCCACATCACCGGTTTTGAGCCGCGATAGAGCGTGCCATTCGCGGCGAACTTCATCAGCTCGCGCGCGATCTGCGCCTCGGCCGGGTAGGTCATGGTGCTGTAATAGTGGTCCCAGTCGCCGACGCCGCCGAGCCGCATGAACTCTTCGCGCTGCACGTCGAGCCAATGCTGGGCCTCGGCTCGGCACTCCTGGCGGAACGCGATCATCGCCGCCAGATCGGTGAGGTTCGGCTTCGGCTTGTTCTTGGCGCGGTATTTCTCCTCCTCGACCTTCCATTCGATCGGCAGGCCGTGGCAGTCCCAGCCCGGCACATAGTTGGAATCGTATCCGAGCATCTGTTGCGAACGCACCACCACGTCCTTGAGCATCGAGCCGAGCGCGGTGCCCATATGGATGTTGCCGTTGGCGTAGGGCGGCCCGTCATGCAGCACGAATTTGGTCCGGCCCCGGCCGGCTTCGCGCAGCCGGCGATAGAGATCGAGGCGCTGCCAATGCTTAAGGATCTCCGGCTCCTTCTGCGGCAGACCAGCGCGCATCGGGAAGTCGGTCTTGGGAAGGAACAGCGTCTCGCTGTAGTCGCGTTCTTTTTTCGGCGTGTCGGTCATGCCGCGCCTTCTAACAAGCATGCGGGCGGAGGTGAAGCAGTTCGCCGGCGGTCAGCCGGCCAGCTCGCCCAGCGGCGGAAAGGCGTCCGGGGAGCGCGCCAGCGCCTCGCGAGCGATGCGGCTGTCCTCGTCCATGCGGCGGACCAGCGTCTCGGCGCTGTCGAAGCGCATTTCATCGCGAACAAAGGCGAGAAACGCGACGTCGATGGTGAGTCCGTACAAATCTCCGTTAAAGTCGAAGAGAAAAGCCTCGAGAAGCGGCGTCTCGATCTTGTACATCGGGCGCCGGCCGAAGCTCGCGACGCCGTCGTAGCGCCGCCCGCCGACCCCCACCCGGACCGCATAGATCCCATGCCGCAGCCCGCAGGCCGGATCGGGGCATATGTTGGCGGTGGGATAACCGAGGTCGCGGCCGCGTTTGTCGCCGTGGATGACGGTGCCGCTGATCAGCCAGGGGTACCCAAGCAATTCCGCCGCTTCCACCATCCGCCCGCCCGCCAGCGCCGCCCGCACCGCCTGTGACGACACCGGCCGCCCTTCGTCCTCGAGCTGCGGCAGCACGTCGACCGCGAACCCGCGCCGCGCCCCCTCGGCCTCCAGGAATTGCGGGGAACCCTCACGGTTGCTGCCGAAATGAAAGTTGAAGCCGATCACGGCCCCGGCGATGCCGAGGCGGTCGATCAGAATCTCCTGCACGAAGACATCCGCCGGCAGGCTCGCGAGCGCCGCGTCGAACCTGACGATGAAGGCGCCCGCCAAGCCTGTTGCCGCCAGCAGCCGCAGCTTGGTCGTTTCATCGGACAGCCGGAAGAACGGCTGGTCGGGCCGCAGCACCGTGCGCGGATGCGGCTCGAACGTCAGCGCCGCGGCCAGACAGCCGATTGCCGCTGCCCGCGCTTGGGCGGCGGCGATTACCGTGCGGTGACCGCGATGCACGCCGTCGAAATTGCCGATCGCCGTGACCGCGCCGCGTAATGAAATCGGCGCCGGCGCGTCGCGTACGACAGCGAATACAGGTGCCGGCTTTGGAACATCGGTCATGTCACTGGTGTCGCGGTGAACTGCTGTTAGAGCACTTTTCGGCGATATTTGCAGCCCCGCAGCCTCACCAGCGCAGCCGATGCATGATCGCCGTCGGCATCACCCCCGCGGCCGCGAAGGCACGGCGAGCCACCGCCAAGTCCGGGTCCTCGCGCCCCCCGAATTCCTCGGCGTGGATACCGGAAGTGATGAACAGGCAATCGACGCCGAGGCCGACAGCACCGGCGAGATCGGTGCGGACCGAGTCGCCGATCGCCAGCACCCGTTCGAGCGGCGTCGCCCGTCCGCGCAAGGTTTCGGCTTGCGCCAGGGCCTGATCGTAGAGCGGCCGGTGCGGCTTGCCGGCATAGAGCACCTCGCCGCCCAGGTGCTGATAGAGATCGGCGATGGCGCCGGCGCAATAGACCAGCTTCTCACCGCGCTCGACCACCACGTCCGGGTTGGCGCAGACCATGAACAGCTTGCGCGCACGCATCTGTCCGAGCAGCGCGCGATAGTCCTCCGCGGTCTCGGTTTCGTCGTCGAACAAGCCGGAGCAGACGACGTAGTCGGCGGTCTCAACCGGGGCGAACCGGACGTCGAGACCCTCGTAGATCGGCGTATCCCGCTCCGGCCCCATGCGGAAGACGGTCTGGTCGAGATGGCTGGAGACGTAGGCGCGCGTGACGTCGCCGGAACTGACGATCCCGTCATAGGCGTCCGCCGGCACGCCGAGCCGCGAGATGAAGCGGATGACCTCGTCGCCCGGCCGCGGCGCGTTGGTGATCATGATCACCGTGCCGCCGACGACGCGAAACCGCCGCAGCGCGTCGCAGGCCTCGGGAAACGACACGATGCTGTTGTGCACCACCCCCCAGACGTCGCAGAGCGCGACATCGTAGCTCGGCGCGAGCACGGCGAATCGTTCGATCAACGCGGGAAGGGTCGATGCCATACGCACGGATCAAGTTGACAAGAGGATCGAACAGGCGCGGTCAGGGAGGGTCGAACGCGCTGCGTGCGCGGTCAGCGCGGCGAGCCCAAGACTCGACGCTTCGGACCCGGATAGGCCGAAATACAGATCGGCCACCACCCCGATCGAAGCGGTGATAAACACCATGCAGACAGCGACGAAAAAGGCACCGAGCCGAATCATGCTTGATCCCGGTTTGGCGGACCCATTGGATGTGATTCGCCCGGAAATGACCAATGTCCATGACGCCGGCCCGTCGCGCAAGCGACGTGACGCGGCCTCGGCCAACTCGCTAACGTGGGGTTCATGCCGATAGCCTCGGCTGCCTGGGGATGGGGACCGACGCAGGTGTCACTGATCGCCGCAATCGAGCAGCGCCCGCGCGCGGCGCTCGGATGGTTTCTGGCCATCCATGCGGTGCTGTGGACCGTGCTGCCCACCCTCGTCTACCCGAACCTGCCGCTCGATCTGATCGAAGCGCTCACCTATGGCCGGGAATGGCAGCTCGGCTACGACAAGCTGCCGCCGCTGCCGTGGTGGCTGGTCGAGATCGTCTATCGAACCATCGGCCACGACATCGGCTACTACCTGCTGGCGCAGATCGCCGTTGTTTCCGCCTTCATCGCGATCTACCTGCTGTCGCGCCCCTTGGTCGGCGACCTGCGGGCATTGATCGCCATCCTCATCATCGACGGCCTGCATTTCTTCAACTTCACCGCTGAGAAGTTCAATCACGACGTCATCCAGCTCCCGTTCTGGGCGCTGGCGGCGCTCACCTTCCATCGCGTGCTGCGGGGTGGCGGGATGCGCTATTGGCTGCTGTTCGGGCTGGCGGTCGGCGTCTCGCTTTGGGCGAAGTATTTCTTCGTCGTGCTGGTCGCACCGCTGGCGCTGTTCATGGTGTTCGACCGGGAAGCCCGGGCGCATCTGCCGACGCCCGGCCCCTATCTCGCGGTCGCGGTAGCGCTGATCGTGACGGCGCCGCACCTCGTCTGGCTTGTCGCCCACAACTTCCTGCCGTTCGTCTACGCGGAGGCCCGTGCGGCCACGTCGCGCGGCCTGATCGATCACGTCCTGCACCCGCTCACCTTCGCGGGGGGCCAACTGTTCTTCCTGCTGCCGGTCCTGGTGATTGCGGCACCGCTGTGCTCGCGCGAACGGGCACCGGTCGCGGCAGCGGCCGACGCCTACGACCGCCGCATCGTGACGCTGCTCGCCTTCGGGCCGGCGGCGGCGCTGCTGGCGCTGTTGGCGTTGAGCGGGCGCGGCGCCATTGCGATGTGGGGCTATCCGCTCTGGCTCTGTCTCGGATTGTGGATCGTGATGACGGTGGAGCCGGCGCTCGACCGCCTACAACTGACCCGTATCGTTGCAATCTGGGCCTTCGTGACCGCAGCGTTCGGCATCGCCTTCGTTGCCAATTACGTGTTCCTGCCGTCGATCGACGGCCGCTATCGGGCGGTGCTCTACCCGGGTCAGACGCTGGCAACCGAAATCTCGCAGCGCTTTCGCGCGGCGACCGGCCAGCCGCTGCGCTACGTGATCGGCCGGACATGGGACGGCGGCAACATTGCGCACTATTCGTCCGACAGGCCGCGCGTGCTGATCGACGGCAACCCGGCCCGGTCGCCCTGGATCGACCTCTCCGACCTGCGGCGCCACGGGGCCGTCGTGTTGTGGACCTCGGCCGACCCCCGGCCTAACGGCATCCCCACCGAATTCAGCTTTGCCACCAAGGCCGCCGTGATGCAGCCGCCCTTCACCCTGCCGTTTCACCGCGGGCCGCACGTGCTGCGCGTGACCTGGGCGGTCCTCTATCCGTCGCCATAGGGCGTCCATTCCGGGTGAGCGGAGCAATCGTCGTCTTTCAAGAGCATCTTGTCTGACTTAAGCTGCTGTTAAGGGCACATTATTCGGCGAGGAATACCGAAGAATCGGCTTCAGCCACCCAAATTTACCCGCTCTCAGGTCGATTCAATGAGTAAAACAATTATTTAGATCAGGAATAAATGACTGGTCGCGGATCACATCACTGCCTTGATCACCGTCGCCAGCGTGCCGAAAATCTCCCCGATCTGCGCCTCGCTGACGATCAGCGGCGGCGACAGGGCCACGGTGTCGCCGGTGATGCGGAACATCATGCCGTCGGCGAACGCGCGTTCCATGGCCGCGTAGGCGCGCCGTCCAAACCCGTCGGGCAGCGAGGCGAGATCGATGCCGGCGACGAGCCCGACGGTGCGGATATCGAGCACGCCGGGCAGGCCCTTGAGGCCCATGGCGGCATCGGCCCACACCGGCTCCAGTCGCTTGGCGCGGGCGAACAGGTCCTCGTCGCGATAGACGTCGAGCGTCGCGATGCCGGCGGCGCAGGCGAGCGGATGCGCCGAATAGGTATAGCCGTGGAACAGCTCGATCACGTGCGGCGGGCCCTGCATGAAGGCTTCGTAGATCGGTGCGCGCACGATCACGCCACCCATCGGCACCGCCCCCGATGTGACGCCCTTGGCAAACGTGATCATGTCAGGCACCACGCCATAGCGCTCGGCGGCGAACGCCGCGCCGAGGCGGCCGAAGCCGGTGATCACCTCGTCGAAGATCAACAGGATGCCGTGCCGGTCGCAGATCGCGCGCAGCTTCTGCAGATAGCCCTTCGGCGCCGGCAGCACGCCGGTCGAGCCCGCCGTCGGCTCGACGATGACCGCTGCGATGGTCGAGGCATCGTGCAGCGCGACCAGGCGCTCCAGTTCGTCGGCGAGATGCCCGCCCCACTCCGGCTCGCCCTTGGTGAACGCCTGCTGCTCCCGGTTATAGGTGTGCGGCAGGTGGTCGACGCCGGCGAGCAGCGTGCCGAACTGCTTGCGGTTGGCGACGATGCCGCCGACCGCGGTGCCGCCGAAGCCGACGCCGTGATAGCCGCGCTCGCGCCCGATCAGCCGAGTGCGCGAGCCGCGGCCGGAGACGTTGTGATAGGCGAGCGCGATCTTGAGCGCGGTATCGACCGCCTCCGAGCCGGAATTGCAGAAAAACACCTGGTCGAGGTCACCCGGCGCCAGCGCCGCGATCCGGCTTGCCAGCTCGAAGGCCTTGGGGTGCGCAAACTGGAACGGCGGCGCATAGTCGAGCCGCGCCGCCTCGTCCTGGATCGCCTTGACGATCGGGTCGCGGCCGTGCCCGGCATTGCAGCACCACATGCCGGCGGAGCCGTCGAGCACTCGCCGCCCGTCGGCGGTGATGTAGTGCATGTCCTTGGCACCCACGATCAGCCGCGGCGCAGCCTTGAAGGCGCGGTTGGGCGTGAACGGCACCCAGTAGGCGGCGAGGTCGTTGGGGACTGCAGTTGTTTGGGGCATGGACATGGCCACATCCTCGGACCGTCATGCCCGCGCTTGTCGCGGGCATCCACGTCCTTCTCCCGCCCAGTCATAAAGACGTGGATGGCCGGGCACCAGGGCGTTTACGCCCGTCTTCGACGGGCTATGCCGGCCAAGACGAAAGCGGGGTAGTTCTTGCCGCAAAATGACGTGACTGCTACCACCCCGCAGCAACCCAACAAATTTCGACAATGGCCGACAAACCGGACAAAACCAATCGGCTAAAGGCGCGGCTGCCGCGCGGGCTCGCCGACCGTGGGCCGGTCGAGATCGCGGCGACCCGGCGCATGCTGGAGACGATCCGCTCCGTCTACGAGCGCTATGGCTTCGAGCCGGTGGAGACGCCGGCGATCGAATACACCGACGCGCTGGGAAAATTCCTGCCCGACCAGGACCGGCCGAACGAAGGCGTGTTCTCGTTCCAGGACGACGACGAGCAGTGGTTGAGCCTGCGCTACGACCTGACCGCGCCGCTCGCGCGCTACGTGGCGGAGCGGATCGGGACGGCGGACTTCACCCTGCCCTACCGCTCGTACCGCTACGGCTACGTGTTCCGCAACGAGAAGCCGGGACCGGGACGCTTCCGGCAGTTCATGCAGTTCGATGCGGATACGGTGGGGTCCGCCTCGATGGCCGCCGATGCCGAGATTTGCATGATGGCCGCCGACACGATGGAGGCGCTCGGCATCAAGCGCGGCGACTATGTGGTGAAGGTGAACAACCGCAAGGTGCTCGATGGTGTGATGGAGGCGATCGGACTCGGCGGCGAGGGGAATGCGGGACGGCGGCTCACCGTGCTGCGCGCGATTGACAAATTGGATCGGCTTGGTGTCGACAGCGTGCGGCAATTGCTAGGGCCAGGTCGCAAGGATGAAAGCGGCGATTTCACGAAGGGCGCGGAGCTGGACGATGTTCAGACCAGACGAGTTTTGAATCGACTCTCCTCAGGTGTGGCAGGCGACATTGGTCCGCCGCCCGGAGGTGTAATGGCTACCGGTGATGCAGAATACGGTGACTTGCCTAGAGGCCAGAGCGCTGAAGTTGAGGGTTTGTCCGAACTCTTTGAGATCCAGAGATTGGTTCGTGCAGCCGGGTACGATCGAGAGCGGATTCGTATTGATCCTTCAGTCGTGCGCGGCCTGGAGTACTACACCGGCCCGGTTTACGAAGTTGAGCTCACCTTCGAGACGAAAGACGAGGACGGCCGCCCGGTGCGCTTCGGCTCGGTCGGTGGCGGCGGGCGCTACGATGGGCTGGTCGCACGCTTCCGCGGCGAGCCGGTGCCGGCGACGGGATTCTCCATCGGCGTCTCGCGCCTGCAGGCGGCGCTGCATGCGCTCGGCAAGTCGGACGGCGCGGCGGAGCAAGGCCCCGTCGTCGTCACCGTGTTCGACCGCGACCGCATCGCCGATTATCAGCGCATGGTGCAGCGCCTGCGCGAAGCACACATCCGCGCCGAGCTTTATCTCGGCTCGGGCAAGTTCGGCCCGCAGATGAAATACGCCGACAAGCGCAACGCGCCGTGCGTCGTCATCCAGGGCCCGGACGAGAAGAACGATCCCGCCGGCGCGCAGGTCGTGGTCAAGGACCTCGTGCTCGGCGCCGAGCTTGCGAAGCTGGAAAAAGGCCGCGAGGAGCACCTACAGAAACAGGCGCAGGCGCAGCGCAAGGTGCCCGAGGACGAGCTGGTCGAGACCGTGCGCGAGATTCTCGCCAGGCAGGCGGGCAAGCAAAAGTGACTCGCTCGTGTCCCGGACGCAGCGCAGCGTGAAACGGGGTGCGCTGCAGAACCGGGACCGTCCCGCCTGCAGGAGTCCGGGGCGGCCCCGGCTCAGCGATGCAGCATTTCATGCTGCATCGCGTCCGGGGCACAGGCGACGCATGGTTACCAATTCGCTCCTGCGGCCCCGTTAAGCGCGCCCGCCGATCGGCATCGAGAATTTAACTTTGCCGTGATAAGGGGCCACAAACGGGGTAGGCAGCGATAACCGAGATGCGCGAACAGGCAACAGGCAACCGATCGGCGCCCGACATGCGCGCCGAGGCGCTGGTCGCGTCCTATGAGCGCACCGGCTATCGCCGGGTTGCGCCGGCAATCCTGCAACCGGCCGATCCGTTCCTCGACCTCTCCGGCGAGGACATCCGCAAGCGCATGTACCTGACCACGGACCCGTCCGGCCGGGAACTGTGCCTGCGGCCCGACCTGACGATTCCGGTCTCGTGCGATTACCTCACCTCCCCCGGCCGCGGCATGCCGGCGGGGTTCTGCTATCTCGGGCCGGTGTTCCGCCACCGGCCCAACGGTCCGGGCGAGTTCCTGCAGGCCGGCATCGAATCGTTCGGCCGTACCGACACCGCCGCCACCGACGCCGAGATGCTGGCGCTCGGCCTGGAGGCGACCAGCCACTACGGCGTCGAAGCACCGGCAATCCGCATCGGTGACGTGGGCCTGTTCGGCGCCCTGATCGGCGCGCTCGACCTGGCGCCGGCCTGGAAGCGGAAGCTCGTGAAGGACTTCAACCGCGAGACCATCCTCGCCCATGACCTCGAGCGGCTGACCCTGATCAGCAACAACGGCCGCGCCGAATATCAGGGCGTGCTGGCGGCGCTCGCCGGATCCGACCCGAAGGCCGCGCACGCGCTGGTCACCGACCTGTTGTCGATCGCCGGCATGACCGCTGTCGGCGGCCGCTCTGTGGGCGAGATCGCCGACCGCTTCCTGGAGCAGTCGGCGCTCGGTGCCGGCGCGGGGCTGCCGCGCGACCTGCGGACGCTGATCGAGAAGTTCCTGGGTGTCGCCGGCGACCCCGACGGGGCGGTGGCCGAGCTGCGGACGCTTTCCGCCTCCGCCGGCGTTGCCCTCGACCCGGCGCTCGATCTGTTCGAGAGCCGCACCGGCTTTCTCGCCGCCCGCGGCATCGATGTCTCAGGCATCCGTTTCTCGACCGCGTTCGGCCGCGGCCTGGATTACTACACCGGGTTCGTGTTCGAACTGACCGACCCCCTCCCCCACCCTCCCCCGCAAGCGGGGGAGGGAAGGGAGGGGATTGACGCGCTGGTGGCCGGCGGACGCTACGACGAGCTGCTCACCCGGCTCGGCGCCGGCGAGCCGATCCCGGCGGTTGGCTTTGCCGTCTGGATCGAGCGGCTCGCTGCCCGCGGAGCTGCATCATGAGCGCGCCACTGGTCCTCGCCGTGCCGTCGAAAGGGCGGCTGCAGGAGAACGCCGAGGCGTTCTTCGCCCGTGCCGGCCTCGCGCTCGTGAAGCCGCGCGGCGCTCGCGATTACCGCGGCACCATCGACGCGCTCGATGGGGTCGAGGTCGCCTATCTCTCCGCGGCGGAAATCACCGCGCAGCTTGCACAGGGCACCGCGCATCTCGGCGTCACCGGGGAAGACCTGGTGCGCGAGATGATTCCGGATGCCGATTGCCGCGTGGTGCTGCTCGACGGGCTCGGATTCGGCAACGCGAATGTTGTGGTCGCCGTGCCGCAGGCCTGGATCGACGTGCGAACGATGGCCGACCTCGACGACGTCGCCACCGCTTTCCATCAGCGGCACGACCGCAAGATGCGCGTCGCTACCAAGTATATGAACCTCACCCGGGCGTTTTTCGCCGAGCACGGCATTTCCGACTACCGCATCGCCGAGAGCCTCGGCGCCACCGAAGGTGCGCCGGCCGCGGGCTCGGCCGAACTGATCGTCGACATCACCACCACCGGCGCGACGCTCGCCGCCAATGGTCTTCGGGTTGTCGACGACGGCGTGATCCTGCGCTCGCAGGCGAACCTCGTCGCCTCGCGCACGGCGAACTGGGACACCGCGGAGCGCGAGCTTGCACGCACCATCCTCGACCGCATCGCCGCGCAGGCGCGGGCGAAAGCGTTCCGCGAGGTGCGCACGCGCTTTGCCGGGTGCGACGATGCACTGCTCGACGACGTGAAGACGCTGTTCAACGTCGAGGCGCCGTTCGGCGGCCCGACGTCGTCCGGCATGCTGACGCTGCACTGCCCGCCGGAGCATGTGGCGGCGCTCGCGACCGTGCTGCGCGACCGGGGCGCTGAGACCGTCTCGGTCGTCGGCCTCGACTACGTCTTCGGGCGCGAGAACCCGCTGTATGGGAAGCTGGAGGCGGCGCTAACGCCGTAAAGTCTCAGCCGCTGTCGTCCGGGACGACAGCGGAGCATCACTGCGTCTTTGATTTCCGCGGCCGGAACACCAGGAAGTGCGACAGCGAGAAATTGACGACGAAGCTCGCCAGGATCGCCAGGCCTTTGGCACTCCAGACCGGCATCGCCTGCGCCGCCAGCACCAGCACGGCGGTATTGGCGATCATTCCCGCGATCCCCGATACGACAAAGGTCAAATAGTCGCGCCGGCGCAAGCGCCGTCCCGACTCCGCCGCAAACGTGATGAATGAGTTCATCACGTAGGAGCCGGAGACAGCGACCAGCCAGGCGATGATGTTGGCGACGATCAGCCGTCCGGAGGCCGCGATGGAGGCTCCCAGCGCGAAATAGGCGAGGAAGAAAACACTCGCGTCGATGACGGCATTGAACACGCCGATGAGCGCGAAACTGGCCGCCTTGAGCAGCACGCCCCGATCACTCCAGGCCTGGGCGGCGCGTGCTGCGATACGGTGGAGCGTGGTCATGGTGCGGCCCGCTTAGCATGTTCGTGGGCCGGCGCCGACCCTCGCCCGCGGAACCTACCCGCGGAGCGCGCGACAGGGGCCGGCGCTTGGGGTATAGAGCATTGGTCCCGCTGGATAAATCCCAGCGGGCGGAGATAGCGGCCAGGCATGGCAACGACCAGCGAGCGGCGAGCGGCAGAGCGGACGCGGCCCAGCCCCGAGGGGACCGGCGCCGGCCTATCGTTCGTCGTTCCCCTTTACAACGAGGCGGACGGGCTTGAGGCCTTGCATGCCGGGCTGAGCAACGTCGCGCGACGGCTGCGCGAGCGGCGCCGATTGCATTGCGAGGTGGTCTACGTCGACGACGGCAGCCGCGACGCGACACTCACGATCGCCCGCGCGCTGGCCCCCGACGCGCTCGACGTGCAGGTCGTGTCGCTCTCCCGCAACTTCGGCAAGGAGGCGGCGCTGCTAGCCGGCCTCGATCATGCCTGCAACGGGGCGCTTCTGTTCATGGACGGCGACGGCCAGCACCCGCCGGAACTGGTGGAGACGCTGGTCGCGCGCTGGCTCGATGACGGCTACGACGTCGTCTACACCGCCAAGGCGCACCGCGAGAACGAGCCGCTGCTGCGCCGCGTCGCCGTGCGCACGTTCTACGCAATCATCAACTGGCATGCCAAGCAGAAGATCCCGGAGAATGCCGGCGACTTCCGGCTGCTGTCGCCGCGCGCCGCGGCGGCGCTGCGCCGGCTGCCGGAGCGCAGCCGCTTCTTCAAGGGACTGGCGAGCTGGATCGGTTTCCGCCAGGTGCGCATCGACTACGAGCCGGCAGAGCGCACACATGGGACCTCGACCTGGAACCTGCGCCGGCTGATCGGCCTCTCGATCGAGGGCCTGACCTCGTTCTCGGTCGCGCCGCTGCGCATCGCCAGCCTGCTCGGCCTGCTGCTGGCATTCGGCGCCTTCGTCTTCGGCATGCACATCGTGATCGAGACGGCGTTCTTCGGCGAGTCGGTGCCCGGCTATCCCTCACTGATCGTCGGCCTGATGATCCTTGGCGGCGTGCAGTTGATGATGATTGGCATCATGGGCGAATACATCGGCAAGCTCTTGTCGGAGGTCAAAGCGCGGCCGGTCTATTTCGTCGCCGAGCACAGCGTGAAGACCGCAACCGATACCGAGCAGACGGACGGGACCCGCACCGCCGCGGAATGAACATGAACCTCGCCGCTTGCGCAGGCCTCTTCCCTCCCCCCGCCGACATCGGATGTTTCCGATGCCGGCCAATCATTGGGTGGTCGAAGCCGGGTAGACCCGACTTCGACTGGGGGAGGGTTAGGGAGGGGGGTATGCTGCAAGCTTCGGCATTCGCTTACCCCCCTCCCGACCAATGCGGGCTTGCCCGCATTGGTCGACCTCCCCCGCGCCCAAGTCGGATGTTTCCGACTTGGGCCCCTCATGAGTGTCCGAACGCGGGAATACCCGCGTTCGGATGGGGGAGATGACTCGTGGAGAGACCTCGAAAAATCTGGCTGTGCGCCGACGATTACGGGCTCGCTCCCGGCGTCAACGCCGCGATCCGCGATCTCATCGTGCGCGAGCGCATCAACGCCACCTCGGTGATGGTGGTGGCGCCGAGCTTCGGCCGTTCGGAAGCGCTGGCGCTCAATATCCTCAATTCCGGCACGACAGGGGTGGCGATCGGGCTGCACTTGACACTGACCGCGCCGTTCCGGCCCATGACCGAACGGTTCCGGCCGCTGCGCCGCGGCCGCTTTCTGCCGGTCGGCAGCGCGCTGGTCGCCGGCATGCTGCGGCGCTATCGCCACGAACCGTTGATGGTGGAAATCGCCGCCCAGGTCGCTGCCTTCATCACCGCCTTCGATCATCCGCCGGATTTCATCGACGGTCACCAGCACGTCCAAGTATTTCCGCAAGTCCGCGATGCGGTGATCAACGTGGTCAAGGCGGTGGTACCGGACGCCTGGGTCCGCCAGTGCGGCCGTGTGCCGGAGGCGCGCGGGCGCGACGACCGCAAGGGTGCCCTGCTCGATCGGCTGAGCCGGCGGTTCGTCCGCCGCACCGAAGCCGCCGGCGTGCGCACCAATCCGGCCTTTGCGGGCACCTACGACTTCAGCGCCGGCCTCGACTTTGCCGCACTGTTCCCGCACTTCATCGAGGGGATGCCGGAGCAAGGGCTGGTGATGTGCCATCCCGGATATCCGGACGCCGAGCTCGCCGGGCTCGATTCGCTGACCTTCCAGCGCCAGCGCGAGTTCGATTTCTTTGCCGGACCCGCATTCCCCAATGTGCTGGCGGCGCACGGCGTAACACTGAGGTAAACGTCCATGGCCGGGCTTGTCCCGGCCATCAAAGTCCGGCGGAAGAAGCGATATTTTTTGCCGGGCCTTGCTGGTGCGCCGATCGCGCCCCCACATGATTGCCGGATTGGCAGAACAGGAGATGCCGATGACCCCGCAGGAAGGCCAACTCGTCACCGATCTGTTCGACCGGCTTGCACAACTCGAAGACAACCAGCGCGATCCCGACGCCGAGGATCTCATCGTCGCATTGTGGGACAAGGCGCCGAACGCCGCCTATGCGCTGGTGCAATCGGTCCTCGTCCAGGACGAAGCGCTCAAGCGCGCCAGTGCCCACATCCAGGAGCTGGAGGCAGAGCTCGGCATCCAGCCGGAGCAGCCGGCGCAAGGCGGCAGCTTTCTCGACGGCATGCGCGAGAAGATGCTCGGGCGCAGCGAGGCGTCGCGCGGCTCGGTGCCGTCGGTGCGTCCGGCCGACCAGCCGATGGGCGCGCCCGATCTTTCGCGCAGTGGCAGCCAGGCCGATCCGCGCTGGAACACCGGCGCGACCTACCAGCAGCCGCACCAAGAGCAGGGCTCGGGCGGGGGATCGTTCCTCGGCACCGCGGCGTCGGCTGCCGCCGGCGTGGTCGGCGGCGCCATGCTGATGCATGGCATCCGCGGACTGTTCGGGGACTCGGGCAGCGCCCATGCGAAGGCGTTCGACCCCGGCCTATCGGGTTCCGGCCCATCCAGCCCCTGGGGCGGCGGCGGTGACCTGGCCAAGCAGGCCGGGCTCGACAACATCGGCGCTGCGTCGGCCGGTTCCGCCGGCGACCGTGCCGGCCTCTTCAACAGCGACAGCACGGACGACTTCGCCGGAGATTTCGACGACGGTGACTTCGACCTCGGCGACCTGGCGTGACCGCCTTCACGGCGGCCGCCGCCGTGATGAGGATGCCGTCTTCCGCGCTGTTCCTGCCGCACCAGCCCACGCAATGCCACCGTCGCGCCGGCGTCGTTGATGCTGATCGGCTCGACGACGACAGTGTGGCCGTTGCCGGAATCGTCATCGACTTGACTGCCCGTAGTCGCCCGGGGCGAGGATCCGAGCTCGCCGCCCGTCGGCGTCTTATTGATGCCACGCTCTCCGCGGCCCAAGCGAAAGGTCAGATCACCGACGCACCAACCCTTCGAGCGTGGTGAATCAACGAAGCGCGTGGGAGGGTCGAATTCAGTGTTCAACGTGCGAGTGCCGGTGTAATATTCTTAAGGGGGTTTCACTCGCACATGCCGAAGCTCTTGACCGTCCGCCATGTCAATGGACAGTGCGTGGAATGCGCCGTCAACCGGCGAAACGACAAACCAACGCCACCGGCCATTCTGCAGCGCTCGGTCGGCCAAGGCGGCGCCAACCTCTTGGCCGACGTCAGGGCCGTACAAGCGCGCCTCAACGCGATTCCAGCAGGCGCAGGCGGGCCGACCCCGTTGCTCGACATCGATGGGATCGCTGGACCGAAGACGATTGCCGCCATCCATCGCTACCAGCGCACCAAGCTGGGCTTCTCGGATGGACGCGTTGATCCGACGGGTCCGACCTGGAAAAGTTTGGCGCAACCGAAACTGGTCATCGCGCAGGCACCGCGCTCCGCCGCCCAGATCAACTTCGCTATCGCCGCGCCGGAGGATCCGCTGCTCGGCGTGGTCAAAGCCTACCTCGCGATGATGCCGACGATCCGCGCCGCGATCATGTCGGCGCGTCGCCGATTGAACAATGTCGAGCGCTTCATCACCAGCCATTCGTTCGAGCAGCCAGCCGGACCCGGGTTCGATCGCGAACGGCACAACATGGCCTTGCTCGACGAATGCTTCGGGCTGTCGCAATTTGCGGATCCAAGCTCGCCGTACCGGAAGATCAAGGATGTCTTTCAAACAATGAGCGAAGCGGCGGCCCGCTGTCGCTTGGACGGCGATCCGACCGAGAATGGGCTTCTGGCTGTGAATCCCGTGGAGTCGCTCAACGAGCCGATGCATGAGGCGGCGTTTGTGGCCACAACCGGTTTCTATCCGCCGTTCGAAACTCTGGATTTGCAGGGCCACGACATACGTTCGGATCGTATCTATCTGACGGGAAACGCGGTCCTTTTTCTGACTCACACGCCCACGATGCTTTGCCTGATCATCCACGAGCTTGCGCACTTCGTATCGCGAGTAAGCGACCCGGTGCGGGATAAGAGCTCCCGCGTCGCGTTCTGGGATCCGCGGCCCTTCAGTGAAATGCTGGCAAGTGATCGGATCTCAAGCGCAGAGAACTACGGCTGGTTTGGCGCCCGCTCGTATTTGGAGCCGTTCGCTTTCTGATCCGCTTCCGCCGCAGACGTAGCGCGATGAATCAGATCACCACGACCTTGGTGCCGACGCCGACACGGTCGTAGAGATCCATGACGTCCTGGTTGCGCATGCGGATGCAGCCGGACGACACGGCGTGACCGATGGTCCACGGCTCGTTCGATCCGTGAACGCGGTAGAGCGTCGAACCGAGGTACAGCGCCCGCGCCCCGAGCGGATTGTTCGGTCCCCCGGCCATGAAGTGCGGCAGGTGCGGCTGGCGCTTGAGCATCTCGTCAGGCGGACGCCAGTCCGGCCATTCCTTCTTGGCGGTAACGCTGTGGTTGCCTGCCCAGGTGAAGCCGGGGCGGCCGACGCCGATGCCGTAGCGCTTAGCGGTGCCATCCTCCAGCACTAGGTACAGGAGCCGCTCCGGGGTATTGATGATGATCGTGCCCGGCTTTTCCGAACCGTGATAATCGACAATCGTCGGCAGAAACTTCGGATCCATCGCCGGCCGGATTGCACGGACCGGCGGCGCCGAGGCGTGGCGCAAGGGCGCATAGATGCGCTCCATTGGCGCCGGCGTCGGTTCCACCTCCGGCGGCGGCACGGCGACGGTTTGCTGCCGCCGCGGCTCCGGCCTGTTGAACAGGAACTCGATGAAGCCGCCGCCAAGATTGGAGTCGCGCGGTGCCGCGTAATGGCGCTGCCGCACCTGCGCATGCTGCACCGGACGCACCGGGGCTGTGTGCGGCGCCGTTGCCGGGGCCCGCTGCACAGCCTGCGGTTCCGGACGCGCCACGAGCGGCAGATGGGAGCTTGCCAGCGACGCTCGGCTGTCGCTGGGCGGATGGAGGGCGGAAGCGAGAGAGAGAGGTTCGGCCTGCGCGGAGATCACCGTGGCGCCCAGCGTGAGCGCGATCAGAACTTTACGTTGCATCGACGTACTCTAAACTTGTTCGTCGTTTCTACAGGCCAGAGCGGCGAACCGTCGTGGCTGTTTACAAGTATAGAATGAAAATTGACCGAATACTAAAAAGTCGAATAAACTGCTTCATTGTACAGTAACTTTGAACCTTGCGGTATTTTTAAGGTTTATTTTTAGTAACACCCGTAGCCGCATGGTTAATTCACGGTAAATTCTCACACGGACCCGGAAGCGGTCGGGCGACGGATGCTCAGGAGGCAGGCCAGCGCTGCCATGGCAAATCCCGCGACGACCATCAGCGCGCCGGCATCGGACGTGCGCTCGACGACGAAGGCGAGCGCCAGCGGCGCGACCGACTGCATCAGCAGCCACGGGCCCGCGAGCCTTCCGACCAGCAGCCCGTAGCCCACCGGCCCGAACAGCGCGAGCGGCAACGTCCCGCGCGCGATCGTGAACAGCCCGTTGGCCATACCGAACATCACCGCAAATGCGGCCGCAGTCGGCAGCGAGATGCCCAATACCGCCAAGAGCGCGAAGGCGCAGACCAGCAGAGTGACCGCGCTGCGCACCATCAGCAGCGGATGCACGTTCCGGGCGAAGATGAATTCGCAAAGACGCGCCGCCACCTGCGACGGCCCGAACAGCGCGCCGATCATCACCACGGTGGCGGCATCGATGCCGGCGCGCCCGAAGATCGCGAGCAGATGCGCCGACAGACCCGAGGGCACGAAAGCGTAGGCGCCGAACGCGGCTGCGACGAGCACGAAGGTCAGTCCCTTCGCGGGCAGCACGACCGGCACGTCGGAAGTTGCGTCATCACGTCGTGCCGCGACGACGGCGCGAACGCGCGGCAGCATGGCGTGCAATGGCGCGGCCACCAGCACGAGCACGGCCGCATAGATCAGATAGGCTCCGCGCCAGCCGACGCTGTCGAGCAGAACCCGCGCGACCGGCCAGCCGACCGTGGAGGCAAAGCCGCCTGCGAGCGTCAGGAAAGTGATCGGCTGCCGCGCCGCGGCGCCGAAGATGCGGCCAAGACAGGCAAAAGCGGAATCGTAGAGTTGCGCCGACATGGCGACGCCGAGCAGCATCCAGACCATCAGGTAGAGAACCGGATGCGCCGCATGCACCAGCGCCACCAGTCCCACAGCGGCGACCAGCGAACCGCACGGCATCACCACGTGGCCGCCGTAGCGGTCGATCAGCGCGCCGACGCGCGGCGCCACCAGCCCGCCAACGAACAGCGCGAGTGAAAAGCCGCCCATGGCGAAGGACAGCGACCAGCCGCGCTCGGCGGCGATCAGCGGCATCGTCAGCACGGGCGGATAGAACAGCACGCCCCAGGTGATGATCTGGGTGACGCCCAACACGCTGACCGCGCGCCACGGGCCGAACAGGAATTCACGGGCTGCGGGCATGTGGCAAAAAGCTAGCAGGAAGAAGTCCGAGACCCGGGCACACTAGGCATTCGCACGTTCCTTGCGCGCCGACGAACGCGGCGCGCCGCTTGCCGGCGGCGACAGATTGATATCGGCCAACCCGGCGCAGCAGTCTTCCAGCAGGAACCGGATCAAGCCGCGCAGGCCGTCGTAGTTCACGGTGTAGATGATCGACCGCGCTTCGCGGCGCGCGGCGATGATACCGGCGCGATCGAGTTCCTTGAGGTGGAACGAGAGATTGGACGGCGAGATGCTCAAGCCCTCGGCGAGCGCACCGGCGGGAACGCCCTTGGGGCCGGCCCGCACGAGATGGCGCACCACCCGCAGCCGGGTGTCCTGCGACAGCGCGGCGAACGCCAGGAGGGCTTGACTTTCTTTCATATTTCAATATTCCTTGAAATATAGAACTCTTGAAATGAGGATACCACGATGCAACTGCAAGCCAACCCCGGTTCCAGCGATTCCCACCCGTGGCATCGGCTGGGACGCCTCTCCACCGCCGAGCTGGTCGCGGAACTCGCCCCGCACGCCGGCAAGGCATTGGTGTTCGCCTATGACGGCCGCGACGTGCAGGCCGGCTACCACGTCACCGAGGTCAAGGCCGGCCACTTCGCGTCGATCGATTGCGGCGCCATGCCCGAATCCTGGCGCGAGACGGTGATCCAGCTCTGGGACATCCCGGCTGAGCCCGGGCATGCGCCGATGACGGTCGCAAAGTTTCTGGCCATCATGCGGAAGGTGGCGGAGCAGGTGCAATTCGCCGACGACGCCAAGCTCACGTTCGAAATCAGCGACGGCACCCGCGCGATGCAGATCTTCGCGCCGGCAGCGATCGAGCTCGATGGCGATACGGTGCGGGTCGAGTTGCGGCCTCGGCCGGCGAGCTGCAAACCGCGCGACCGATGGCTGGAACAGGACACCGCGGAAACGTCGGACGGGTGCGGCTGCGCGCCGGCAAAGGACGCCGTCGCCTGCTGCAATTAGGGAATGGGGCGACGGCCCGGGGCTCACGCCTGCGGCGCGCAACGGACATACACGCCGACGCCGTAGCGGCCGGCTATTCCCGGGTCGAGCCAGCGCAGCACCAGCACGCGTCCGTCGAACGTCACGACCTCGCGGTCTTGCTGCCCCGCCGGCTCCGGCCCCGGGCCGACATAGGTCTTGCCGCCCGGGCCGCCCTTGACCGTGAGTTCCGACGGCTGGCGCTCATCGGCGAGATGCAACATCACGCCGCCGCTCGGCCCGCGGCCGATGACATAGGGCTTGCCGCACTGGCGGCGCGCCGCCGCCTCGGTACGCCCCTGGTCTTCCGCCCGGTGGAAGGAGGCAAAGCCCCAACGGCCGACCAGCTCCTGCGGCTGGAAGGCGGGCGGCAGCGGCAGCGGCGTCACCGGCGCCGGCTCCGGTGCCGGCCCGGGTAGCCGCGTGGCACAAGCCCCGAGCGCGAGCAGGCCCAGGACTGCGACAGACAGGACAAGCATGCCGCGCAACCGGACGTCGATCATGGCGAACTCCTGGAGGTTTTGGCTTACCGGGACAGGTCAAGGCTTTGCAAGTCACGACAGCGTCTGCACAGCGGCTGCTCGTGACGGAAAAAGGGCGACAAGGTCATACTGAAGCAAAGGCACGAAACCGGCAAACCGAATATCCTATACTACGGTGTCGGCTTCGATCAGTTGAAGCTCGGAATCGGCGGCACGCGCCGGCAACCTGCCAATACATACCATGTTTAGGGATAAGCCGATGTCAGGGAGGTGATAGTGGTTGAGCTTCGACCCAAGCTTCCGCGAGTGCCAGTTCGAGAAGCACGGGTCCGAGGATGTCATGCAAAGGAGGATTGACGATGCGCCCGCAGGAGCGTCCGCGGCGGCAGGGGAGCGTCGTCGGATTTTGGATCGATCGTCGCTCCTCTCGGATCTCATGATGGCCAGACCATCCCCGTGGTGGCCCTCGCCGGCCGCCGTCCGTAGGGGCCGCTGCAGCGCTGCCGCCCGCGCGGCCGCGCTCCCTGCCGGTCTCCCCGGCTTGACAGAGCACCGGCCAACCCCTATTTCCGCCACTGGTTGGCACTCAATTTACCTGAGTGCTAGCAATCACCCAAGCCGGGAAAATCAGCCTGCGGAAACCGCCGACGAGGAATCATATGGCCAAAACCAAGTTTC
Source organism: Hyphomicrobiales bacterium (assembly GCA_009377755.1). Lineage (GTDB taxonomy): Bacteria > Pseudomonadota > Alphaproteobacteria > Rhizobiales > Xanthobacteraceae > WHTM01. The sequence continues at coordinate 2,182 of WHTM01000054.1, read as the reverse complement.
GTCCCCTGCACGACCGCGTGGTCGTGCGCCGCCTGAGCGCCGAAGAGAAGACCAAGGGCGGCATCATCATCCCCGACACCGCCCAGGAAAAACCGCAGGAAGGCGAAGTCACCGCCATCGGACCGGGCGGCCGCGACGAGGCCGGCAAGCTGATCCCGATCGACGTGAGGGTCGGCGACAAGGTGCTGTTCGGCAAGTGGTCCGGCACCGAGGTTAAGCTCGACGGCGAAGAACTCCTGATCATGAAGGAGTCCGACATCATGGGCGTGATCGCCTGACGCCAAGCTTCACTCCTCATCCTGAGGAGCGGCCACGGGCCGCGTCTCGAAGGATGAGGCCGAGGACTCTAGGGCCTCGTCCTTCGAGACGGCTGCTGCGCAGCGTCCTCAGGATGAGGAGCAAACGCTGAAAGGGAAATCCCACAATGGCTGCCAAAGACGTCAAATTCTCCACCGACGCTCGCGACCGGATGCTGCGCGGCGTCGAGACCCTCGCCAACGCGGTGAAGGTCACGCTCGGGCCCAAGGGCCGCAACGTCGTGCTCGACAAGTCGTTCGGCGCTCCCCGCATCACCAAGGACGGCGTGACCGTCGCCAAGGAGATCGAGCTCGACGACAAGTTCGAGAACATGGGCGCGCAGATGGTGCGCGAGGTCGCCTCGAAGACCAATGACACAGCCGGCGACGGCACCACTACCGCGACCGTGCTCGCCCATGCCATCATCAAGGAAGGCGCCAAGTCGGTCGCCGCCGGCATGAACCCGATGGACCTCAAGCGCGGCATCGACATCGCCGTTTCCGCGGTGGTGAAGGACATCGAGAAGCGGGCCAAGAAGGTCGGCTCGTCGGCCGAGGTCGCCCAGGTCGGCACCATCTCCTCCAACGGCGACACCAACGTCGGCAAGATGATCGCGCAAGCGATGCAGAAGGTCGGCAACGAGGGCGTGATCACGGTCGAGGAAGCGAAGTCGCTCGACACCGAAGTCGAGATCGTCGAGGGCATGCAGTTCGACCGCGGCTACCTCTCGCCCTACTTCATCACCAATGCCGAGAAGATGGTCTCCGAGCTGGAAGACGCCTACGTGCTGCTGCACGAGAAGAAGCTCTCCGGCCTGCAGGCGATGCTGCCGGTGCTCGAGGCGGTCGTCCAGAGCGGCAAGCCGCTGGTGATCGTCGCCGAGGACGTCGAGGGCGAGGCGCTCGCCACGCTCGTCGTCAACAAGCTGCGCGGCGGCCTCAAGGTCGCGGCGGTGAAGGCGCCGGGCTTCGGCGACCGCCGCAAGGCGATGCTGGAAGACATCGCCATCCTCACCGGCGGCCAGTTGATCTCCGAAGATCTCGGCATCAAGCTCGAGAACGTGACCGTGCAGATGCTCGGCCGCGCCAAGAAGGTCATCATCGAGAAGGAGAAGACCACGATCGTCGACGGCGCCGGCAAGAAGAAGGACATCGAAGCGCGCGTCGGCCAGATCAAGGCGCAGATCGAGGAGACCACCTCCGACTACGACAAGGAGAAGCTGCAGGAGCGGCTGGCGAAGCTCGCCGGCGGCGTTGCGGTGATCCGCGTCGGCGGCGCCACCGAGATCGAGGTGAAGGAAAAGAAGGACCGCGTCGAGGACGCGCTCAACGCCACCCGCGCCGCGGTCGAGGAAGGCATCGTTCCGGGCGGCGGCGTTGCGCTCCTGCGCGCCAAGAAGGCGGTCGGCCGGCTCACCAACGACAATGCCGACGTGCAAGCCGGCATCAACATCGTGCTCAAGGCACTGGAGGCGCCGCTGCGGCAGATCGCCGAGAACTCCGGCGTCGAGGGTTCGATCGTGGTCGGCAAGATCATGGAGAACAAGTCGGAGACGTTCGGCTTCGACGCGCAGAAAGAGCAGTACGTCGACATGGTCGAGGCCGGCATCATCGACCCGGCCAAGGTCGTGCGGGCGGCGCTGCAGGACGCGGCCTCGGTCTCCGGCCTGCTGGTGACCACGGAAGCGATGGTCGCCGAACTGCCGAAGGACAAGACCCCGCCGGCCATGCCGGGCGGCGGCGGCATGGGCGGGATGGACTTTTAGTCCATCCGCCCAAATCTCCTAAGTGGTCGAAGTCGGGCAAGCCCGACTTCGACTGGCGGGATGGACTTTTAGTCCATCCGCCCAAATCTCCTAAGTGGTCGAAGTCGGGCAAGCCCGACT
>WHTM01000053.1 GCA_009377755.1 Hyphomicrobiales bacterium | reverse complement strand
GGGGACCCATACTTCGAGAACTTTCGATGGACCTGTGGTTATGGGTCCCAGCTCGCGGCCGCTTCGCGGCCTTGGCCGGGACGACCGTGTGTGCATCAATAGCGCCGTCGTGCGGCGCCGCCGCGCCTAACGCAATGCCCGCCAAGTCAAAGACGAGCAGCCCGCCCCCGCCTTACGCGGCATGCAGGGTGAAATCCACGTGCACGGCGTCGAAGCGAAACACGATCCGGCCGTCATCGGCGCGGTCGAGCAGGCCGGCATCGAGCAGCGCATGCACGTCGCCGTGCCCCGCCTTGACGTCCCGCCGACGCGGCGCGTCATCGGACCTGTCAATTGATCGAAATCTTCGCCGCCTCGACCACCGGTCCCCACGTCTCCAGGCTGTGGCGGACCAGGTCGCGCATCTGTTCCGGCGTGCTGCCGCGCGGCTCCGCTTCGAGCGCGAGGATACGCTTTCGCAGCGCGGGGTCGTTGAAGCCCTGGGCGATCGCATCGGAGACCTTCCTGGTGATCTCCTTCGGCGTGCCGGGAGGCGCAGCCACCGCCATCCAGGTATCGGCATAGAGCCCGGGCAGCGTCTCGGCGATGGTCGCCGCCGTGGGATAGTCCTTCAGCCGCTCGCGGCCGCCGGTGGCGAGCAGCTTCATCTTGCCGGCCTCGATGTGCTGCTTGTTGACGAGCAGGTAGTCCGGGAGGATGTCGATGGTGCCGGCCAAGAGATCGTTGATCGCCGGCGCGCTGCCGCGATATGGAATCTCCGTCATGCGGAAATTGCCCTTGAGCATCAGGTTCTCGCCGAGCAGGTGCCCGGTGTTGCCCTTGCCCTGATGTCCGTAATTGAGCTTGCCGGGGTTGGCGCGCGCGTAGGCGATCAGCTCCGGCAGGTTGTCGGCCGGCAGCCCGCCGCGCGCCAGCACGACCAACGGATAGGTCGCGAGCACGCTGACCGGCTCCAGGTTGCGCGTGTCGTATCCGGACTTGCCGAACATCAGATAGGCGATGCTCAAGGTGAGCTGCGGCGCGCACAGCAGCGTGTAGCCGTCGGGCGCGGACCGTTGCACCTGCTCGGTGCCGACGCGTGCGCCGGCACCGCCTGGGCGGTTCTCCACGACCACCTGCTGGCCGAGCGCGGCGCCCACCTTTTCGGCGGCGAAGCGGCACAGCAGATCGGCCGTTCCGCCCGCCGGCAACGGCACCACCATGGTAATCACCCGCGTCGGATAGGTTGCTTGGGCCTGCGCCGGCAGCGCCGTCAGGGGCGCACCCAGGGCCAGAATGGCGGCGCCGAGCTTGATGATTGCGTGTGGCATTGTCCGTCCCGTGTCGTTGTCGGCTCGCGGCGCTGTTCGCTGGATCGTGCGTCTCATAGCCTTTCTTTTTTCGCCAGGGTATCCGTCACAAGGTCGCGCAGCAGCGGCACCTTCGGCAGCGGATCGACCCGCGTGACGCCCTCGGTCAGCTTGGCGATGCAGGCGTACTCCACCTCGCCGTCGATCAGCATGCTGCATTCCTTGCAGACGTTGGCGTTGAAGCAGGAGAAGCGCACCGCCAGGCTCGGATCCTCGTGCGCGCGGATGCGCACGAGCCCGTCGAGCACGGAATCGCCGTCCTCGAAGGCGACATCGTACTGCTGGTAGCGGCCGGCGGCGCGGTCGCTGCCGCGCCAGACCTTGAGGCGGGCGGTTTTGGTGCGTGAGGCTGCGGGGGTCATCGGAGACCTACGCTCTCAGCTCGTGTCCCGGACGCGCTGCAGCGTGAAACGGTGCTGCGCTGATCCGGGACCCCGGTTGCTTGTCGCTTGAGAGAACCGGGGTCCCGGTTCTGCACAGCAGCACTATGTGCTGCAGTGCGCCCGGGACACGAGTAGAGGCACCCCGGATTCATTGCAGCACCTCCGCAAAATCCGACACCAGCTCCTGCCCCTCGAGCGCAACGCGCTGGCTGCGGCGGAAGTGGTCATCGGCGCGCGGGAAATCAACCCGCTGGTGGGCGCCGCGGCTTTCCCGGCGGTTAAGCGCGGCGAGCGCGACGGCCTCGGCAGCGTAGAGACCGTTGCGCAACTCGCACCACTCGACGAGGCTGGTGTTGTGGGAAGCCTCATCCGCAACAGCGAGCTTGTCGAGCTCGGTGAGCCGCATCGTGTTGATGCGCGCCCGCGCGGCGGCGAGGTCATCGGCGGTACGGAAGGCGCCGACCTTTGTCCACATCAGTTCTTTCAACTCGCGCAGGAGATGCCCCGGCCAGGCGCTGTTCGTCGCGTTGCGGCCGGCAATGCCGCGGATGGTGTCGATATACGGGGCGGCGGTCGACGCATCCCAGTCCGGCACCGGCTTGCGTTTGGCGAAAAGCGCAGCGCTCTCGCCCGCCCGCTCGCCGAACACCAGCGCCTCGGGCAGCGCGTTGCCGGAGAGACGGTTGGCGCCATTGGCGCCGCCGGTCACCTCCCCCGCGGCATAGAGACCGGGCACGCGCGTCGCCATGCTCACGTCGACCTCGATGCCGCCCATCTGGTAGTGCGCGATCGGGAAAATTTCGACCGGCGCCTTGGTGAGATCGATGTTGTTGCGCGCGAAGATATCGAGCACGGGGCCGAGCGCGCGTTCCAGCGCCTCCGGCGCGATGTGCTGGAAGGAGAGATAGACGCCGCCGTGCGGCGTGCCGCGGCCCTCCTCGACCTCCTTGTAGATCGCATAGGTGAGGACGTCGCGCGCGGTATCGTAGGCGCCGCCGCCCTCAGTGTCGGTGTAGTTCTGCAGGAACTCCTCGCCCAAGCCGTTGAGCAATCGGCCGCCGAGCTTGACCCGCGTGGGTTCCCAGGTGGTCGGGTCGAGGCCGACCATGCGTGGCGCGAGATGCCCGTTGGGATAGAACTGCAGGAACTCGATGTCGGTGAGCCGCGCGCCCGCGCGTAGCGCAAGCCCGACGCCCTCGCCACAGAGATTGTTGGACGCGGTGGTGCGCTGGAACATCTTGGTCATGCCGCCGGAGGCGATGATCGTCGCGCCCGCCGTGATGACCACCGGCGCGGCGGTCGGGATGTCGTAGCCGACGGCGCCGACCGCTTCGCCGCCGTGCACGACGATGTCGGTGATGCTCAGGTTGCTCAGGCGGCGGATGGCGTCGTTGCGGCTGGTCCTGTTGCGAAGCGCAGCGCAGATCGCGGCGCCGGTTGAGAGGAAATCGACATAGACGCAGCGCTTGCGATTGTGGCCGGGCGCCTTGACCTGGTTGAAGCGGCCGTCGTCCTGGCGCGCCCAGTTGACGCCCCAGGACTCGAGCTCGCGGATGCGCAGCGGGCTCCCTTCGCACAGCAGCGCGGCGAGGTCTTCGTTACAGAGGCCGCGGCCGGCTTCCAGCGTGTCGGCAAGGTGCAGTTCCGGCGAGTCCGGCTCCGCCTCGCCGAGCGCCGAGGCACAGGTCATTTGCGCCATGATGGTGGCGCCGCCGCGTCCGACCACGTTCTTGTCGATCAGGATCACGTCAGCGCCGTTGCGCGCGGCGGATACGGCGGCGAACATGCCGGCACCGCCGGCGCCGATCACCAGCACGTCGGTGGAGAGCGTGACGGCTTCATGCATCGCTTTGACCTTGGTGCGTGATCTTTTCGCAAAACCGGCTTCCACTTTTGCGGATCACGCACTACGCTTTAGCCTTGTGCAGGGCTTCGAGGATACGCCGCGGCGTAATCGGAATCTCGCAAATCTCGGCGCCGAGCGGCCGCAACGCGTCGTTCACCGCATTGGCGATGGCCGCCGGCGGCCCAATGGCGCCGCCCTCGCCCACCCCCTTCTGGCCGAATTCGGTGTAGGGCGACGGCGTCTCCATGTGCAGCAGTCGGATATCGGGGACCTCGGTGGGGCCGGGCAGGAGGTAGTCGGCGAGCGTCGAGGCAAGCGGCTGCCCATGCGCATCGAACGGCATTTCCTCGTAGAGCGCCGAGCCGATGCCCTGCGCGGCGCCACCGTAGATCTGGCCATCGACGATCATCGGATTGACCAGGATGCCGGCGTCCTCGGAAACCACGTAGTCGAGAATTTCCACACCGCCGATCTCCGGATCGACCGCCACCACGCACGCATGCGCCGAGCCGGTGTGGATGCCGGTCAGCCGCTCCGGCGCATAGCCGCCGGTCACTTCCAGGCCGTGGTGGTCGGTGTCGCCGGGGAGATCACCGGGCGCAAGATAGTAGGCGCGCGCGATGTCGCGCAGCGACACGCTCCCCTGCGGCCCGTGCACGGCGCCGTCGCGCAGCATGACGTTGGCGGCGCCAGTCTGCAGCATGGCGGCGCCGATCTTCGCCACACGCTGCGCCAATTCCTTGCAGGCACGGGACGTAGCGCCGCCGGCCCAGACCATGCCGCGCGATCCCCAGGCGCCGCTCGAATAGGGCGAGGTCTCGGTATCGCCGAGGCGCACCTGCACCAGCGCCGGATCGACCCCCATGATTTCGCCGGCGACCTGTGCCAGCGTCGTCTCCAGCCCCTGGCCGATGCTCTGGATGCCGGCGCGGATGTCGACACCGCCGTCCGGCGTCAGCCGCGCGAAAGTCTGTTCGTAGAGCACGCGGCGCTTGCCGTCGGCGGTGGTGCCGTGCGCGGTCTGCTCGGAGAACACCGCCAGGCCGACGCCGATGCGCCGTCCGTCCGGCTCGCCGCGCCGCTGCCGCTCGCGTACGGCGGGAAGATCGATCGCGTCGACCGCCATGCGCATGAGCTGCGGATAGTCGCCGCTGTCGAAGTGCTTGTCGGTGACGTTGTCGTACGGCATCTGCTCGGGCCGCACGAGATTGGCGAGGCGCACCTCGTGCGGCTCACGCCCGATCTCGCGGGCGATGGCGTCGATCATGAACTCCATGGCGTAGCAGACGCCGGGGCGCGCGACGCCGCGGTACGGCAGCTGCGGGCACTTGTTGGTGGCGACGCCGACCGTGCTGCAGCGGTAGACGGGAATGTTGTACGGCCCCGGCAGGATCGCGCCTACCTGCGAGGGCTCGATCGCGGCGGTGAACGGATAGGCCGAATAGGCGCCGCAATCGACCGCGGCCTTAGCCTCGAACGCGAGAAGCTTGCCGGTTGCGTCGGCGTAGGCGGTCATGCGGTAGTGATGCTCGCGGCAATTGGCATTGGCCACGAGCTGCTCGCGGCGGTCCTCGAGCCAGCGCACCGGGTGGCCGCAGCGCATGGCGAGCCAGCACAGGGCGACCTCCTCGCCCGCGAGGATCGCCTTGTAGCCGAAGCCGCCACCGACATCCGGCGAGACCACGCGAATTTGCACCTCGGGAATTTGCAAGACGTCAGCAAGCCCGGTGCGCACCACGTGCGGGAACTGCGTCGCGCCGTGCAGCACGAGCTGGCTCAGCCGCGTATCCCATTCCGCGACGAAGCCACGGCATTCGATCGGCGACATGACCTGGCGTGCCGTGCGCACCTCGCGCGTCACCTTGACCGGCGCCGTCTTAGCCACGGTCTCGATGTCGCCGTCATAGTCGACGCGGATGAAGATGTTGCCCTTCACGGTGTCGTGCACCAGCACCGACTGCGGCTCCTGTGCCGCCAGCATGTCGATGACGGCGGGAAGCTCGTCGTACTCCACCGTCACCTGCGCTGCGATGTCCTCGGCTTGCGCGCGCGTATCGGCGACGCACATGGCGATCAGTTCGCCCACCTGCCGCACCTTGTCGGTCGCGAGCGGCGGCTGCTCCGAGACCTGGAATCCCGGCAGCGGCGACACCGCGCGGATCGGCCGCACGCCGGCGAGGTCCTTGGCGGTGAACACCGACGCCCGCAAGTGCTCGGGGATGCGGATGCCAACCACGCGCGCATGCGCCACCGGGCTGCGCACGAAAGCGACGTCGCGCATATTCGCGAAGCGCAAATCGCCGATATACCGGCCCCGGCCATGCAGGAACCGGTCATCCTCCTTGCGCGGAATGCGGGCGCCGATGTACTTGTGCACGCTTTCGTCTCCATGTTCAGGCAGCGTGCCGGACCGGTCCGCCGAGCGGGCGCGGTGACTGTGCCGTTCGCAAACGTACGCCCCCTGCGACGGCGAAGACAATGTCCGGGACGGAAGATCACGCACAACCGCAGAGCGCCGGTTTCGCCGCACCTTCCGCCTGGCGTCCATCCCCTGTACATGCCTGCCGCATGGCCCCTCCCCTCATTCAGCTCGGCAGCATCGTGCTCACCTTCGGCGGTGCGCCGCTGCTCGATGGCGTCGAGCTTGCCGTCGCGCCGGGGGAACGCGCCTGCCTGGTCGGCCGCAACGGCTCCGGCAAGTCGACGCTGCTCAGGATCGCCGCCGGCCTGATCGAGCCCGACGCCGGCACCCGTTTCGTGCAGCCGGGCGCGACCGTCCGCTATCTGCCGCAGGAGCCCGATCTCTCCGGCCACGCCACCACGCTCGCTTATGTCCAGGCCGGTCTCGCCCCAGGCGACGATGCGCATCAGGCGGCTTACCTGCTGGAACAACTGGGGCTGACCGGCGAGGAGGATCCGGGCCTGCTGTCGGGCGGCGAGGCCCGGCGCGCGGCGCTCGCCCGGGTGTTGGCGCCCAATCCAGACATCCTGCTGCTCGACGAACCGACCAACCATCTCGACCTGCCGGCGATCGAATGGCTGGAACGCGAACTCGACGGCAGACGTTCGGCGCTGGTGCTGATCAGCCACGACCGGCGCTTTCTCGAAACGCTGTCGCGCTCGACCGTCTGGCTCGACCGTGGACGCGCGCGCCGGATCGAGCTCGGCTTCGGCGACTTCGAGGCGTGGCGCGACGAGCGGCTCGCCGAGGAGGAGCGCGACCAGCACAAGCTCGGCCGCAAGATCGAGGCCGAGCAGCACTGGCTGCGCTACGGCGTCACCGGACGGCGCAAGCGCAACGTGCGGCGGCTGTCGGCACTGCATGATTTGCGCAAAGCGCGGCGCGAACATCGCCGGGCCGCCGGCACGGCGGTCATCGCCCCCGCGCAGGCCGATGCCTCTGGCGCGCTGGTGATCGAGGCGGAAAATATCAGCAAGGCGTTCGGCGAACGCAGGATCGTCGCGGACTTTTCCGTCCGCATCATGCGCGGCGACCGGATCGGCGTGGTCGGGCCCAACGGCAGCGGCAAGACGACGCTCGTCTCGCTGCTCACCGGCGCGCTGACACCCGACACCGGCACCGTCCGCCACGGCGCCAATCTGCAGATGGCGACCCTCGACCAGGGACGCGAGAGCCTCGATCCGGAGTGGACGCTGCGTGAGGCGCTGACTGGCGGGCGCGGCGACACAGTGATGATCGGCGACAAGCCCAAGCACGTGGTCGGCTACATGCGCGACTTTCTCTTCCCGCCGGAACAGGCACGCACGTCGCTGCGGGTGCTGTCAGGCGGCGAGCGCGGCCGGCTGATGCTGGCACGGGCGCTCGCCAGGCCTTCGAACCTGCTGGTGCTCGACGAGCCGACCAACGATCTCGATCTCGAAACCCTCGATGTGCTGGAAGAGATGCTCGGCGACTATGCCGGCACCGTCATTCTCATCAGCCACGACCGCGACTTCCTCGACCGCGTGGTCGAGGCGGTGGTGGTCCCGGAGGGCGACGGGCGCTGGACCGAATACGCGGGCGGCTATTCCGACATGCTGGCGCAGCGCGGCGGCGACACCGCACGCCGGCAGCCAGCTCCGAAGAAGGCCGCCGATGTCGGCAAACCGCCGCCGCCCGCCCGCATGCCGAAGCTTGGCAAGCGGCGGCTCAGTTTCAACGAGAAGCACGCGCTGGAAACATTGCCGGGCCGAATCGCGGCACTCCAGGCGGACATCGAGAGGCTCCAGCAGCGCCTCGGCGACCCCAGCCTATTTGCACGCGACCCGACGGCGTTCACCGAGACATCCGAGGCACTGACGGCGACACACGCTGAGTTGGCCGTCGCGGAGGAAGCTTGGCTGGAATTGGAAATCCTGCGCGAGGACATCGAAGGCGCGTGACCCCTGTCCGTGAGGTAAGGGTGCGGCAACCGTCAATGCACCCGTGGATTGACACAAGCGATTCGCCCCATAATCCTGCGCGCGTGGCGGGCGGGGCGGCTTTCACGAGATTGCCTCTGCGGTCCGGCACGATTGGTTCATCCAAAAAGCGCATCAATCTCCGCATCTACCTCAACGCGCACTAACTTCCCTAGTATTAGCCAATCTTGCGACGTGGCATCTCGATGCCCGTTTGCTCGGGTTGGCCAAGTCGGTTGCTCTCGCAAGAGAGCGTCGGCGCGCCGATTGTCCGCCTTGGCCCGCCCGGGGCTGATCGCACCAGTGCTCAGGCCGCTGACTTGGTCATCAAAGGCGCCCAACTAACCATCACTGACCTTGGAAGCCCTCACAACACGTCGTCTTTCACAAATTTTAACAACCTCGACTTCATCATCGTCGCGTTATTCGGATATGCTGGAACGAAGTACGGTTATCGCGGTTACCGGCTAGACCTGGAAACACTGGAGTACATCTGATGTGGAGTGTCCGTTTCGACCGTTTACTGACCGGAACGGCGGTGGCCATGGTCCTGCCATTGGCTTTGGCGTTGGCTGCCTCCGCCCAGGACGGGCGCACCGCATCAACCGCCGAGGTCGAGGCCGGGGTACCGATGCCGGAAACCCCCGAACGACCGCCTCTGACGATCAAGGATATCACCCCCGAACCGTCGCCGCCGACGCCTGCGAACGCCGCCGAAACGAACGCGCCGCCGGCCACCGCCGCCGAGGCGGCGGTGCCTGCCGGAGCCGACGCCGGCGTCACCGATAAGCTGCGCGAGCTAGTTTCCGGCAAGTTCGATCGCCTGATCGTGAGCCGCAAGGACCGCGAGAGCATCAATTCCTTCTACCAGGCGCGGAGCTATGTCCCGCTCTGGATCGACGGCGGCGCCATGAACGAGCGCGGCAAGGCCGCAATCAGCTATCTCGCCGGGGTCGCCGCCGACGGTCTCGACCCGGCCGACTATCCGACGCCGGTGATCGAGGCTGGCGCTGATGCCGACGCCTTGGCGGAGGCGGAGATCAGGCTCACCGACGCGGTGCTGGACTTTGCCCGGCATGCGCAGACCGGCCGCGTGCACTACACGCGCATCTCGGCGGACATCGCCTATAACGTGGTGCGGCGCGAGCCGGCGGACGTGCTGGCGAAGCTCGCGGAGGCGAACGAGGTCGCCGCGGCGCTCGACGGCTTCAATCCGCAGCAGCCGGGCTACAAGGCGTTGAAGGCCGCGCTCGCCAAGGCACGCACGGCGCCGGCGGAAAAGCCCGACGTGGTGTACATCGCCGGCGGCCCGATTCTGCGGCCCGGTATGAGCGATCCGCGCGTCACCGATCTGCGCAAGCGGCTCGGCGTCACGGCCGATCCAGACAGCCCGGTCTATGACGACGCGGTGTTCCAGGCGGTGAAGGATTTCCAGAAGGACAAGGGCCTCGGTACCGACGGCATGCTCGGCCGAAATACCTTGCGGGCGATGAACGGGCGGCACCGGCCGTCCGCCGATCCGGTCGACACCATCATCGCCAACATGGAACGCTGGCGTTGGCTGCCGCGCGACCTCGGCAAGATCTATGTGATGGTCAACATTCCAGACTTCACCCTGCGCGTGGTGCGCGACAACAAACTGGTGTGGAGCACCAAGATCGTGGTCGGCAAGCCGTCGCTGGCGACGCCGATCATCAGCGAGCAGATGAAGTTCATCACCGTCAACCCGACCTGGAACGTTCCGCCGTCGATCATCCGCAACGAATACCTGCCGGCGCTGCAGGACGACCCGCGGGCGCTGGAGCGAATCGGCCTCAAGCTCGAGCAGAACCGCGACGGCACCATCCGCGTCTACCAGCCGCCCGGCGACCGCAATGCGCTCGGCCGTATCCGCTTCAACTTCCCCAACAAGTTCCTGGTGTTTCAGCACGACACGCCGGACAAACACCTGTTCGCGCGCGACTCCCGCGCCTATAGCCACGGCTGCATTCGCGTGCAGGAACCGCTCAAATACGGCGAGGTACTGCTGTCGCTGGCACGGCCCGGCGAGGGCTACACCCAGGAGCGTCTGCGCAAAATGTTCGGCGGGTCCGAGGTCAACATCAATTTCCCGAAGCCGATCGTGATCCATCTCACCTATCAGACGGCTTTCGTCGACGACGCCGGCAAGCTGGTGCTCCGCAGCGACATCTATGGCCGCGACGCCCGCATCACCGCCGCATTGAGCGGCGACCAGCGCCGCGTTGCCGATATCCGGGTCGACCGGCCGAGCGTCAACCATGCGGCGCCGGTGCGCATGCCGGTCGGCACCCATGGCGGCGGGGGTTACCGCTACGGCGGCGGCGGTTACCAGTACGGCGGCGGCGGTTACCGTGAGCCGGGCTTCTTCGAGCGGCTGTTCGGGCTCGACCCCGAACCGATCCCCGAGCCGCGCCGGATTCAGCGGCGGCGCAGCTTCGGCGGCGGCGGCCGGGCGTTCAATTAGGCCCGCCGAACCGGCGCCCTTCGAGGCGCGCCTGCGGCGCGCCCTCAAGGTGACGGGCATGAGCGGGCCCGCCGCCCCTGGTATAACGTCTCCCGATCAAACGCCGGAGACGACCGCCAATGCCCCAGCCCCTCGCCGCACGCCTGAAGCAGCCCGGCCTGATCAGCGCGCCGGGCGTGTTCGACATGATCTCGGCCAAGATCGCCGACGGCATGGGCTTCGATGCGCTGTACATGACCGGCTACGGCGTGGTCGCCTCCTATCTCGGGCTCCCCGACGCGGGGCTCGCCACCTATACCGACATGGTCGGCCGCGCGCGGCAGATCGCGTCGGGGACGACGACGCCATTGGTTGCCGATGCCGACACCGGCTATGGCGGCCTGCTCAACGTCGATTTCACGGTGAAGGGCTACGAGGCTGCCGGCGTGCAGGCGATCCAGATCGAGGACCAGGAGTTCCCGAAGAAATGCGGGCACACGCCCGGCCGCCGCGTGGTCGCGCTCGACGATGCGGTTCGGAAAATCCGCGTTGCGGTCGAGGCGCGGGATTCCAAGGATTTTCTCGTCATCGCCCGCACCGATGCGCGCACGTCGCTCGGCCTTGACGAGGCGCTGCGCCGAGCCGAAGCCTTCGCCAAGGCTGGCGCGGATATCTTGTTCGTCGAGGCGCCGGAGAGCGTCGAGGAGATGCGGCGCATCGGCCGCGCCTTCGACCTGCCGCTCATCGCCAACATGGTCGAAGGCGGCCGCACGCCGCTGCTGTCACGGACGCAACTGGAAGAGGTCGGATACAAGCTGGCGATCTTCCCCGGCGCCGGCTTTCTCGCCGCGGGCGCCGCGATGCGATCGGTATACGGCGAGATCAAGGCCAAGGGCTCGACCAGCGCGTGGTCCGGCAAGCTCTATCCGTTCAGCGACTTCTCAAAGCTGATGGGTTTCGAGCGCGTCTGGGCCTTCGACCGCGACCACGCGGAGACGTAACAAAGGTGTCCCGGGCGCAGCGCAGCGTGCAACACCGGAAGTCGGGTGTTCCCGACTTCCGGCATATTTTGATGGTCGCAAGTCGGAAACATCCGACTTGCGGTGCGCTGCAGAACCGGGACCGTTCCAGACTCAGCATTTGGAACGGCCCCGGCTCAGCGTTGCAGCATTACATGCTGCAACGCGTCCGGGGCACGAGGGCGATCGTGATCACTGCTCCGGCGGTTTGATCCTGAGCAGCTTCGCGATGCCGGCGACGTGCTCGCGCTGGCGCTCGATCGATTCGGCGAACTCCGCCGGGCCGCCGATATTGATCACCTGACCGGTCGCCGCCAGCCGGGCACCGATCACTCCATCCGCGGCGGCCGCCTTCATGTCGGCGGCAATGCGCTCGCGCATCGCGACCGGCAGCTTGCGCGGCCCGAACAGACCGGCAAGGCCTTCCAGCTCCAGCGCCGGGAAGCCGACCTCGGCGGCGGTGGGAATCGCCGGCAGCTGCGGCACACGTTCGCGCCCGGTCACCACCAGCAGCTTGACCTTGCCGGACGTCACCCCCGGCTGCACGATCGCCAAAGACGACATCATCACCTGCACACGGTCTTCCGCCAGATCGGGCACGGCCTGGGCGATGTCGCGGTACGGCACCTTGGTCATGGTCAGACCATAGTGCTTGAGGAAGCCCAGGAACGCCCATTCGGTGATCCCGGGCACCAGCGCGGCATTCAGCTTGTCGGGCGCTGCGCGCGCCGCGGCCACGAGATCTGCCAGCGTATTGCTTTTGGACGATGCCGGCACCGACACCACGATGATGGTATTGGATACGCGCGCCACCGGCACGATGTCCTCGGCCCTGTACGGCACGTTGGCGAACTGAAACGGGTGCACGGTGAACGAGCCCGACGCCCCGAACAGCAGGGTGTGATCGTCGTTGGCGTTCAGGAAACCGGTGATGGCGACGATGCCGTCGGCGCCGGGCCGGTTCTCGATCACGACCGGCTGGCCCCACTGCTTGGACAACCGCTCGGCGAACAGCCGCGCGCCGATATCGGCGCCGGCGCCGGCGCCGAACGGAATGATGAATTTGACCGTGCGCTGCGGCCATGACTGCGCCACAGACGGCACCGAAGGCCACGCAAGAGCCAACATCAAGGCGGCCGCAACCAGCAGCTTCAACTTCGCAATCATCGATCACTCCCAGAAAAAGCTGCGTCGCAAGCGACACAGACCGGCGCCAGGGAGCAATTGCTCCTGCGCCGGGGCCTCATTCGGCTAATGTCCCGTTCAGAAGTTCGCTTCCCGGAACTCGCGATAAGAATAGAGCGAACTTCTGAACCACCACCCTAGTCGACCTTGACGCCCGAGACCTCGACGAACCGCTTACCGGCGGCAATCGATTCGAGAAGGAACTTCGCGAATTCCGCCGGCGAATTGCCGACCGGATCGAGGCCTGCGGGGATCAGGAACTCTTTCTGCATCTTCTGATCCTTGATGACGGAGGCGAGGTCCGCGCCGAGCTTGTCGACGACGACTTTCGGGGTTCCCGCCGGCCCGAACAGGCCGAACCAACTGCGTGCGGGGAATGGCGGCAGGCCTACCTCTTTGTACGACGGCGTGTTTGGCAAGACGTCAATGCGACGGTCGCCCTCGACCGCAAGCGCCGCGACTTTGCCCTCCTTGATCTGTTCCAGCAATGTACCGTTGCCGGGCGTAAGGACCAACAGGTGCGCCTCGCCGCGGGTGAACGCCAACATCGCCGGCGCCGCGCCGCGATATGGGATGTGGGTCAGCTTCGCACCGGTGGATTTTTTGATCCACTCGAACGACAGATGCGCATCACCACCGATCCCGAAAGTGCCGTAGTTGAGCTTGTCCGGGTTCGCCTTCGAGTACTCGACCAGTTCCTTGAAGTTCTTCACCGGCACGGACTTGTTCATAATCAACATGTGCTCGACGAAGGCGATATTGGTCAGCGGGGTGAAATTCTTGATCGGATCATAGGTCACGCTCTTGGAGAGGACCGGATTGAGCGTCATCGTCGACATGGTGAGCAGGCAGGTGGTGTAGCCGTCAGGCGCCGCGCTCTTGCAGGCATTGGCGGCGACCTGGGTGTTGGCGCCCGGCTTGTTCTCGACCACGATGTTGTACTTGTAGCGCGCCTCGAGCTCCTTGCCGATCCGCCGCACCAGCACGTCGACGATACCGCCGGCCGGCAATGGCACGATCACCGTCACAGGCCGCGATGGATAGCTCTGCGCGTCGGCGGTCTTGACCATCGCCATCGCAAGACCGCTTGCAAGCGCCAGCAAGGCCGCCGATTTCAACCACTTTGTCATAACGCCTCCCGTTGGGTTCTTAATGGACCAATGTCCCTGGTTCGCTTCGAGTCGATTGGCCCCTATCTCAGGCACGCCGTCAAGAAGGCCAGCAGTTGCGGCGAGGCGAGCATGGTGGCGGCCGGATTTTCGGGCGGCTGCGGACGATGCATGAAGCCGTGCTCGGCAACGGGGTAATACTGCAGCGTGGTTGGCGCGCTGCGCTTGAACAGCGCCGTGTTTAGGATTTCGTAGGTATCGGGCTGGCTGACGTGGTCCTTGCCCGGCTGGACGTTGAGCACCGGGCAGGCGATGTCCGCAGCCATGGCCAGTGAATCCATCGCCTGGTTGGAAAGGCGCGGATTCTCGATCGACGGATAGGCCATGGCGCAGGCCTTGATACGCTTGTCGGTCGCCGCCTGCAGGACGGCGAAGCGGCCGCCGATGCAGAAGCCGAGCACGCCGACGGCGGCGAGCTTCATCTCGCCGAGCATATGGTCGATCCATTTGCCGATCGAGGAAACCACCGCCTCGTCGGTCAGCGCGCGGGCGCGCTTGAGCGATTCCTCGTAGTCGGTCATCAGCGGCAGACCCGCGTAGATGTCCCACACCGCGCAAGCGAGCCCGGAATTGGCCAGCGTGTCTGCGTAGCCGCGCGCGAACGCATTGATCGCGAAGATCGTCGGCAGCAGCACCACGCCGCCGCGCGCACCGCCGACCGGTTCGGCGAGATAGCCGTAACGCTCCGGGCCGCTGATCATCTGGGTCTTGATCGCCATTTAGGCTCCTCATCAGAAATCTAGTGTCCCGAATCCGAAGTTCGCTTGATCTTGCAGCACCCTGAACCACCACACTATACATACTCGACTGTCGTTGCCTGGCTTGAGCCGGGCAATGACGAACCACAAACAGGGACAAGCGAATCACCCGCCGTTCTCGTCCGTTTCCTCGGAGAGCCGCTCGACCGAGACCACGCGTTCGTCCTCGGCGGTGTTGAGCACGATCACGCCTTGCGTTCTTCGGCCTTTGATACTGACACCCGAGACTTGGCACCGGATTAATTGGCCGCCGTCGGTCACTAGCATGATCTGGTCCGATTCCTCGACCGGGAAAGCGCCCACAAGCTTGCCAATGCGGGAGCGGATCGCGCCAGAGCGGTCGCGATTATCCATAGCGACGAAGCCTTTTCTGCCGCGGCCGGTGGTACGGTACTCGTAGGAAGAGGTGCGCTTGCCAAAGCCGCGTTCGGAGATGGTCAGCACGAATTGCTCGGCGGCCGACATTTCGACGTAGCGCTGTTCGCCGAGCTCGATCGCGCCGGCAGTCTCCTCACCCTCGATATCCGCAGCGGCATCGGCGGCCTCTTCCGCCAAGTCTCCATTAATCCCCCGTCGAACCGCGTTCGCACGTTTGAGATACGCCACGCGCTCGTCGGCCGTCGCATCGACATGCCGCAGGATCGACAGCGAGATCACCCGGTCGTCCTGCTCCAAAGCGATGCCGCGCACGCCCATCGACGTGCGCCCGGTGAACACGCGCACGTCGGTCACCGGGAACCGGATGCATTGGCCGGCCGCCGAGGTCAGCAGCACGTCGTCCTGCTCGGTGCAGATCTGCACGTCGACGATCGACTCACCCTCATCGAGCTTCATGGCGATGATGCCGGAGCGGCGCACGTCGACGAAGTCGGAGAGCTTGTTGCGCCGGACGCTGCCGCTGGTGGTCGCGAACATCACGTCGAGATCGGCCCAGGTCGTCTCGTCCTCCGGCAGCGGCATGATGGTGGTGATCAGTTCGCCCTGCTCCAGCGGCAGGATGTTGATCAGCGCCTTGCCGCGCGCCTGCGGCGCCGCCAGCGGCAGCCGCCAGACCTTCTGCTTGTAGACCCGGCCGCGCGAAGAGAAGAACAGCACCGGCGTATGGGTCGAAGCGACGAACAGGCGGTTGACAAAGTCCTCGTCACGGGTCTGCATGCCCGCGCGCCCCTTCCCGCCCCGCTTTTGCGCCCGGTAGGTCGAGAGCGGCACGCGCTTGACGTAGCCGAGATGCGAGACGGTGACGACCATGTCCTCGCGCTGGATCAGGTCCTCGTCCTCGACCTCGCCTTCCTGCCCGAGGATCGCCGTGCGCCGCGGCGTGGCAAACTCGGCCTTCACCGCCATGAGTTCGTCCTTGACGATGCTCTGGATACGCGCGCGGGACCGCAGGATGTCGAGATAGTCGGCAATCTCGGCGGCGAGCTTGTCGAGTTCCGCCGCGATCTCGTCGCGCCCGAGCGCGGTGAGCCGCTGCAGCCGCAGGTCCAGGATCGCCTTCGCCTGCTCGGCGGAAAGCCGCGCAGTTCCCTCACTCGAGATGCGCACCCGCGGATCGTCGATCAGCGCCATCAGCGACGCCGCCGTGGTTGCCGGCCATTCCCGTGCCATCAACGCGTCGCGGGCGTCGTTGGCGTCCCTGGAGGTGCGGATCAGCCGGATCATCTCATCGATATTGGCGACAGCGATCGCCAGCCCCACCAGGATGTGGGCGCGGTCGCGCGCCTTGCCGAGCAGGTGCTTGGTGCGCCGTGACACCACCTCCTCGCGGAAGGCGATGAACGCGCGCAGCAGGTCCTTCAAGTTCATGACCTGCGGGCGGCCGCCGTCCAGCGCCACGATGTTGGCGCCGAAGGTCGATTGCAGCGGCGTGTAGCGGTAGAGCTGGTTGAGCACCACGTCCGGCACCGCGTCGCGCCGCAGCTCGATCACCACGCGATAGCCGTCGCGGTCGGACTCGTCGCGCAGCGCCGCAATGCCCTCGATCCGCTTCTCGCGCACCAGCTCTCCGATCTTCTCCACCATGCTGGCTTTGTTCACCTGGTAGGGAATCTCGAAAATGATGATCGCCTCGCGGTCCCCGCGCAGCGTCTCGAAGTCGACCTTGCCGCGCATGACGATCGATCCGCGGCCGAGATGATAGGCGGAGCGGATCGCCTGCTTGCCGAGGATGATGCCGCCAGTCGGGAAGTCCGGGCCGGGGATGATCTGGTTGAGGTCGTCGATCGACAGTTCCGGATCGGCGATCAGCGCGACGCAGGCGTCGATCACCTCGCCGAGATTGTGCGGCGGGATATTGGTCGCCATGCCGACGGCGATGCCGCCGGCGCCGTTGACCAGCAGGTTAGGAAACCGCGCGGGGAGCACCACCGGCTCCCGCTCATTGCCGTCGTAATTCTCCTGGAAATCGACCGTGCTCTTGTCGATGTCTTCCAAGAGCGCCATCGCCGGCCTGGCGAGACGGCATTCGGTGTACCGCATCGCCGCCGGCGGATCGCCGTCGACCGAGCCGAAGTTCCCTTGCCCGTCGATCAGCGGCAAGCGCATGGAGAAATCCTGCGCCATGCGCACCAGCGCGTCGTAGATCGCCGTGTCGCCGTGCGGGTGATACTTGCCCATCACGTCGCCGACGACACGCGCCGACTTGACGTATTTTTTGTCGGGCGTATGGCCCTGCTCGTGCATCGAATGGAGGATGCGCCGGTGCACGGGTTTCAGCCCGTCGCGCACATCCGGGAGCGCGCGCGCCACGATCACGCTCATCGCGTAATCGAGGTACGACCGCTTCATCTCCTCCGCGATCGAGACGGGGCGGATATCCGAAGGACCCTGGTCCCCCGGATTCGGATCATCGATGTCGGACAAGGACTGAAATTCCCGCGCGGTTTTGAGGCTATTTCTGTACCCGATTCAGCACCGTCATACCACCGCAAAACGACCTCTGAACGGGCTATTTTCATATGGGAATTCAGCGGCTTATTAACAAGTACCGGATGATCCCGACGAACCCTCGCGGCGCCACCCGACATTGACTTCGAAGGGATCGCCCGATACCCCCCGCCTCGATCCCCGCCGCGCCGCCCTTCGGGAGACCCGTGATCATGTCCACCGCGTGCGAGCGAGCCTGATCGCGGCGGCGATCCTGGCCGGCTCGGCGTTGATCGGCGAATGGCTGCTGACGAGCCTCGGTATCGGCATTCCCGCTTTCCGCATCGCCGGCGGATTGCTGCTGTTCTCGATCGCGACGGAAATGGTGTTCGGCGTACGCACGGAGCGCCAGACCCGCGCCGCCGAGCAAGCGGTGGAGGGAAGAGTTTCACAGCATCGCCGCGTTCCCACTGGCGATTCCGATAATGGCGGGCCCGGGGCGATCACCGCAACGGTGCTGCTCAGCGGCCAGGCCAGCGGCAGGCCGGCCGTGATCGCGATTCTGCTCGGCGTCATTGTCGCCGTATGCGCCATCAGCGGCGCCGTGTTCTTAGCCGCCGGTCGGGTCGCGCGTTACCTCGGCACGACCGGCAATGTCGTGCTGTCGCGGCTGCTCGGCGTCATCCTCGCCGCGCTCGCGGTGCAATTCGTCATCGACGGAGTCAAGGCGGTGCTGGCGTGACCGCGCATGACCCATCACGGCAAAGGCGTGGATAAACGTCGGTGCTGACCGCCCGGAGATGACGCCGAACGTGTCGAGCCTACCACAATGCCGGCTTCCAAATCATCAGTGCAACGATCGCAAGCACGCCGATAAAGGCCGGCCACCCGAGCCTGAACCAGATGCGGAACAGCCGGAAATAGCGTGGCGGCAACGGGCGCTCGTCGCGGGCGGCCTCGGCCGCCAGATCCCACATTCGCAGCTGAATCCAGATGACCGGCAGCCAGCACAAGCCGACGAGGACATAGAGCGCGAGCGACACGACGATCCAGGATTCGGTGACCGGCAAGCCCAGCGCAAGCATCAGACCGTAGCCCGTGACCGGCTGCACGATCACGGCGGTTGCGGTGAACAGCGCATCGGCGATGACCACGGTGCGCGCGGTCGCAGCGATCACCACCGAGTCGCGCGTGCGGTGCGCCATCCACATGAAGAAAGCGATGCCCGCCCCAGTGCCGAAAAGAGCCGTCGCCCCGAGGATGTGCAGGAATTTGAGCGGCAGATACAGATCGCTCATCGTTCGTCGATGACGGCAAGCGTGAACAGGGTGGCAAGCAGCATCGGAAGAATCTTGGTCAACGCCCCGAGCGGGTCAATCCACAGCTGCGGCGCGATCAGCGTGCCCGCCAGCACATAGAAGACCGTCGCGACCAGCATCGTGATCAACACCGGCTTGGCCAGGCGTCGGACCAGCAGCAGCAGGCCAAGCGCGATGTCGAAGACGGCGCCGCCGATGACCGTTGCCTGGGCCACACCCGTGCCAAACCCGGCTTCGGTGAGGTATCCGAGCGACGCAGAATAACCGGCCGTGAGCGCGATGACTCCGGTCGCGATCCAGAACAGGGCGAGGCACGCGATCGCGAGCGGCTTGAGCCCGTAGAGCCGCGCAAACCAGCGATCCTGCGCGGTCGCCGGACGCTGCGCGAGGATGTCGTCGAAGCTGCGCGGGCGGATGCCGGTTTCCCGCATCCAGAGGCCGGGATCGCCGGAGACACCAGCCGCGAGCTGCGCGAAGCCGGTGGAGCGTGCGGGGCTGCGCCAGCCGAGCCAGCCGAGAGCATCGGCGCCGGCTGCAACAATTCGGGTCAGCAGCGCCGGAAGAGCCCAGACCGGCTGCGATGCAAAGCCAAGCCAGCGGCGGTAGCCGGTGACGATCTCGCGCAAGCCCAAGGCCTGCGGATGCACGAGTTCGAAACTGGCACGCACCGCCGCACCTGGACCGAATGCCCAGGCGACGGTCTCGGCGACATCGTCGATAGCCACGACCTGGATCGGGCGCCCCGCGGCGATCAGCGGTGTGCGCAGAGGTACACCGGCGAGGCCGAGCAGCAGCGCGCTGCCGCCGTAGACAGCGGGTGCGATGACGACACCCGGCCGCAGGATCAGCCAATCGAGCTTCGTCGCACGCAGCGCGCGCTCGGCCGCCGCCTTGGTCCGGCCGAATTCGGTGGGCGACTCCGTCTCCGCACCGGTCGCCGAGAAATGGATGACCTGCCGCACGCCCGCCCGTTCGCACGCCGCGAACAACGCAGCGGGCGCCTCCACATGGATTCGGTCAAGCCGGTCGCGGCTGCCGGTCTGGAACGCGCCGACGCAATTGACGACGGCATCGAAGCCGGAGACCACCGGCAGCCAGTCGTCCGCCGAGAGCATGCGGTGGAAATCAGCCTCCATCCAGACCGCGAACGGAAAACGCCGGTGCGCGGCCCGGGGATCTCCCGACGCCGACCACCGCATGGCCATCCCGATGCAGACGGGCCAGCACCGCCGACCCGATCATGCCGTATGCGCCCAGCACCATCACGCGCATCGCGGGCCTGCGGTTCGACGGCGGCCTGCGACGGAGGACCGCTCTTGGAAAGACTCAGAACGGAATTTCGTCGTCGAGATCGCCGCGGCCGGCTCCGGCGGTCGCGGGCTTGCGCGCGCGGCCCGCGGTTGGTCCCGACGCTCCGAAGTCACCGCCAGAGCTTCCTTCGTCGGAGGCATAGTCGCCTCCACCGGTTCCGCCGCCGCGCCCGTCGAGCATGGTGAGTTGCGAGTTGAAGCCCTGCAGCACGACCTCGGTCGAATATTTGTCCTGGCCCGACTGGTCCTGCCACTTGCGGGTCTGCAACTGGCCTTCGATGTAAACCTTGGCGCCCTTCTTCAGATATTGCTCGGCGACGCGGCACAGGCCTTCGTTGAAGATCACGACCCGGTGCCACTCGGTCTTCTCACGCCGCTCGCCGGTTCCCTTGTCGCGCCACGTCTCGGAGGTCGCGACCCGCAGGTTGGCGATGGGCCGACCGTCCTGGGTGCGGCGGATCTCCGGATCGGCCCCGAGGTTTCCTACCAGAATGACTTTGTTCACGCTTCCCGCCATGACGCTCTCCTTGCTTCCCCTGCCGCCGCACGACCGTGCCGTCACCCTAATCCTGCCTGCTGGCATTCCGGCCGTCCTTCGGAACATTTTCCACAACGAGGCTCAGTTATCCCGAAGGCAAAGACTGTTCACGTAATGTTCTAATCGCTCGTGCGCCGTTCCGCAAGCCTGCATGGGCGGATTCGCGACCGAGAACACGCGGCTCGGGACCGCCCGCGTGAGACTCGGATACGCCTTCGACCACTGGCTCCCGCATGTCACCGGCAGCGCATACGGCTCGATCAAGTCGACATGCCACTCGACTCGTCGACATCGAGCGAGTTCGGCATTTTTCATCTTGATTGTCGTCGCCGCGGGCTGGCGCAGCCGGGCCGTGCCCATTACGTTGCTGGCTGTCCTTCCGCTGGTCGGTTTCGAGCGCCGGCGGAAAACCCCGTCGCGACCGCCCCTTGGCATGACCGATCCCTTCGACACAAGAAGTGCCTCTGTGCCTAAGCCGGATCGCCGCGTCATCACCATCCGCGGCGCGCGCGAGCACAACCTCAAGAACGTCGACCTGGAAATCCCGCGCGACCACCTGGTGGTGTTCACCGGCCTCTCCGGCTCGGGGAAGTCCTCGCTCGCCTTCGACACCATCTATGCCGAGGGGCAGCGGCGCTACGTCGAGTCGCTCTCCGCCTATGCGCGGCAATTCCTGGAGATGATGCAGAAGCCGGACGTCGACCAGATCGACGGGCTGTCGCCGGCCATCTCCATCGAGCAGAAGACGACCTCGCGCAATCCGCGCTCGACCGTCGGCACCGTGACCGAAATCCACGATTACATGCGGCTGTTGTGGGCGCGCATCGGCGTGCCCTACTCGCCGGCGACCGGGCTGCCGATCGAGAGCCAGACCGTGTCGCAGATGGTCGACCGGGTGATGGCGCTGCCGGAGGGCACGCGCCTCTACGTGCTGGCGCCGGTGGTGCGCGGGCGCAAGGGCGAGTACCGCAAGGAAATCGCCGAGTACATGAAGAAGGGCTACCAGCGCCTCAAGGTCGACGGGAAATTCTACGAGATCGCGGCGGCGCCGGCGCTCGACAAGAAGTTCAACCACGACATCGACGTGGTGGTCGACCGCATCGTCGTGCGCCCCGACATCGCCACGCGGCTCGCGGATTCGCTGGAGCAGTGCCTGAAGCTCGCCGATGGACTAGCGGTGGTGGAATTCGCGGATGCGCCGCCGGTCTCTCCGTCTTCACCTCCCCCTGGAGGGGGGAGGTCGACCGCGAAGCGGTCGGGTGGGGGTGAATCGCGAAGCGAAAAAGCTCACCCCACTCCGGCGCTACGCGCCGACCCTCCCCCTCCAGGGGAGGGTAAGAGCACCGCCCGTGCAGAGAAAGAAACCAAGCTCGCGGCTGCCGCTGCCGCCGATGCAAACCGTATCACTTTCTCGGAAAAATTCGCCTGCCCGGTATCCGGCTTCACGTTGCCGGAGATCGAGCCGCGGCTGTTCTCGTTCAACAACCCGTATGGCGCCTGCCCGGCCTGCGGCGGCCTCGGCGTCGAGCAGAAGATCGACGCCGACCTCGTCATCCCCGACAAGGAGGCCACCCTCAAGCGCGGCGCCATCGCACCGTGGGCGAAGTCGTCGAGCCCGTATTACCTGCAAACGCTGGAGGCGCTCGGCAAGCACTACCGTTTCGCGCTCACCGCCAAGTGGAAGGACCTGCCGAAGAAGACCCAGGACGCGATCCTCCACGGCTCCGGCGAGGACGAAATCAAGTTCACCTACGACGACGGCCTGCGCGGCTACACCACCACCAAGCCGTTCGAGGGCGTCGTGACCAATCTCGACCGCCGCTTCAAGGAAACCGAGAGCGAGTGGGCGCGCGAGGAGATTTCGAAATACTTCACCGACATCCCCTGCGCCGCCTGCAACGGCTATCGCCTGAAACCTGAAGCGTTGTGTGTAAAAGTCGGCGAGAAGCACATCGGCGAGGTGTCAGAACTCTCAGTGCGGCGCGCCGGCGAATGGTTCGCCGCGCTGCCGGCGAAGCTGACGCCGAAGCAGAACGAGATCGCCACCCGCGTTCTCAAGGAAATCCGCGAGCGCCTGCGGTTCCTGGTCGACGTGGGCCTCGACTATCTCACGCTGGCGCGCTCGTCCGGGACCTTGTCGGGCGGCGAGAGCCAGCGCATCCGCCTCGCCTCGCAGATCGGCTCGGGGCTCACCGGTGTGCTCTATGTGCTTGATGAACCTTCCATTGGCTTGCATCAGCGCGACAACGCGCGGCTGCTGGAGACGCTCAAGCGCCTGCGCGACCTCGGCAACACCGTGATCGTGGTGGAACACGACGAGGACGCAATCCGCTCAGCCGATTACGTCGTCGACATCGGGCCGAAGGCCGGCGTTCACGGGGGCCATATCATCGCCCAGGGTACCCCCGACGACATCATGGCGGCCCCCGCCTCGCTCACCGGCCAGTATCTCACCGGCACCATCGGCATCCCGGTTCCCGAACGGCGCCCGATCAATCCGCGCCGCTCGCTAAGAATCGTCGGCGCGCGCGGGCATAACCTGAAGAACGTCACGGCGGAAATTCCGCTCGGCCTGTTCACCTGCGTCACCGGCGTGTCCGGCGGCGGCAAGTCGACGCTGCTGATCGAGACCGCCTACAAGGCGATCGCGCGCAAGCTCAACAATGCCAGCGAGGGCCCCGCCCCGCACGACCGCATCGAGGGGCTGGAGCACATCGACAAGATCATCGATATCGACCAGTCGCCGATCGGCCGCACGCCGCGCTCGAATCCGGCGACCTATACCGGCGCGTTCACGCCGATCCGCGAATGGTTTGCCGGCCTGCCGGAGGCGAAGGCGCGCGGCTACGAGCCCGGCCGGTTCTCATTCAACGTCAAGGGCGGGCGCTGTGAGGCCTGCCAGGGTGACGGCGTCATCAAGATCGAGATGCACTTTTTGCCGGATGTGTACGTCACCTGCGACGTCTGCAAGGGCAAGCGCTACAACCGCGAGACGCTCGACGTGATCTTTAGGGCTAAGTCGATCGCCGACGTGCTCGACATGACGGTGGACGAGGCGGCCGACTTCTTCCGCGCGGTGCCGCGCGTGCGCAACATTCTCGAAACGCTGCAGCAGGTCGGCCTCGGCTACATTCATGTCGGCCAGCAGGCGACGACGCTCTCAGGCGGCGAGGCGCAGCGCGTCAAGCTCGCCAAGGAACTGTGCAAGCGCGCCACCGGCCGCACATTGTATATCTTGGACGAGCCGACCACCGGCCTGCACTTCCACGACGTGGCCAAGCTGCTAGACGTGCTGCACTCGCTGGTCGAGACCGGCAACTCGGTGGTGGTGATCGAGCACAATCTCGAAGTGATCAAGACCGCCGACTGGATCATCGACCTCGGCCCGGAAGGCGGCGACGGCGGCGGGGAGATCGTCGCGTCAGGCCCGCCGGAGGCGGTCGCGAAGGAGAAGCGGAGCTATACGGGACGGTTTCTGGCGCCGGTGCTGGGGCGGCGGGATCCGGGCGCGGCGAAGAAAAAGGGGATGGAGGCGGCGGAGTGAGGCGATGAAAGCGGCTGATACGGCGGCATTACCCTCAGGCGCAATCTTCCTGCCACCTGACGGCGGGCGCAGCTACGAGATGAAAACGTTGCGCGCGGTTTTCAAGGCGGATGGCGATGAGACCGACAACCGCTATTCCATTTCGGAATGGTGGCTCGATCCGCATAAGCCCGGGCCCGGCGCGCACAAGCACGATGCTAACGAGGAGGTTTTCTATGTGCTGCAGGGTACGCCCTCCATCCTGCTCGGCGAACGCTGGATCGACGCCCCCAAATCCTCATTCATCCGCATTCCCGCCGGCGTCATACACGATTTCGAGAATCGCACCGACGCCCGCATCGGCCTGCTCAATTTCTTCATTCCCGGCGGCTTCGAGCCGATGATGCCGATGATCGTGAGATGGTTCGACGAGAACCGCTGACCGAGTAGATCGTTCTTTCTGCTGGCGACTCCGCTCCCGCATGTCGCTGCGCTCATGCGGGCTACTAGCTGCCGCTTCCAACCGCCGGAGGAACCATGACGCGCCGATTGAGACGATGGGTCATCATCGGATTGCTGGCGGCCGTGGGCGTCGTTGTAGCGATCGCGGCCGCACGGCCGCCCTACCTGCCGGTCATTCACGGCACTGACGACGCCGAGGTCGCGCGCATCGCAGCGTGGCTTCGGATCGAGCCCGGAACGCGCGTTGCCGACATCGGCGCCGGTGATGGAGCGTTCGCGCTCGCGCTGGCGCGCCGCGTCGGCCCCCAAGGCCACGTCTACGCGACCGAAATCGACGAACGCCTGCTCGCCGGGATGCAACGGGCCGTAAAGCAGGAGCGCGTTGAAAACCTGACCGTGATCAAGGCCGGGGTGTCACGTACTAACCTGCCGGACGGATGCTGCGACGCTGTCTTGAGCCGCGCCGTCTACCACCATCTGTCCGACCATGCGGCGATCAACGCCGATCTCTTCCGCCTGCTGCGGCCCGGCAGCCGCCTTTTGATGATCGACTTCGAGCCGGGCGGCATCATGAACTGGATCGGCATCGGTCATTCCGCCGAACCTGACCGCGGCCACGGCACGCTCAAGGCGGCGATGGTGAAGGAGGTGACGGCGGCTGGATTTCAACTGGCGCGCGGACCGGTCTCGTGGCGCGGACGCACGTATGCGGTCCTGTTCACGCGGCCTTGAACCTCGCCGCCGAACACGTTTGCTGACAAGCAAGTCGTAGTTCGTAGGATGGGTTGAGTGAAACGAAACCCATCACGTACCTCGCGCCGAGCTGCCCGATGGGTTCGCCGTCGCTCAACCCATCCTACGAGCTACGAGCTGGCAACTGCACTCGCTGGTCGAGACCGGCAATTCGGTGGCGGTGATCGAGCAAGCGTAGCCCGGATCGAGCGCAACACGTAGCCCGGATGGAGCGAAGCGTAATCCGGGGCCGCCCTCGCCGCGGCAAGACCGTTCCCGCATTTCGCTGCGCTCATGCGGGCTACAGATTGGCTACTTGTTCAAATAATGCCTCTCCAAAAATTCCGACCTGAATTTCTGCGGCGGCGTCGGGATGTCCGGCCGGCCCTCCGGCGTGAAGTCCATCAGGTTCCAGTACGGCCACACCGTGTCGACATGGTTCATCATCGATTCGGTGCCCCAGAAATGAAAAATCCTGCCGTCCCGCTTCGTGAAGACATGCATCACCGGCAACTGCATGTCGTCGGTCTCGCCCTGGCACTTGTAGTCCGCCTGATAGGGAGACTCGTATCCGGACAGCAGCGGGATCTGCGACCATCCGCGCTCCCTGGCCCACGCGTTGATTTTTTCGGCCGGGGCCTTGGCGATCGCGGCGAACGCGGCGTCTTGCGCCACCGAATACCAAGTCCGGTCGAACCCATCCATCAGCGACGTGCAGGATGGGCAGGGCTTGTCCCAGTTCGGCCCAAACATCCATGAGTAGAGCAGCAGCGTGGTCTTGTCGCCGAACAGCTCGGAGAATTTCAGGCGCTGCCCGACCTTGCCGTCGTTGGCCCACTGCAAGACGTAGTCCTCTTTCAGTTGTCCGCCGGGCGGCAGCTTGCGCCGCTTTTCCGCCACGGCTTTCACCTTGTCGACAAGCTCCTGCTCGTCCTTGAGCAGTGCCGCGCGCGCATCGCGATACGTCTTGCTTTCGTTCGGATACCGGAGTTCGCTCATGGCCGTCTCCTCTTTGTTTTTAGCTGGGGTCCGGACTCGCGAAAGCAAGCGTTGGGCGCTACGCTTCTACCGCCGCAACACACCGCACCCGATCCAGGAGCCCTCCATGCCCACCACCGCCAAGTCCCTCCTTGAAGCCGCCAACGCCGCAGTGCCGAAAATCTCCGGGAAGGAGGCGCGGGAGATGGTAGCCAACGGCGCGGTCATCGTCGACGTGCGCGACAGCGCCGAAGTCGCGCAGACCGGCAAGGCCAAGGGCGCGTTCCACATTCCGCGCGGCTCGCTGGAGTTCAAGGCCGACCAGACCGCGGCCAGCGCCGAGAAGGCGCTCGCCACCGATAAGCCGGTGATCCTGCATTGCGCCTCCGGCGGACGCGCCGCGCTCGCCGGCAAGCTGCTCAAGGACATGGGCTACGAGCAGGTCTACAACCTCGGCGGCTTCAAGGACTGGGTCGAGGCCGGCGGCGAGGTCGAGAAGTAGCCCGCAGGGCGCAATAGCGCAGCGTATTGCGCCGATTGAATCTCCGCGGCGCATTACGCCTTCGGCTAATGCACCCTACCCCCTCACCCACCTCCCCACCCACGCCACCATCTTCTCAAACATATCCCCCGTCTGGCTCAGGTCCGGCGTGTGCCCCGCGTGCCGTTCCATCTCGATGTACTCGAGTGAAATCTCGCCGCCGGCCTTGCGGTAATTGGCGACGAAGCGCTGCGGCTCGTTGCCGGGAAAATCCGACTCCGCGTCCTTGTAGTCGTGCAGCAGGTCGCCCTGGCCCTGGAACCAGATCGCCGGCGGCGTCTCAACGTTTTCGCCGCGCTCGAGCGCGAGCATCGGATTGCCTTCCGCCATGTTGGCCTCCGTGCGCCAATAGGAGTCGTGGCGCGCGATGATCCCTTTCGGCCACTCCGGTGGATTGGCGGCGGCCTGCGCGCGCGTGGCGAGGCGGTAGCGGCTGAGCGGATTGATCACCGGCCACGACATGACGACGCAGGCGACGCGCGCGTCATGCGCGGGCGAGCCGGCCGGCAGCGCGATCGCCGCATAGCGCGGATCGTGCGAGCGCATGGCGACCAGCATGGCAAGATGTCCGCCGCTCGACTGGCCGGAGAGGCCGATCAGTTCGGGTTTCGTCTTCAGCTCGCGTGCATGCAGCTTCGCCCAGCGCACCGCGTAATTGATGTCCTGCACCGAGGCCGGATAGGGGTCGGTCGCGCCGGAGCGGAAATCGAGCGCGATCGAGACGATGCCGTGCGCGGCCATGTATTCGTGGCGCAGGTGCTCGGTGAGGCGGTCGCTCATGCACCAGGCGCCGCCATGGCACTCGACCAGCGCGGGATAAGGCCCCTCCCCGCGCGGCGTGAACACGCGCGCGAGCAGCGGCGTGTCGTGGCGGAGATATTCGATGTCCTTGACGTCGAATTCGGTCGTTCGGGTGTCGAGCGTTGCGGTGGTCATGGCGCGGCATCCTTGGCTAGCGATCGAACCCTTGCGAAGCACGTCGGGATGGGTTGAGCAAGCCTACGCCGCATCCGCCGGCGTCACGCGCCGCGCGATCTCCGCGCCGCGCTCGCGCTCGACCATTGCGATGTCATACTGGCTCTGCAAGTCGAGCCAGAACTGCGCGCTGTTGCCGAAATAGCGGCCGAGCCGCACGGCCGTGTCGGCGGTGATCGACCGACGCCCGTTGAGAATGTCGGTGATGCGGCCGGACGGAACGCCGATGTCCAGCGACAACCGGTTGGCGCTCAGCTTGCGCGTCGCCAGTTCGCGCTTCAGGAAACGGCCAGGATGTGCGACGCGGGCCATGGTCTATCCTCTGTGGTAATCGACGATCTCGGCTTCGAAGGCGTCGCGCTTGCGGAATTCGAGGCAGATGCGCCAGCGCTCGTTCACCGTCATCGCCCACTGAGCTTTGCGGGCGCCCTTGAGCTTGTGCAAGCCAAAGCTCCTCAAGGGGCTTAGGTCATTTCAGCGATTTCGCCACGTTGAGCGCCAGGAGCAGGTCGATGGCGGCTTCGAAATCAAGACCGCGATATTGGTTCGGCCGCTCGCCTTCCCAGACCCTGCGGGTCGCAAAGTTTCGCCACGACCGGATCATGGCATAAATATACTACGGAAAACGGTGGACTGCAAAGTCAACGGGACTATCGCAAATCAATGCTGGATGGCCCCGCGCTTCGTCCGCGTGGCGCGAGACGCGCCTAATCCCTTCCAACTTCAGCAACCCGCCTCCCTCCGTGCCGCCCCGGCCTCAACCGGCACCGCCGAGCTCGTCGTCGCGCCGGCACACGGCGCCGTTCGTCGGCGCGGGGACGGGACCTGCCTCAGGCGGCACCCGGACGCCGGAGCGCCCTACCCCGCTGCGTGCCGGTTGCGCAGCACCATGCAGGCGCCGCCGGCGGCGCGGATGCGGCCGCACAGCCGGTCCGCCTCGGGCCGGGTGTCGGCGCCGACGCGGACCTGGTACATGGGCCGCGTGCCGCGGCTGCGCAGCAGGTGCCGCAGGATCACCGGATCGCGGCCGCTCATCGCCTTGTCGAGACGCTTCATTGCCCGCGCATAGACGCTCAGCGCCTTGGCGCGCGAAAAGCCCGCCGCGAGCTGGACGCCCCACGGATGCGCAGCGCCTTGCCGCACCCGCTGCTCCAGTGCGGCCACGAAGGCATTGGGTGCGCGCTCGAGCAGCGCCATCAGCGTCTGGCAGTTCGCCGGCTTGGCATCGCGGTCTTTATCCCGCGCGTCTTTCCAGTCCTCGATGTCGTGCCCGGTGATGGCGGCCACGTAGCGCCGGGTCTCCGCCGGCATGCCACCGGTGCCGGCAAGCCATTCGCGCACGCGGCGCGGTCCGGCATTGTAGGCTGCGGCGGCGAGCCCGAGATTGCCGAAAGCGGCGCGCAGCTCGCGCAGGAATTCGGCCGCCTTCGGCAGCGCCAGCACCGGGTCGAAGGGATCGAGCAACCGCCGTTCGGCGGCGGTCCCGGGCATGAACTGCGCGATGCCTTGCGCCCGCTTGCCGCTGCGCGTGAGCGGCCCCACCGCGCCGGCGTCGAACCGGCTCTCCTGCCAGATCACGCGCGCAAAAAATTCGAGCGGCAGCCCGTTTGCCTGCGCCGCGGATTCGACCATCAGGCAGATGGAGGCCTGGCTCTCCTGCGGCGCTGCGCGCGACGCCGGGACGGCGCACGCCACGACTGCGAGGGCGATGGCAAGGACGCGATACATTTGGATCTCGACATCGCGGGGCAGCGTAGTCGATCCTAGCCTCCTCACCAGAGTCACGTGTACTCTTGGTTATGTATTCGTTTTCATAAAATCCTTGATTTGCGTGAGCGCGCCCGGATGAGCGAAGCGATATCGGGCTTGTCCCAGCCGCGGGCGATTCCGTTCCGCATTTCGCATGCGGGCTACAGGCTGATAATCTCCTGCAACGCATAAGCACCATGGGAGGCTTCGCCATGCCGAACTCTGTTCGCGCGCACCGGCGCTTTACCACGATCCTCGGGACTGTGGCGGCTCTTCTGCTGGGCGCGACGGTCGCACTCGCGCAGTCCTACCCAACCGCGCCGGTCAAGGTCGTGGTGCCGTTCGGCGCCAGCGGCGCGACCGATCTGCTGGCGCGGGTCTTCGCCGAACAACTGCAGCAGCGGCTGGGCCAGCCGTTCACGGTCGAGAACCGCGCCGGGGCCGGCGGGCAGATCGCCGCCGCCGCATTCGCCCGCGCGCCCGCCGACGGCTATACGCTGCTGTTCGCCACCGCCGCGCCGATCACCGTCGCGCCGCTCTTGAGCAGCAAGGTGCAGTACGACCCTCGCAAGGACTTCGTCCCGGTCGCACAGGTCGCGGTCCAGCCGGTCTGGCTCTGCGTCAACGCAAAATCGCAGTTCACGACGATGGCTGATTTCGTCAAACACGCCAAGGACAATCCCGGAAAGCTCAGCTACGGAACGTCGGGCGTCGGAACCGAGCTGCATCTTGTCGCGGAAGGATTGGCGCGCTCGGCGGGCATCGAGATGGTGCACGTGCCCTTCCGCGGCGGCGCACCGGTGGTCCAGGCGCTGATGGGCCAGCAGGTGGATCTGGTGTTTCTGAGCACCACCTCGATCGCCGGCCCGGTGAGCCAGGGTGCGTTTCGTGCTCTCGCGGTCAGCTCGCCAGAACGGCTGCGCGCGTTTCCCGGCGTGCCGACGATGGCCGAGCTCGGCCATCCATCCGTCACCATGGTGCCGTGGTGGGGAATGTTCGCGCCGGCGGGCACGCCGCCGGTCATCGTCGATCGGCTTACGCAAGCATTGCAGGCCGCGAGCAAGAACGAGACGGTGCACGAGCGGCTGAAGGCGACCTTGGTGCAGTTCGAGTTCGCCGGACCACAGGAGTTCGCGCGGCGTCTCCAGGCCGAGACCGCGCAATATCGTGACCTGATCAGCGCAGCCAAGCTCAAGGTGGACTAGCATTACAGTTGCCTTTTTGCTTTGAGGTGGGCTCGTTGAGCGGCGGCCTGGTGAGCCCTGCGCCAGAATGACCATGCGATGACATGCGCGGGTTGAATCCGCTTTC
>WHTM01000052.1 GCA_009377755.1 Hyphomicrobiales bacterium | reverse complement strand
TTTCAGCGCCCCAACGCCGTCGGCGCGGACGGGGCGCTGCGCCGCTACGGCACCGGCCAGAAGCCGGTGTTCGACACGAAGAGGGTTTAATTGGTTTTCTTACCCTCCCTGAAAGGGGAGGGTCGGACCGCGAAGCGGTCCGGGGAGGGGTCAGTTTGCGGCAGACCCCCACCCGGCGACCTTCGGTCGCCGACCTCCCCCTTTCAGGGGGAGGTAAGGGAGAGGCAGGAGCTTGTGATGAATCTCATCAACGTCGACTACTCGGAAAAGATTCCGAACAACGTCAACCTCACCGAGGATCGGCGCGTGCTCAGGGCGCTGGAGGGCTGGCATCCGAGCTATCTCGACTGGTGGAAGGACATGGGGCCGGAGGGCTTCCAAGAATCGCTGGTCTATCTGCGCACGGCGGTCTCGGTCGATCCCAAGGGCTGGGCCAAGTTCGACTACGTGAAGATGCCGGACTACCGCTGGGGCATTCTCCTTGCTCCGGCCGAAGAAGGCCGGAAGGTGCCCTTTGGCCAGCACCACGGCGAGCC
This sequence comes from Hyphomicrobiales bacterium, assembly GCA_009377755.1. GTDB lineage: Bacteria > Pseudomonadota > Alphaproteobacteria > Rhizobiales > Xanthobacteraceae > WHTM01. The sequence goes on along the minus strand of WHTM01000052.1, from coordinate 30,936 downwards.
GGCCTGGCAGGAAGTGCCCGGCGAGCACCGCGCCCTGCTGCGGCGTCTGATCGTGATCCAGGGCGACACCGAGCCGGCCTCGGTCGAGCAGCAGCGCCATCTCGGCAAGACCGCGCCCTCCCTCTACGACATGCGCAACCTGTTCCAGGTCAATGTCGAGGAAGGCCGCCACCTCTGGGCGATGGTCTATCTGCTGCAGAAGTATTTCGGCCGCGACGGCCGCGAGGAGGCAGACGAGCTGCTGCGCCGCCGTTCTGGCAGCGCCGACGCGCCACGCATGCTCGGTGCCTTCAACGAGGCGACGCCGGACTGGCTGTCGTTTTTCATGTTCACCTTCTTCACCGACCGCGACGGCAAGATGCAGCTCGAAAGCCTGGCGCAGTCCGGTTTCGATCCACTGTCGCGCACCTGCCGCTTCATGCTCACCGAGGAGGCGCACCACATGTTCGTGGGTGAGACCGGCATCGGCCGCACGGTGCAGCGCACCTGCGAGGCGATGGTCGCCGCCGGCATGGACGACCCGGCCGACATCGATCGCGTCCGCGCGCTCGGCGTGATCGACCTGCCGACCATTCAGAAAAAGCTCAATCTGCACTATTCGCTGTCGCTCGACCTGTTCGGCTCGGAGGTATCGACCAATGCGGCGAACGCCTTCAACGCCGGCGTCAAGGGCCGCTTCCGCGAAACCCACATCGACGACGACCACCAGCTCACCAGCGCCACCTACCCGGTGCTCAAGCTGGTCGGCGGCGAAATCAAGCTGGTCGACGAGCCGGCGCTGACCGCGCTCAACATGCGGCTGCGTGACGACTACACGCGCGATTGCGTTAAGGGCGTCGAGCGCTTCAACAAGATCATCGAGAAGACCGGCGTGCGGTTCCGGCTGACCCTGCCGCATGTGGCGTTCCACCGGCAGATCGGTGAATTCCGCAATGTCCAGGCGACGCCCGCGGGCGAACTCCTGAACGACGCGGTCTGGGTGAGGCGGTGCGACGAGTTCCTGCCGTCGCGAGGCGACGGCGATTTCATCGCGGCCCTGATGGCGCCGGTGAGCGAGCCGGGCCAATTCGCCAACTGGATCGCCCCGCCCAAGGTCGGCATCGATAACAAGCCGGGCGACTTCGAATACGTGAAGATCGCGGCCTAGGTTCCCTTTCTTTACCTCTCCCCGCTTGCGGGGCGAGGGTCACCCCGCCGCGTGCTCGTTCAGGAATGGCTCCACCTCAGCCCGCGTCGGCGCACCGGCGATGCCGCCGAACCGCGTGCATTTGATCGCCGCCACGGCGGCGGCGAAGCGCAAGGCCTCGCGTTCGCCGCGTTTTTCCGCAAGCGCCAGGGCAAAGGCCGCGTGGAACACGTCGCCGGCGGCGAGCGTATCCACCGCCTTGACCGGAAAGGCCGGCAACCGATGCGGTTCCCCGTCCTCCACGAACAGGATGTCGTCGCTGCCGTTGGTGATGGTGACGAAAGACGCCGTCTGTGCGGCGATGCGATGCAGCGCCAGGTCGATGTCGTCACTGCCGGCGAGTTCGCGTGCGCCCTCGGCTGAGAAGACGAGATGCGTTGCGGCCGCGCGCAGCGCGGCGTGGCGCGCGGCGTTCTTCTCGATGTCCAGCACGACCGGAATGCCGCGACGCTGCGCCGCCTCCGCCATTGGCAGCGCGAACGACGGATAGTGATCGTCGATGAGGACCGCCGTTGCGCCCTCTATAAGCCCATCGGGATTGAGCGGTGGCGCGACGAAACGCGGGTCGCGATAGGTGACGATCGACCGCTCCCCGGTACGATCGATCAGGATCGAGGAGATCGGTGTGGTGACATGGTCGAGCCGTATTGCGGTGCTGCAATCGATATGCTCGCGTTCCAACCAAGCAAGAATCTGGTCGCCGATCGGGTCGTAGCCGGCCGGCCCGCCGAGCGGCGCCACCAGGCGCGACCGTGCACCGAGCCTGGAGACCGTCACGGCGCCGTTGGCCGCGCAGCCGCCGACCACGGAGGCGAAGGCCGAAGCGAGCACTTTGCTTCCCGGTTCCGGCTTGTCGGCCGCGAAGATCAGGTCGAGCACTGCGACGCCGGCGCAGACGACAAGCGGCGGGGCTTGCGGCTCCCGCGCATCAGGAGAGGGCACTTTCCCCCTCCACCCAGGCGCGAATGATGTGGTGGGCGATGGCGACCGGGGGCGGCGTACCGAGCCCGTCAGGGTGCCGGCGCATCAGCATCAAGGCGACCTCCTCCCGGTCGAACCAGCGGGCGTCTTCGAGTTCCGTGCGGTCCACAACGATGTCGGTATTCAATGCCTCGGCGTGGCATCCGATCATCAGCGACATGGGAAACGGCCAGGGCTGCGACCGGAAATAGGTAACGCGTCCGCAGCGGATGCCGGCTTCCTCCAGGGTCTCGCGCCGTACGGCGTCTTCGATTGCCTCGCCCGGCTCGACGAAGCCGGCGAGGCAGGACCACATCGACGCAGCAAAGCGGCCGCTGCGGCCGAGCAGGCAGCGGTTGCCGGCGGCCGCCAGCATGATCACCACCGGGTCGGTGCGCGGAAAGTGTTCGACCTTGCAAGCCGCGCATTGGCGTTTCCAGCCGCCGTCGACGAGATTGCTCGGCGCACCGCAGTTCGAGCAGAACCGGTGGCGCGCGTGCCAGTGCAGCATCGCCTTTGCCTCGGCGAGCGGCGGGAGGTGCTCCGGCGCGACAAGGCCCTTCATGGCGATCGAGCGGAGGTCGGTGATGATCAGGTCGTTGCGGGTCTTGAGCGCCTCGACGGCGGCCGGTGCGAGCCCGATGCCGAACCTCCCGGCACCGTCGGCAAGACCGAGAAAGACCGACTCCGCGGTCTCCCCCAGAGCGTGGGCCTCCGCCATCTCGAACAGCGGATCGGCGAGCGCAGAATTCTGCTTCATCACGACCAGCTCACCGCCGACCGCATAGGCGCAGGCATGGCTATTGCCGGCGAGCCGGGCGAGCGCCGCAGCATCACCCCGCAGCTCGGCCGCACGTTCGATGTTGCTTTCCGTGTAGCCGAGGCGCGGCTTGGAGCCGAGATCGAGGGAGGGAGACATGTGGGACGTCGAGCCTTTCGATTGTCATTACCAACCCGCCCGGTGCCGCGGGTCAAGGCGCAGCGGCAGCGGCCGCAACGGGCCGTGTCGCCGCTGTGTCCAGCGTCGGGTCGAGCACGATCTTGCCCCGTTCTTCGCCGCTCTCGACCAGCCGATGCGCGTCGGCGGCCCGCGACAACGGAAGAACGACGGCGATTTGCGCCCGGATCCGGCCGGCGGCAGCGGCAGCGAAGCACTTCGCCCGGTCCGCCGGGTTGGATCCGTGGGTTCCGCGGATGGCGATGTTGTTGCGATAGAGGTGCGAGATGTCGATCGGCACGACCGGGCCCGCATGCGCGCCTGCCGTCACCATCCGGCCGCCGCGGCCGAGGCAGCGGAACGCCTGCGGCAGGACGACCGGATTGGCCACGTTGTCGTACAGCACATCCACCCCTTGTCCGCCGGTGATCCGCATCACGTCCGCCGCGATCTCCGATGTTCCGTAGTTGATGCCATGGTCGGCGCCGAGGGTGAGTCCGAGCCTGACCCGGTCGTCCGATCCGGCCGCCGCAATGACGGTGGCGCCGATGACGTGCTTGGCAATCTGCACGCCGATGGTGCCGAGATTGCCGCCGGCGCCCATCACCAGGATGGTCTCGCCGGACTTTAGCGCCGCACAGTCGAACAGCAGTTTCCAGGCGGTCGGCGCGTGCCGCATGATCACTGTCGCTTCGTGAAATCCGAGGCCCGCCGGCACTGCGGCCGCGACCGCCGCCGGCAGCGTCGCCAGTTCGGCGAAGCCGCCGGGCCGGCGCACGCCCAGCATGCCGTGCGGACCGGCATAGCCAGTGCCGTCCTCGGCGCAGGGCTCAAGCGGCATGACGCCGGTCGCCGCGACCCGGTCCCCGACCCGCCAGCCAGTGACACCTTTACCGATGCGGTCGACGATCCCGGCACAGTCGACGCCGGGGATGACGGGCAGGCTAATGCCCTCCTGCACCTGCTTGCCGGCGCGGAAAGCGACATCGAGCACGCGGTTCACGCTGGCCGCGTGGACCTTGATGCGGATTTCGCCCGCGCGCGGCTCCGGGTCCGGGACGTCCTGGTATTGCAGGACGTCGGGCGGACCATAGCGGTGAATGACGATCGCCTTCATCCGTGCCGTTGACTCAACGCTGCTTGATTCCGGATTCCTCGACGATCTTCTTCCATTTCGCGGCGTCTGCCTGCACCAGTGCGCCGAACTCCGCGGCCGTCATCACCATCGGTGCAAGGAAGCTGGTATCGAAATGCTTCTTCGCCGCCGGGCTCTGTACAAAGTCGCGTACGTGTCCATTGATCTGGTCGATGATAGCCTGCGGCGTGCCGGCCGGAGCAAACAGCGCGAACCAGGTTCCGGCCAGGAAGCCGGGGAAGCCTTGCTCCTCGAAGGTTGGTACGTCCGGCAAGTAGGACGCACGCTTGGTGTCGGCAATGGCAAGCACCTTCAGCTTGCCCTGCTGCACCAAGCCCTGGTGCTGACCGATCGAGACAAAGGTCATCGGCACGTCGCCGGCGAGCACCGCCATGGTTGCCGGCGTCGATCCGCGATAGGGCACATGCACTATGTCGAGACGGGCGCGGCGGGCGAAGTCGTCCGCCGCCAGATGCGGCGTGGTGCCTGCGCCCGCGGACCCATAACTGGCCTTCTCACGTTTGGCATAGGCGATGAAGTCCTGCAGCGTCTTCACCGGCAGATTGCCGTTCACGACGATGAACAGGGGCACGGTTCCGAGCGGCGCCACCGGCGCGAGGTCGGTGAGCGGGCTATAGGATAGCTGTTTGTGCAGGAATGGATTGATGACGACGTTTCCGGTGTTGGCAAAGCACAGGGTATAGCCGTCGGGCGGGGACTTCGCGCACGCCTCCAGCGCGATATTGCCGCCGCCGCCGGCGCGATTGTCGATGACGACGGTCTCGCCGGTCATCGCCTGCATGTGCGCGCCAATCAGCCGGGCGCCGAGGTCGGTGATGCCACCGGCGGACGTCGAGACGATGATCTTGATGTTTTTCGAGGGATATTTGTCGGCGGCGGCCGGCGTCGTGATGATCGCGGTGAAGGTCGCGAGAGCGATGATTCGAAAGAGCCTCATGGTCGTTTCCCCGTTGTTTTGATTATCTCGGTCATCACCGCGCCGGCATGGCGGGACGGCTGCGCAGGTAGTCGGGCGCCGGTGGCGTTCCCCAGACGATGGCGCCGGAATGGCGGTCCCAGACCTTCGGCCGCTGCGGCCGGTCCTCATGCCACGGCCTGGGATCGAAGTAGCCGAGCGCCTCGTTCTTCATCTGATCCATCTCGGTATAGAACTCGACGATGTGATCGTCCGGGTCGCGGTGGTAGATGGCGATATTATGCCCGATACCGTGTCGCAGCGGGCCCCACAGAATCGGCACCTTATGGATGCCGAGGGTTTCGCAGGCGGTGTGCATGTGCGCCCAGTCCTGCAGTTCGAAGGCGATATGGTGCATGAAGGTCTTCGCCCCGGTGCGGAAATTCACGGTGTGATGGTCGGTGCCGCAGCGCAGGAACGAGAAAAAATCTTCCATCCAGTCGGAAACGCGGAAGCCGAGATTGTCGCAGTAGAAGTCCGTCATGCTCTTGGCATCGGGGACGATGAAGGCCTGGTGGCCAAGCTTCATCGGCGCGATGCCATGGATCGTGCCGCGCGGCGCCGCCTCGTCGAAGGCCGAAAACAGCTCGATCTCGGTCCCCTTTGGGTCCGCGAAGACGACCGCATCGGCGATGCCCGGCGTGATCCCGGTCCGCCGTTCGCTGCGAACGCCCTGCTTGGAAAAATGCGCAATCGCTCGGTTCAGGTCGAAATCAGGCGCAATCTGGAACGACACGCGCGTGCATTGCGCGGCCGCTCCGGCTTCCAGCACCAGGACTTCGTGACCAAGCCGGGTGGTCAGGACGGCGCGGTCGCGGCCGCGCTCGGCCGCGGTAAAGCCGATGATTTCGGTATAGTAGGCGACCTGCCGGGCAAGGTCCGGCGTGGCGTAGGTTGCGTGCCCGATGCGTTGGACTGGGACCATGACTGCCGTTCTTTGCTCTCTCCTATCATCCCGATGTCGCGACGTCATCCAACCCGCATTTCGCGCCGGACGGCGGCGACGAAGGCGGCAAACGCAGTGTGCTCATAGGCGAGCGGCGGCACCGCTCCCCAGACCGGGCGCGGCCATGCGGCGTCGCCGAGGCGCCGCGCGACAATATGGACATGCAGTTGCGGCACCATATTGCCGATCGCAGCGATGTTGAGCTTATCGCACTGGGTCACCGTCTTGAGGGCATGGCCGGTGCGGACGATCTCGGTCATGAGCTGCGCGCGATCCGCTTCCGCGAGGTCGATGATCTCGCTCGCCCCGGCGCGCCGCGGCACCAGCACGAGCCACGGGTAGTTGGCGTCGTTCATCAGCCGCTTGACGATTGGATCGAATATTTCAATGTCGAAGTGGTCCCCGTCGATCTCGCGCAAGCGCGCATCGCCGCCGACGCGTTCACTCGCTATGGACGTGGACAGCATCCGGCCCGCCTGAATTACGGTGACTGCTTTGCCTATGCGCTGGCGGCCTCGCGTGGCGTTCCCCTGCTCTACAAGGGCACGGATTTTGGGAAGACCGACATCGCCTCCGCCCTTACGGCGCCGGCCTGATGTCGTGAAGCAAATTCTGCACAGGCTCGGCTGAGCCTCCCGCTCCAGCTTGCTTTCTCCCTTTCCTGGCCCGATATAGAAGCCGGGAGGTTGGCGGTGGACGGGCCACTCGCCAACCGGGTCAGGTCCGGAAGGAAGCAGCCCTAACGAGCTCCGGTTCGGGTCGCTCGTCAGCCTCCCACTTCGGCCAAATCCCGCTGTCATTCCGGGGCGCGCCACCAATCTCGGGTGTACCCGAGATTGGCAGGTTATAATGCTCAAGTCGGCTATAGCCGACTTGAGTGGCGCGAGCCCGGAATCCATAACCCCGGTCTTTCCGCATCGTCGGTTCAGGGAGTATGGATTCCGGACAGCCGCACGCAGCCAAGTTTACGCAGGCTGCGTAGACTTGCATGCGACGGCTTCCGGAATGACGGCATGAACGACGTCCCCGACCGATCCGACGAGCCCGGCTTCGATCTCGGGCCGGCGCCCGCCACCCCGGGCGGCGCCTATCGTGTGCTGGCGCGCAAGTACCGGCCGGCGACCTTCGACGATTTGATCGGCCAGGACGCGATGGTGCGGACGCTGACGAATGCGTTCGAGAGCGGACGTATTCCTCAAGCGTGGATTCTCACAGGCGTGCGCGGCGTCGGCAAGACGACGACCGCGCGCATTCTCGCCCGTGCCTTGAATTACACATTGCCGGACGGCTCCGGCGCGCCGACGATCCGGATGCCCGGTCTCGGCGTGCATTGCCGGGCGATCATGGACAGCCGGCATCTCGACGTGATCGAGATGGACGCCGCGTCGCACAACGGCGTCGACGATGTTCGCCAGATCAACGAGGCGATCCGCTATGCGCCGGTGAGCGCCCGCTACAAGATCTATATCCTCGACGAAGTGCACATGCTCTCCCCGCAGGCGTTCAATGCGCTGCTGAAGACGCTGGAAGAGCCGCCGCCGCACGCCAAGTTCATTTTCGCGACCACGGATATCCGCAAGGTGCCGGTGACAGTGCTGTCGCGCTGCCAACGCTTCGATCTGCGACGGGTCGAGGCGTCGCGCCTGGTCAAGCATCTCGAAGGCATTGCCGCCAAGGAACATGTCACGGCCGAGCCGGAGGCGCTGGCGCTGCTCGCGCGCGCGGCCGAAGGGTCGGTGCGCGATTCGCTGTCGCTGTTCGACCAGGCGATCGCGCACGCCGCCGGGCCGGTGCGCGCCGCGGATGTGCGGCAGATGCTCGGCCTTGCCGACCGTACCCGCGTGATTGACCTGTTCGAGGCGCTGATGCGCGGCGATGTCGCGGCCGCCTTGATCGAGTTGCGCGATCAATACGAGTCCGGTGCCGATCCTGCGGTGGCGCTCGCCGATCTCGCCGAGTTCACGCATTTCGTCACCCGCGTGAAGATCGTGCCGGCCGTCGCCGACGATGTGTCGTTGACCGAGGCCGAGCGCACGCGCGGGCGCGACTTCGCCGCCACGCTGTCGATGCGGGTGCTGGCGCGCACCTGGCAGATGCTGCTCAAGGGCATCCCCGAGGTGAAGGAGGCGGCCCGGCCGGTCGCCGCCGCCGAGATGGTGCTGGTGCGCATCGCCCATGCGGCGGATCTGCCCACGCCGGACGACGTGATCCGTTCGCTCGATGCGGCGCCGCGGACGGAAGCCGCCTCGACGCAAGGTGCCGGCGCATCTGCGGTCGGGGAGGGATCGCAAGGAGCGTCGGCACGCTCCGATCCACCGCGCGCGATGGCGCGGACCGTGGCGATGCCGTCGCGCGTAGAGTCCGCCACGCCGGCGGCGCGGGCCCAGCCGTCGCGGGTGCTGGAGAAATTTGCGGACATCGTGGCGCTCGCGGCGGAGAAGCGGGATCTCACGGTCAAAACGGCGCTGGAGCGCGACCTGCGCCTCGTGCGCATGGAAGACGGACGGCTGGAAATCGCGCTCGATCCGGGCGCCTCTCGCGGTATTGTCCAGGACCTGTCTCGCAAGCTTTCCGACTGGACCGGGAAGCGCTGGATGGTGGTCGTCTCCGCCGACGAAGGAGCCCCGACGCTGAAGGCGCAGGCCGACGCGCGTCAGACCGAGCTCGAAGTCGGCGTGCGCGGCGATCCGCTTGTGCAGGCGGTGCTCAACCGCTTCCCGGGCGCACAGATCGTGGGGGTACGCGGGCCGGCGGGGAACGTGGCGAACGGTGAGGCGGAGCCGCCGGCTGTGGAGCCGGTGGAAGATGCGAATGATGAGAATTGAGTTGTCATCCCGGCCGAGCGAAGCGAGAGCCGGGACCCACGTACCACCTCCCGCTCGTTGTCATAATCGAGGTTGGGGTACATGGGTCCCGGGTCGGCGCTTCGCGCCGTCCGGGACGACAGCCGAGAGGCAGGTGAAAGCATGGCCGATTTCATGGGCATGATGAAGCAGGCGGCGCAGCTGCAATCGAAGATGCAGGAGCTGCAGACGCAGCTTGAGGCGTTGACCGTCGATGGCTCCTCCGGCGGCGGGCTGGTGAGCCTGACGTTGAGCGCCAAGGGCGATCTCAAGGGCCTGCGCATCGACGACTCGCTGCTCAAGGCCGACGAGAAGGAAATCCTGGAAGACCTGATCGTCGCCGCGCACGGCGATGCGCGGCGTAAGGCGGAAGCGTTGGTGCAGGAGAAGATGCAGGAGCTCACTGGCGGCTTGCCGCTGCCGCCGGGGCTGAAGCTGTTCTGACCCTATGCCCGCCTCCGTTGCCGGACCCGAGATCGAGCGGCTGATCCAGCTGCTGGCGCGCCTGCCGGGGCTCGGGCCCCGCTCGGCGCGGCGTGCCGCGTTGCACCTGATCAAGAAGCGCGAGCCGCTGATGGCGCCGCTCGCGAGCGCGCTGCAGACGGTGATCGAGACCATCCAGGTGTGCGGCACCTGCGGCAATATCGACAGCCAGAATCCCTGCACCGTCTGCATCGATCCGCGGCGCGATGCATCGATCATCGTCGTCGTCGCCGATGTCGCAGACCTCTGGGCGCTGGAGCGGGCGCATGCGATCAACGGGCGCTATCACGTGCTCGGCGGCACGCTGTCGCCGCTGGAAGGTGTCGGCCCGCAGGATCTGACGATTGACGCGCTGGTGTCGCGCGCGCACGACCCGGTGGTGAAGGAGATAATCCTGGCGCTCAACGCCACTGTCGACGGCCAGACCACCGCGCACTACATCACCGACCTGCTGCACGATGCCGCCGTCAAGGTGACGCGGCTCGCGCACGGCGTTCCGGTCGGCGGCGAACTCGATTATCTCGACGATGGCACCCTGGCGGCGGCGATCAAGCAGCGGACGCCGTTTTGATCCGTGTCCCGGGCGCACTGCAGCACGCAGTGCTGCCGTGCAGACCCGGGACCGTTCCAGATGCTGACTATGGAACGGTCCCGGTTCTGCAGCGCGTCATTTCATGCCGCGCTGCGCCCGGGACACCGCGTTCAATCATCTGCAGCAATCGCCTTCGCCGGCTTAAGCCCGGCGAAGTGCCCGCGCTGTTGCAGCCACCACAGCAGGAACAGGCTCGGGATCGCGGCAACGGTCGTGATCGCGAAGAACCAGGCCCAGCCGGTCGCTTCCGCAATGAAGCCAGCGCCGGAGGCGAGGATGGTGCGGCCGACCGCAGCGAGCGCGGTGAGCAGTGCGAACTGCGTCGCGGTATGCGCACGGTCGCCGCACAGCGCCGAGAGATAGGCGACGAAGATCACCGTGCCGATCGCGCCGGTGAAGTTCTCGACGATGATCGTCGCGGTCAGCGCCGCCGTGTCGATACCCATCCAGGCCTGCCAGGAAAACACAAGATTTGACGCCATCTGCAAAATGCCGCCGATCCACAGACTGGTCGACATCGGCAGCGCGCGCGCGATCATGCCGCCGGCAAAGCCGCCAATCAGCGCCGCGGCGAGGCCGACTCCCTTCACCACTGCCGCATAGGTCGCGCGGTCGAATCCGATGTCGATCACGAAAGCTGCGGTAAGCGCGCCGGCAAACGCGTCGCAGAATTTGAACAGCACCACGAACAACAGGATCAGAATCGCGCTGTCGCGGGTGAGGAACTCGCTGAAAGCGCCAATTGCCGTCACGCCGATGCGTTTCAGCGGATTGCCGCTCTGCAACGGACGCTTCGGCGCGGCAGGCTCGCGCGCCAGCAGGGTGGCGGCGAGTCCCACAATCATCGCAGCGCCGGCCGCCGCATAGCCCCAGGCCCAGACGGTGCCGCGGTCGGCGCCGATCGACTCAAGCCAGGTCACCAGCACCAGCACGCCGGCACCCGAGGCCAGCATGCCGATGCGGTAGGCGGCCACATAGCCGGCCATGCCGGCCGCCTGTTCGCTGGTGTCGAGGCTCTCGACGCGGAACGCGTCGATGACGATGTCTTGGGTTGCCGACGCCGCGGCGACCAGCACCGCGCCGAAGGCGACCATTGCGGGTGCCGCGACCGGATTCTGGATACCAAGGAAGACGATCGTACCGATCAGGATGAGTTGCGAGAACACCAGCCAGCCGCGACGGCGTCCGAGCCAGCGCGACAGCAGCGGCACGTTGATCGCGTCGACAAGCGGCGCCCACAGGAATTTGAAGGTATAGGGAAGGCCGACGAGGGTGAACAGGCCGATGGTTTTGAGATCGACGCCGCTCTCGGTCATCCACACCGCGAGCGTCGAACCGGACAGCGCCAGCGGCACGCCCGAGGCGAAGCCCAGCAGCAGCACGATCAGCACCCGCGGCTTGAAGAACACCGTGACGGCGTCGGCGAAGCTCGGGCGGGCAGGGGTGGATTCGGCTTGCGGCGTGGTGGTCATGGCACGATCATTCCGGGGCCCGCGCAAGGCGCGGGAGCCCGGAATCCATAACCCCTGTAATCCGATGTGGCACGATCTCCGCTATTGCTAGTTCCGGTGGTTATGGGTTCCGCCTTCGGCGGCCCCGGAACGACAGGCTCGCTACTCCGCCGCCGTCAGCGGGTGCACCTTTGGCGGCATGAGCGTCGGCGTCCGCTCGTCGCCGCCGTCGAACTCGACTTCCCTGATCCGTGTCGCACGCGTTTCGATCTTCTCCGCCGAGATTTCGAGTTGCCGCAGGTCATCGTTTGCCTGGCCGAAATGGCCTTTCAGTTTTCCAACTCGCTCCTGCAGCCGCCGCAGGTCATCCATCAAGTAACCGACCTCGGCATGGATTTGGTCGGCGGCCTCGCGCATGCGCGCGTCTTTCTGGATTTGCTGAACGACCTGGATAGCCAGCATCAGCAAAGACGGCGACACGATGACCACCTTGGCGCGGTACGCGCGCTGCACCATGTCGTCGAAGTTGTCGTGCAACTCGGTGTAGACCGACTCCGACGGCACGAACATCAGCGCCTGGTCCTGAGTCTCCCCGGGAATGAGGTATTTCTGCGAAATATCGCCGATATGCTTGCCGATATCCTGGCGCAGGCGGGCGGCCGCCTGTTTTCGTTCATCGTCGCTCTTGGCCTCGCGGAACGCGGTCACGGCCTCGAGCGGAAACTTGGCGTCGATTACCAGCGGGCGCCCGTCGGGCAGGAATACCGCGCAGTCGGGTCGCGACCGGTTCGACAACGTGTGCTGGAACTCGTAGCAACCCTTCGGCAGGCCGTCCTGGACGATGATCTCCATCCGCCCCTGGCCGAACGCGCCGCGTGACTGCTTGTTGGCCAGCACGCCTTGCAGCGAGGTCACCTGCGAGGCGAGGTCGGTGATGTTCTTCTGAGCATTGTCGATCACCACCAGCCGCTCGTTGAGCTTCTGCAGGTTGTCGACCGTGTTCTGCGTCGAGGTCTGTAGCGACAGGCCGACCCGCTGCGACAGCGAATCGAGGCGCTCGCTGACACTGCGCTGCAGTTCGGCCTGCTTGTGCGCCAGCATGTCGCCCAGCGCCCGCATGTGCCCGCTCGATTCCGCTTGCAGCCGGTGGAGTTCCACCAGGCGCTCGACGGCCGGGTCCGCAGGCGCGGCCGGCTTCGGGCGCAGCAGCAGGACGACGGCGGCGATCGCGCCGCCAGCAATCAGGCTGATGATGGCAACGAGAATGGTTTCGCTCATGGCGTACTCCTACCCGATTCGGCCCCTCACCGACTCGGCAGCAGGAGCGAACAAAAAGAGAACATCATTTCGATGGCGGGCGCAAGGTGAGTCGGCGATTGACTGGCGATTGACCCGGCAGATGCCGCCGCTTACATCGCCGCGAATGGCTTTGCGAAATATCATCAAATTGCCCGATCCGCGGCTGCGGCTGGTCTCGGCGCCGGTACAGGCTGTGGATGACGACCTGCGCCGGTTGGTCGAGGACATGTTCGAGACCATGTACGACGCGCCGGGCATCGGCCTCGCGGCGATCCAGGTCGGCGTGCCGCAGCGCGTGGTCACGTTGGATCTGGCCAAGAAGGACGAGCCCAAGGACCCCCGGGTCTTCGTCAATCCGGAGGTGCTGTGGCGCTCGGACGAGAACGCTACGCACGAGGAAGGCTGTCTCTCGATTCCCGAATACTACGAGGAGGTGGAGCGTCCGGCGAAGGTCAAAGTCCGTCACCTGGATCTCGACGGGAAAGTCCAGGAGATCGAGGCCGAAGGACTGCTCGCCACCTGCCTGCAGCATGAGATCGACCACCTCAACGGGGTGCTGTTCATCGACTATCTGTCGAAGCTCAAGCGCAGCATGGTGATTAAGCGGTTCACCAAGGCGGCAAAGCGGGAGGCGGAGGAGGCGTAGGCTGGATTGATCTTTTGCCGCTCAAGGATTATATGATATCGTTGATATCAAAATGGAGCATTGCCGATGGCCGATATGTTGATGCGCGATGTCGATCCCAGCCTGAAACGGCGGATCAAGGAAAGCGCGCGCCGGAGCCAGCACAGCCTTTCGGATGAGCTGAAGGACTTGGTCCGCCGGGGGCTGGAGACGAAGCCTCCTGAACGTCCGGTGATTCCGCCGGGAAAGCTCGGGACGTATATGTTTTCGTTGGTCCCTGACGAATATCGCGGCGACGATCTCATCTTTGAGGTGGAGGAGTATCCAAAGCCGGTCGAGTTTGAATGATTCTGCTCGACACCAATGTTGTTTCCGAATCGCTGCGAGGTCCTCGAAACTCGGAACTGCAGCGATGGCTTAACGCGCAGAGGCTGGCGGAGCTTTTTCTCTGTACGCCTGTGCTGGCCGAACTGCGGTATGGCATAGAACGGCTTCCGGTGGGACGGCGGCGCGACATCCTCGATGAAGCGGTTCGGAATTTCCAAGAGAGCGTCTTCGCTGATCGGGTCATTCCAGTTGACCGCGATTGCGCCCATGCTTACGGCCGCATCCTGGCACAGCGCGAGCGGCGGGCGCGGCCGATCGGCATCATGGATGCGCTGATCGCTGCAGTCGCCTTGGCGCATGGTGCGACCTTGGCAACGCGCGACGTCTCCGGTTTCGACCACCTCGGGATTGATCTGGTGAATCCGTTCGTGCCGGCATAGGTCGAACAAGTCCGACAGTCGATAAACCCCCATGCCCCTTCGCCTCATCTTCATGGGCACGCCCGACTTCGCGGTGCCGCCGCTGGTCGAGCTGGTCGGCCGCGGCTACGACGTCGCCGCGGTCTACGCTCGTGCGCCTAAGCCGGCCGGGCGCGGCATGGAGCTGCAGCCGTCGCCGGTGGAACGCGCCGCCCGGCAGTTCGGGCTGCCCGTGCTCACCCACAACACCTTGCGCACCGGCGACACACAGGCGGAATTCGCCGCACACGGCGCCGATGCCGCGGTGGTGGTCGCCTACGGGCTGATCCTGCCGAAGTCGGTGCTCGATGCGGTTCCGCTCGGCTGCTTCAATATCCATGCGTCGCTGCTGCCGCGCTGGCGCGGTGCGGCGCCGATCAACCGCGCGATCATGGCGGGCGACACGGAGAGCGGAGTCACCGTCATGCGGATGGATGAGGGTCTCGACACCGGCGCCATGGCAACGGCGGAACGCGTGACGATCGGCCCCGACATGACTGCGGGGGAACTGCACGACACATTGGCGCCGCTCGGCGCCGACCTGATGCTGCGCGCGCTCGGCGCGCTCGAACGCGGTGCGCTGGTGCTGACGCCGCAGCCACAGGACGGCGTCACCTATGCGGCGAAGATCGACAAGAACGAGACGCGCATCGACTGGTCGCAGCCGGCCGAAGCAGTGCACGACCATATCCGCGGATTGTCGCCGTTTCCCGGCGCGTGGTGCGAGATTCCCGCCGACGCCGGCCAGCCGGTCCGCGTCAAGGTGCTGCGGACGACGCGCGCGGACGGCTCGGGACCGCCGGGTACCGTTCTCGACGACCGGCTGACAATTGCCTGCGGCAGCGGCGCGATTCGCATGGCCGCGCTGCAACGGGCAGGCCGTCAGCCGATGCGAACGGCGGACTTTCTCCGCGGCGTGTCGGTTGCGGCCGGTGCCGTGCTCGGCTGAAGTATCAACGCGATGCCTCGTTACAAGTTGCTGATCGAATATGACGGTGGGCCGTTCGTGGGATGGCAGATCCAGGCCGTTGGGCCGTCGGTGCAGTGGGCTCTGACCAACGCGATACAGTCCCTGACGCAGGAGACGGTGCCGGTGCAGGGCGCCGGGCGCACGGACGCCGGCGTGCATGCGCTCGGGCAGGTCGCGCACGTCGATCTCATCCGCGCGTGGCGCGGCGACAAGCTGCGCGACGGTATCAACGCCTGTCTGCGGCCGTATCCCGTCGCGGTGCTGGCGGCGGACAAGGTGCCGGACACATTCGAAGCGCGCTTCTCGGCGGTGGCGCGGCATTACCGGTATCGGATCGTCAACCGCCGCGCCGATCTGGCGGTCGACCGCGGCCGTGCCTGGCGGGTGCCGAAGCCCCTCGATGCCCCGGCGATGCAGGCGGCGGCGCAATGCCTGGTCGGCAAGCACGATTTCACGACATTCCGTTCCGCCGAATGCCAGGCGGCCTCGCCCGTGAAGACGCTCGACCGGCTCGACGTCGAGCGTGACGGGACCGAACTACACATCAACGCTTCCGCCCGCTCGTTCCTGCACCATCAGGTTCGCTCGATGGTCGGTTCGCTGGTCTGGGTTGGGGAAGGCCGGTGGAGCGCGGACGATCTCGCGACCGCGCTCACGGCCAGGGATCGCAGCGCCTGCGGGCCGGTCGCGCCGGCAGAGGGGCTGTATCTGGTGCGGGTGGATTATTGAGGCTGGTGGGACGCGCTGCGCGACCGGCGGGCTCTCTTCCCTCTCCCTCAAAGGGGGGAGGGAAGCGAGTTCGCTGCCCGCTCAGGCAAAATACCGCTCCAAGATCTGTCGATAGATCGCGGTCAACTCCTCCAAATCGGCGACCGGCACGCGCTCGTCGACCTGGTGCATGGTCTGCCCGACCAGCCCGAACTCCACCACCGGGCAATAATCCTTGATGAAGCGGGCATCGGAAGTGCCGCCGGAGGTCGAGAGTTTCGGCTCGCGTCCGGTCACCGCCGCGATGGCGCCGGCGACGAGATCGGTGAAAGGGCCCGGCGCTGTCACGAACACATCGGCGTTCGAGGCATCCCACACAAACGCATGCCGCACCGGACCGGCCTCGGCGGCGCGCCGCTCGATCAGCGCCTTGAGCGACTCCTGCGTATGATGGTCGTTGTAGCGGATATTGAAGCGCGCCCGCGCCTCGCCGGGAATCACGTTCACCGTCAGGTTGCCGACATCGACCGAGGTGAATTCCAGGTTCGACGGCTGGAAGTTCGCATTGCCGGCATCGAGCGGCTCGGCCATCAGCGCTGCGAGAATCTGCACCAGCCCACGGATCGGATTCTCGCCGCGGTGCGGATAGGCGACATGCGCCTGATGTCCGGTGACGATCAGCGTGCCGTTGAGCGAGCCGCGGCGGCCGATCTTGATCATGTCGCCGAGCGTCTCGACGTTGCTCGGCTCGGCCAGAATGCAATGATCGAAGCGCTCGCCGCGTTCGGCGGCCCAGCGCAGCAGCTTCACGGTTCCGTTGATGGCGACGCTTTCCTCGTCCCCGGTAATCAGGAACGAGGTCGAGCCCTTCGGCGTGGCTCCGGTCGTGGCCAGATGGTCGAGCACCGCCGCGACCGCGCAGGCGATACCGCCTTTCATGTCGACGGCGCCGCGGCCGTAGAGCATCCCGCTGGTGATCTCCGCCGCGAACGGGGGATGCCGCCAGGCCGAGTCCTCACCCGGAGGAACGACGTCGGTATGGCCGGCAAACATCAGGTGCGGCGATGTGCTGCCGATGCGCGCATAGAGGTTCTCGACATCCGGCGTGCCGGGCTCGGAGAACGTCATGCGGTGCACGGCGAATCCGGCGCGCTGCAAGAGATCGGCCAGATAGGCCAAAGCTCCGCCCTCCGCCGGGGTCACCGACGGGCAGCGGATCAGGTCGCGTGCAATGGTTAGGGGATCGGGCGGCATGCGTCAAAATGACTTGGGCAGACCTGCCTGCTTGAGAACGTCATTGGCGGTGTGCCGTGACTTGGTCGAGCGGGGGACCGTGAAGTACTTCCCGTTCACGGGACTGAACCATGTCTCGTGGCTCTCCTTTCCCGGACGGACAAGGTTGCAGCCATATCCGCGCAGGATGGCTACGAGGTCGCGAGAAGTCAGCCATCAGGCGCGGGCGAGGTCGAGGTGCTCTTCGGCCCGGAAGGTCAACGATAGACTGTCCCCGGCCAGCCCGGACAGTTCGAGGAGGTCAGGAAGAACGAGCCGTACCTCCTCGATCATATCTGCCCAGGTATCGGCCTCTACGACGAGACCCGACACGTTCTCGCTGGTGGCGATCCACACGCGTGCTTCGTCGTCCCAGCGAGCAGTGATTGTGATCAATCGGCTCATGGGCTAAAGATCGGCCGCTTCAGCCCTTCCGTCAATCCCACGCGCAATCAGGCACGGCCTTCGAGCGGGTCGGGGCCATATTGGCTCGGGCCCGGGGTGCCGCTCAGGAAGCCGAGCTCGACAAAAGCCCAGTCAATCCCTCAGCAGTTCGTTGATGCTGGTTTTCGCCCGCGTCTTCTCGTCGACGCGCTTGACGATCACCACGCAATAGAGCCCGGGGCTTGGCATGCCTTTGTTGGTCGGCTTGCCCGGCATGGTGCCCGGCACCACCACGGAGTAGGGCGGCACTTCGCCCTGCAGCACGTCGCCGCTGTCGCGGTCGACGATCTTGGTCGAGGCACCAAGATAGACGCCCATGGAGAGCACTGAGCCCTCGCGCACGACCACCCCCTCCGCCACCTCGGAGCGCGCGCCGACGAAGCAATTGTCCTCGATGATGACCGGCCCGGCCTGCAGCGGCTCGAGCACGCCGCCGATACCGGCGCCACCGGAGATGTGGCAGTTCTTGCCGATCTGCGCACAGGAGCCGACCGTCGCCCAGGTGTCGATCATCGTGCCGGAATCCACGTAGGCCCCGAGATTGACGAACGACGGCATCAGCACCACGCCGGGTGCGATATAGGCGGAGCGGCGTACGATCGAGCCAGGCACCGCGCGGAAGCCAGCCTCGCCAAACCGCCCGGCGTCCCAGCCGTCGAACTTCGACGGCACCTTGTCCCACCACACCGCCTGGCCGGGGCCGCCGCCGATGACGCTCATGTCGTTGAGGCGGAACGAGAGCAACACCGCCTTCTTCAGCCACTGGTTGACCGTCCAGGTGCCGTCGGCGCCGCGTTCGGCGACCCGCGCTTCGCCGCGATCGAGCAGCCCGAGCGCGGTTTCCACGGCGTCGCGCACGGCGCCCTTGGTCGAGGGGCCGACGTTGTTGCGATCTTCGAATGCGGCGTCGATGGTGGCGGCAAGCTGTTGCGTCGACATCACGATCCCCCAGGTTCCGCCGCTGTGTTGCGGACACCCCGGCCAATGTCAACGGGGCGAGAACGGGGCTTCGCTGCACCGGCGGGGTCGGCTAAGCTGGATAGCAGGATCAAGAACGGAAGCGTGCGGTGAAGATCAACGCGGTAAAGACGGTCGTGGCAAGTCTGGCTCTGGTGGCGTCGGCCGCGTCGGCATTGGCGCATCATCCGATGGGCGGTATGACGCCGACCACGTTCATCGAGGGCCTGCTGTCCGGCCTTGGCCATCCGGTCATCGGAATTGACCACTTGGCGGCGGTGGTGGCGGTCGGTTGCCTTGCGGTGTTGCATCGGAGCGGCACGATGTCCGTGCTCGGCTATGTGCTGGCGACTTTCGTTGGCGTCGCCATTCATCTGCGTGGCACCACCGTGCCTGCCGAAGAAATTCTTGTCGCGATCTCGCTGCTGCTGCTCGGCGCGCTGCTGGTGTGGCGTCAACCAATGCAAACCGTCGTCGTGGTCACCCTGTTTGTCGTCACCGGCCTGCTGCACGGCTATGTGCTGGGTGAATCTATCGTCGGAGCCGAGCCGGCGCCGCTTGCTTCGTACATCCTGGGGCTCGCCGTCATTCAATCGGCAATCGGCCTCGGCGTTCTGATGGTGGCCCGCCGCCTTGTCGCGCCGGCGCTAGGCAATCCGCCGACGTTGCGGATTGCCGGTGCGGTGGTCGTCATTGTCGGGGCCGTGGCCCTGTTGCAGCAGCTCACGACCTGATCGCTGCGCGTCACCGTCGTGGCGCGGCGACTATTTTGAGAAATCCGGCCAGATCGTCGGTGACATGGTCGACGTGCGGCGCGTCGCGTCCGGCGAGTTCCCAGTCTTCGCGGAACACCTCGCGTGTGCCTTGCGGCACGACCAGCACCGTGGTCATGCCGAGCGTATGTGGCACTTCCAGGTTTCGCGACAGATCCTCGAACATGGCGGCTTTGGCCGCATCGACCCCATGCCGGGCGAGGAACCGGTCGTAGACCTGCGGCAACGGCTTCGGGTCCAGGTTTGCGGCGGCGATGTCGAACACGTCCTCGAAGTGCCGGTCGATGTCGAGCCGCCGCATCACCGCTTCGGCGTGCTTGCGCGTGCCGTTGGTGAGGATGAGCTTGCGTCCGGGAAGCTGCTCGATGGCGGAGCCCAGTTCGGGATTGGGTGTGAGCGGCGAATGGTCGATCTGGTGCACAACGTCGAGATAGTCGTCGGGCTGCATGCCGTGCTCGGTCATCATCCCGCGCATGGTGGTGCCGTAGCGCCGGTAGTAGTCCTTCTGCAACCGGAACGCTTCCTCGTGGGAGATGTCGAGGAAGCGGGCGACGTAGTCGCGGATTTTTTCGTCGACCTGGCGCCAAAGGTTGAGGTGGTGCGGATAGAGCGTGTTGTCGAGGTCGAACACCCAGGTCTCGACGTTAGAAAAGTCGCGTGGCGCGCCGGTGAACCGGGGCGACTTCGGCATTATGGCACCGTGAACCGCACCGTCGCGGGGCCGCTCCGCGCGGTATCGATCGTGGCGAATCCGGCTCCGGTCAGGCCGAGCGCCTGGCAGTCGCCGTGTTCACTGAGCTCGAACCGCACATTGCGCGTGCACAGTACGGTTTCGCCGCCCCAGGTGAGCCGCTTGCCGCCGCGGATTGCCACCTGCCCACCGGCATCGACCGCTTCCGCATAGCTGTAGAGCCGCCGCGGCTTGTCGCGCAGGTCGGGACGCAGGCAGCGTCCCGCTTCGATCCGGAACCAGCCGCGGGTGACTATAGTTCCGCGGTTTTCCACGCCCAGCGCCGCCATGACTGCGTAGGTGGTTTCGTTGCACCAGACGAAGTTGATGCCGTCCGGCCGCTGCGCCGCTTCGACCAGCGTATCGAAGAATGCGGCGGAATTGACGGTATCTGCCGGCAATTTGCGATCCTTGAGGAATTGGGCGATCGCTGCATCGGTCTTCTTGCCCTGAATGCCGTCGATCGGATTGGCGTCGTAGCCGGCCATGACCAGGAGGCGCTGGATGCCGGCGAGCCGCGCCTGTGCATCGTCGTACTCGGCCTCCTCGGCGAGCTTGACCGTCTGTCCGCGCTCGCTGTCCGCGGGTTTGACCTCGGTGAAGCGGGCGAGCCGTTGATCGGCGCGGGTGCAGACCCGCGCCGCGGCGATGATGAAGTCGCCGCGCGCGATGCACAGGTCGGCGTGTCCGGTCTGCGGCAGCGGCGGCGCGCCGTAGAGCGGCAGCGCTTCGGCGTGCAGCAGGATGCGTTGCGCCTCGATCGTGCCTTGCAGCACCGTGCGGCACTGGCCCGGATCGATGCGGAACCAGCCGCGAGTCGCCACCGCGTTGTCGTCTTCGAGCCCGAGCGCTGCTTCGACCACATAGCTCATGTGGTTGCAGATTTGCAGGTCGGCGCGGGCGGGGGCGGGGAGGAGGGTGAGGAAGAGAAATGCGGCCAGCGCGGCTTTACCTCCCCCTGAAAGGGGGAGGTCGACGAGCGAAGCTCGTCGGGTGGGGGTCTGTATGCGGAGATGAAGTCTCAAGTCCAACGAGGCACCCCTCCCGGGACCACCTTCGGTGGTCCGACCCTCCCCTTTCAGGGGAGGGTGAAGCGAGGCGATTATTTGCCGATCAGCGTTCCCGCGCCGTGGTCGGTCAGGAGTTCCAGCAGCACCGCATGCGGCACCTGGCCGTCAAGGATGACGACGCCTTCGACGCCCTGCTCGAGCGCGTAGATGCAAGTCTCGACTTTCGGGATCATGCCGCCGGAGATCGTGCCGTCGGCGATCAGCCGGCGGGCGTCCTGCACCGTCATCTGGCTGATCAGCGACTTCGACTTGTCGAGCACGCCCGGCACGTCGGTCAGCAGCAGCAGGCGCTTGGCCTTGAGCGCGCCGGCGACGGCGCCCGCGAAGGTGTCGGCGTTGACGTTGTAGGTGCCGCCGCTGGTTCCGGCGCAGACGGGCGCCAGCACCGGGATGAGCTCGCGGCCAAGGAGCTGGTCGAGCACGGTCGTATCCACCCGTTCCGGTTCGCCGACGAAGCCGAGGTCGACGACCTGCTCGATGCGCGACCCAGGATCGACAATCGTGCGGCTCGCCTTGCGGGCCGTCACCATGTTGCCGTCCTTGCCGCACAGGCCGACGGCCTTGCCGCCGGCCTCGTTGACGAAGCCCACGATCTGCTTGTTGATCAATCCGGCCAGCACCATTTCGACGATCTCGATGGTGGCGGCGTCGGTGATGCGGAGGCCGGCGGCGAACTCCGACTTGATACCGAGCCGCTTGAGCATTTCGCCGATCTGCGGCCCGCCACCATGCACCACCACCGGGTTGATCGCGGTCTGCTCCAGGAGGACGATGTCGCGGGCGAAATTGCGCGCGGTCTGCTCGTCGCCCATGGCATGGCCGCCGTATTTCACGACCACGGTCTCTTCGTCGTAGCGCTGCATGTGCGGCAGCGCTTCGGAGAGAATGCGGGCTTGGTCCTGGGGCGAGGTGGTCATGCGGCGAATCCGTCTAGCGTATGCGGCGCTGTTTTAGCCGCCACCGCTGCCAGGAAAAAGAGGCAGTTTGTTCAGGCGGCCCTGGCGGGGGGGGTGGCGGCGGCGACCGCCGTCGCGATCCAGCTCACGATCAGGATGACGCCGCCCGCCGGCGCCGCCTTGGGGAACAGTCCGACGCCGGCGTAGATCGGCAGGCTGATGTCGCCGGCGAACAGGAGCGATCCGAGCACGAGGCCGGCCGCCCCGGCCACGCCGAACGTCCGCGACAGCAGGCCCCGGTCGATCGCCGCGACCATGGCCATAATGGCGGCGGCATGGAACAGCAGGATCTGGCCGGCGCTCTCGAGTCCGGCGCCCGGATAAGCATGCGTTCCGACCGCCGACAATGTGATTCCAGCGGCGCCCATCAGCCCGGCGATAACCAGCAGGATCGACATCATGGCTTCCCCTCCAGCGAGTGTCCCGAATCCGAAGTTCGCCTGAATTTCCAGCGTCCTCCGAGCGAACTTCCGAAATCAAAGCGACACTAGAATCAATACGTTGCTAGTGCCCTTCGAATTCGAAGTTCGCTCAGAGATTGCCGCAAGATCGGGCGAACTTCGAATTCGGGACACTAGGTTCGCTCCGCGGCAAGGCGGGCGATCGCGGCGCGCAGCTCCGGAATGCCCTCGGCCGTGCGCGCCGATGTCATGAGTACGTCCGGATAAGCGGCCGGACGCTTCGCGAGAGCGGAACGGATGGCGTCCAGCATTGCCGCCAGTTCCGCCGGCTTGGTCTGGTCGGCCTTGGTGAGCACGACCTCATGGCTCACCGCCGCCTGCTCCAGCGAATCTAGCACGGTTGCGTCGGCTGGTTTCAGCCCGTGCCTGGAATCCACCAGAACATAGACCCGCGCCAGATTGGCGCGGCCCCGGAGGTACGCATGGATCAGCGCGGTCCAGGCGGCGACCTTGGTCTTGGCGGCGGACGCATAGCCGTAGCCGGGCATGTCGACGATGGTCAGACCGGCGCCCGCCGAGAAGAAGATCAGCTCCTGGGTGCGGCCGGGTGTATGCGAGGTGCGCGCCAGTGCCTTGCGGCCGGTGAGCGCGTTGATCAGGCTCGACTTGCCGACATTGGAGCGGCCGGCGAAGGCGATCTCGATGCCTTGTGCTGGCGGCAGCGTCTCGATCGAGCTGGCCGCCCAGACGAACTGCCAGTCGCCGGCGAACAGCTTGCGTCCGGATTCGATTTCGGCCGGGGTGAAGGCGGTGTCGGTGGAGGCTTCGCTCATTCGGACACTATCGCGGTTTGGCAGAGGAGGGCCAAGGGCGAACTCTTCACCCTCCCCTGGAGGGGTGGGCGAAGCGCGGCGAGGCCCGTGCGAATCAAAGCTGCCTGTACATCACCAGCGCATCCACATACCCGTGCGCCGGATGCAGGAACGCGCCGGGCAGGCGGCCGACAATGGCGAAGCCGCAACTCTGCCAGAGGTGCACCGCCGGCGCGTTGGTGCCGATCACGAGATTGAACTGCATGGCGCGGAAGCCGCGCGCCTTGGCCCGCTCGAGGGAATGCATGCACATTGCGCGCGCGATGCCGCGGCCGGTCGCCTGCGCCGCGGTCATGTAGCCGCAATTGGCGACATGCGAGCCGCCCGCCTTTTGATTGGCGCGCAGGTAGTAGGTGCCGAGAACGGCGCCATCCTCCTCGGCCACGAATACCGCATGATCCGGCTGGTGCCAGTAGGCGAGCGCCTCGGCGCGACTCATGTCCCGGGGCAGCGGATAGGTTTCGCCGGCACGGATGATCGGTTCGAGGACCGCCCAGATCGACTCGGAGTCGGCGGCGAGAGCAGGGCGGATGGTGAGCGCGCGGTCGGCCACGCCGGCCTCCTTGCGTGCGGAAAAGTCAGCGCCCCGCCTTCTCCTCCGCCTTCTTCTTCTTCGGCACCAGCGCCTTCAGATTATCCCACAGCTCGATCTTGGCGCCGTGCCGGCGCATGATGAAGGCCTGTTGCGTCACCGAGAGCGCGTTGTTCCAGGCCCAATAGATCACCAGACCGGCGGGGAAGCTCGCCAGCATGATGGTGAAGATCACCGGCATCCAGTCGAAGATCATCTTCTGCGTCGGGTCGGGCGGCGACGGGTTGAGCTTCATCTGGAACCACATGGTCACGCCCATGATCAGCGGCCAGGCGCCGATCATCAGGAACGGGCCGAGCACCGGAATGGCCGAGGGGTCCCACGGGATCAGTCCAAACAGGTTGAAGATCGTCGTCGGATCCGGCGCGGCCAAGTCCTTGATCCAGCCGAAGAACGGCGCGTGCCGCATCTCGATGGTGACGAACAGCACCTTGTAGAGCGCGAAGAACACCGGAATCTGGATGAGAATCGGCAGACAGCCGGCAAGCGGATTTATCTTCTCCTGCTTGTACAGTTCCATCATCGCCTGCTGCTGCTTCATCTTGTCGTCGGCGTAGCGCTCGCGGACCGCCATCATCTGTGGCTGAACGGCCTTCATCTTCGCCATCGATGCGTAGGACTTGTTGGCAAGCGGGAAGAACACGATCTTGATCAGCACGGTGACGATCAGGATCGCCACGCCGAAATTGCCGAAATAGTGGAACAGCCAGTCCATCACCGAGAACAGCGGCTTGGTGATGAAGTAGAACCAGCCCCAGTCGATCAGGAGCTCAAAGCGGTTGAGCTTGAGCTGCCGGTCGTAGGAGTCGACGACGTTGGTCTCCTTGGCGCCGGCGAACAGCCGTGTGTCGACAGCGCCGGTCGCGCCGGGGGCGATGGTTTGCGCGTCCTGCAGGTAATCGGTCTGGTAGGTCTTCACGGTGCCAAGCATGCCGGCGGAAAATCGTGCGCGCAGGTGCTGCGTGGTCTCAGGCACCAGGGTTGCCGCCCAGTACTTGTCGGTGATGCCGAACCAGGCGTTGGTGACGTCGAAGGTGATCTCCTTCTTGTCCTCGATCGAGCTGTAGGTCACTTCCTGAAGACCCTGCTGGCCGAGCACGCCCACCAGACCTTCGTGCAGGATATAATAGCCGAGCGTCTGCGGTGTGCCGTGACGCGAGATCAACGCATAGGGATGCAGCGTCACCGGCGCCGAGCCGTTGTTGCTCACCTCATCCTTGAGCGTGAACAGGTACTTGTCGTCGACCGCGAGGGTGCGGCGGAACGTCAGGCCTTGCCCGTTGTCCCATGTCAGCGTCACCGGCCGCCCGACGCCGAGCGCGCCGGATCCCTGCCGCTGCCATACGGTCTCGGCGTTCGGCAGCGGCTGCTGGGTGCCTGGCGCCGCGACCCAGCCGAACTCGGCGTAGAACGGCTCCGGGCTGCCTGACGGCGACAGTAGGATGATCGGCGGTGATTTGGGATCGACGGTCTGGCGGTACTTGATCAGCGAGAGATCGTCGATCCGCCCGCCCTTAAGTGCGATCGATCCGCTCAGGCTCGGCGTCTCGATCGCAATGCGGGGAGCCGCTGCGATGACGGCGGCGCGGGTGAGTGGCTGCCCCGGTATTGTCGCCGGCGGCTGTCCAGGCGCCAGCGGCACGTTGGCCGACGGCTGCTGCGCCTGGCCCGGCACGCCGGGGACCGGCTGTGTGCCCGGCGCCTGTTGCGCACCCGGCACCGGCGCCTGTTGTTGCGTGCGCTGTTGCTGCTGAGCGACCTGCCGCTGCTTCTCCATCTGCGGCATGCCGTAGAAGTACTGCCACGCGATCAGCACGATGGCCGAGAGGATAATCGCGAGGATGGTGTTCTTCTGGTCCGTCATTGCGGTCTCTCAGTGCCGTGCTGCCGGCTTCGCGATACGGCCTGCCGGTGCTGCATGCACGCGCCGCACCGCCGCATCGAAAGCGGCGGCCATGCGGGCGAATGGTTCCTGCAACGCAGCCCGACGTCCAACCAGCACATAATCATAGCCCGGACGCATCATCGCCGCGGACTGTTTCACGATTTCGCGAAGCCGTCTCCGCACGCGGTTCCGCTCGACCGCGGTTCCGACTTTCTTCGACACGGTCAAGCCGATCCGCGGCGAGCCGTCTTCATCCCGCTTGATTGCCTGCAGCACGAACGGTCCCGCTGGCGCCTTCGAACCGGTCGCCGCCTTGAGGAAATCGGCTCGTTGCCGCAACCGCTGCATGTCCGTCCGCGCTCATGGCCACCGTGTGGGCAACCCCCAACATCCGGAACCGAAATGCTGAGAAAAACCAGCCCATTAGTCATTCATCAGTGGGGCAGTAGTCCACGCCGATGCGTCGGCATCGACCTGGGTCGCACCGGGCGCGTCAGGCGCTAAGCCGCTTGCGTCCGCGGGCACGGCGCGCCGCGACCACTTTGCGGCCACCTTTGGTGGCGATGCGGGCGCGGAACCCGTGCCGCCGCTTGCGCACCAGCTTGCTCGGTTGATAGGTCCGCTTCACGAATCTCGTCTCCGCCGGTCAAAAAGCGCGCCGCCAGACCCGAAAAGTGGGGTCATAAAGCCGGATCGCCCGCCCGGCGCACAAGGTTGCGCGCTTATACGGAGGCCCGGCTTCCGCGTCAATGCGACGGACATGCGACGGACATGCGACGGACGGGCCGCGCGGCCGGTCACGGGGGCGTCAAAAGACGGTGAGAGATGACCTGTGGCGGAAATCGTCTGTTAGGATCCCGGAGATCGGGCGTCGCGCTTCGATCCCCGTTCAAGGTCAACCGATGTCCGCCGATCAGGATCCTGCCGCAGCAATCACGTTCGCCGGCCGCGTTCGGCCGCTGCTGTGGCGGTTGGCGCCTGTCGTGGTCGTCCTGCTGCTGGTGGCGCTCGTGCTGACGTCGGACTGGCGCCAAGCGCTGTCGCTCGAGACTCTGGTCCGCCACCGGACGGCGATCGATGCCTTCATCGCCGAGCATCGGCTGGCAGGGCTCGCGCTCTTCGCCCTGCTTTACATTGCTGTGGTCGCCCTTTCGGTGCCCGGCGCGGTGTGGCTGACGCTGGCCGGCGGTTTTCTGTTCGGCCCCTTCGTCGGTACCTTGGTAACGGTCGTCAGTGCCACCTTCGGGGCTGCGATCATCTTCAAGATCGCGCAAAGCGCGGTCGGCGAGTCGCTGATGCGCCGCGCTGGGCCGCGCGCCGCCAGGATCGCGGAGGACATCCAGGCCGATGCATTCAACTACCTGTTGTTCCTCCGCCTAGTCCCGGCGTTCCCGTTCTTCCTGGTGAACCTTGCCGCCGCACTGGTGGCGGTGCCGCTGCCGACCTTCATTGCCGCTACCATGATCGGCATTATTCCGGCGACCTTCGCGTTTTCGCTGGCGGGCGCGGGACTCGACAGCGTCATCGCGGCCCAAGTCGCGTCCTTTCAAGCTTGCACCGCCGCCGGGCGAACCGATTGCCGGGTGCATTTCGATCCGACGCACGTGCTCACGCCGCAATTGATGGCGGCGCTGGTCGCGCTCGGAATCATCGCGCTGATACCGGTCGTCGTGAAGCGCTGGCGGGCCCGCCGCCAGGCGCAACGGCCGCCACAATAGCGCATGATCGGCAAAATTGAGCCGGTTTTGTGAAAAGATCGAGCGCCGACGGTAAAATGACGCACGTTCGGGGGAAGTGATCATGGAGGTGTTGACGCCCGATATCTGCGTCATCGGCGCAGGCTCCGGCGGCCTTTCGGTGGCCGCCGCCGCGGCGGCCTTCGGCGTGCCGGTGGTGCTGATCGAGAGGGACAAGATGGGCGGCGATTGCCTCAACACCGGCTGCGTTCCGTCCAAGGCGTTGCTGGCGGCCGGCAAGCGCGCCGAAACGATCCGCAATGCAGCCCTGTTTGGAATCAAGGCGCAGCGGTTGGCGGTCGACTTCCGCGAGGTGCATGCCCACGTCCACGGCGTCATCGACGCGATCGCGCCGAATGATTCCAAGGCGCGGTTCACCGGGTTAGGTGTCCGCGTGATCGAGGGTACGGCACGTTTCAAGGATGACCGGACGGTGGTGGTCGACGACGACGAGTTCGAGATCCGGGCGCGCCGCTTTGTCATCGCCACGGGTTCGACCGCAGCGCTGCCGCCGATCCTCGGCCTCGCAGAGACGCCGCACCTGACCAACGAGACGGTGTTCGACCTGCGCATCCTGCCGAAACATCTGATCGTCATCGGCGCCGGACCGATCGGGCTCGAAATGGCGCAAGCGTTCCGGCGGCTGGGTTCCGACGTGACGGTGCTGGAAGCCGCGCAGCCGCTCGCCAAGGACGATCCGGAGTGCGCGCAGATCGTGCTCAATCAGCTCGAGCGCGAAGGCGTCGTGGTGCGCGCTGGCGTGCGCATCGCATCGGTGGCGAAAATGCGCACCAGGCTCATCGTCATGCTCGCCGCTGCGGACGATGACGCGCACACTGAAACCATCGAAGGCAGCCATCTGCTGGTGGCGGCCGGCCGCCGTCCGGTCGTCGAGGGGCTCGATCTCGATAAGGCGCGGGTCAAGGTGGAGCGCCGCGGCATCGTCGTCGACACGGGGCTGCGGACCACCAACAAGCGCGTCTACGCGATCGGTGACGTCGCCGGCGGACTGCAATTCACCCACGTCGCCAACGCGCATGCCGGGATCGTGATCCGCAACGCGCTGTTCCGTCTGCCTGCGAAGATGAGGAGCGATGCCATTCCCTGGGTCACCTATACCGAGCCGGAACTGGCGCATGTCGGCCTGACCGAGGCCGAGGCGCGGCAGCGGCACAAGCAAGTGCGCATCCTGCGCTGGCCGTACCACGAGAACGATCGCGCGCAGGCGGAACGCGAAACCCACGGGCACATCAAGGTCGTGGCGACGCGGCGCGGCAGGATTCTCGGCGCCACCATCGTGGGCGCCGGGGCAGGCGAACTGATCAGCATCTGGACGCTGGCCATCGGCCAGGGCCTCAAGATTCGCGCGATGACGGAATTTGTCATGCCCTATCCGACTCTTGCGGAAATCGGTAAGCGCGCCGCCATCAGCTATTATACGCCCAGTTTGACGTCGCCTTTTGTGCGGCGCATCATAAGTTTTCTGCGTCGGTTTGGCTGATTCCACACCGCACCACAGAGCCAAGGACATGGACGACAGGGTCGCGGCGGCAGAGCGGGCGGGTCCCGCGCCGCGTCTGGGACTTTCAGGCAAGCTGCTGATGCTCACGGTCGTCTTCGTGATGATCGCGGAGGTGCTGATCTATTTGCCCTCGATCGCCAATTTCCGGTTGAACTGGCTCAGCGATCGCCTTGCGGCCGCCAATACGGCGGCGCTCGTGCTCGACGCGGCGCCGAGCGGCATGGTGCCGGAAAGCCTCGCCCGGCAGCTTCTCGACAGCGTCGGCGCGCGCGCGGTTGTCATGAAGATGGGCAATCAGCGGCGCCTGCTGGCGAACTCCGATATCCCGCCGGCGATCGACCATGACATCGACATGCGCAACGTCACCGCGATCTCGGCGATTATCGATGCCTTCGCGACGTTGTTCGGCCGCGGCAAGGACGTCATGCGCGTGGTCGGGCCGGCGCCGCGCAACGGCGAGTTCTTGGAAATCGTCATGGACGAGGCGCCGCTGCGCCAGGCGATGCTGCGTTTCTCCGTCAACATCCTGCTGCTGTCGCTGGTGATCTCGGGAGTCACCGCGGCACTCGTCTATCTCGCGCTGCATTATCTGCTGGTGCGGCCGATGCGCCGCATCACGGAAAACATGACCGCGTTCCGCGATGACCCGGAGAATCCGGTTCGTGTCATCCGCGAGTCGGGCCGCCGGGATGAGATCGGCACCACTGAA
Organism: Hyphomicrobiales bacterium; assembly: GCA_009377755.1. GTDB lineage: Bacteria > Pseudomonadota > Alphaproteobacteria > Rhizobiales > Xanthobacteraceae > WHTM01. The sequence goes on along the minus strand of WHTM01000052.1, from coordinate 1,121 downwards.
CGTGAGCTGGCGGCGATGCAGCGCGAGCTCGCCTCGATGCTGCACCAGAAGAGCCGGCTCGCGGCGCTCGGTCTGGCGGTGTCGAAAATCAACCACGACCTGCGCAACCTGCTCGCCTCGGCGCAATTGTTCTCCGATCAGTTGACGAGCCTGCCCGACCCGCGGGTGCAGCGGTTCGCGCCGAAGTTGATGCGCGCGCTCGAGCGCGCGATCGATTTCTGCCAGTCGACATTGTCCTATGGCCGCGCCCAGGAGGCGGCACCGGTGCGCAAGCTCCTGCCGCTGGAACCGCTGGTCGACGAGGTTCACGAGACGCTCGGCCTCGGGGCCGACTCCGCCGTCCGCTGGCTCACCGCCATCGAGCGCGGCCTGACGGTCGATGCCGACCAGGATCAGCTGTTCCGTATTCTGCTGAACCTCGCCCGCAACGCCGCGCAGGCGCTGGACTCGCGCGGCGAGCGCGATCCCGACCGCGATCAGATTCGCATCGCTGGACGACGCGAGGGCTCGGTCGTCGTGATCGAGGCTTCGGATACGGGGCCCGGTTTCTCGCCGCAGGCGCGGGCACATCTGTTCGAGGCCTTCCAGGGCTCGACGCGGACCGGGGGCGCCGGCCTCGGCCTCGCCATTGCCGCTGAGCTGGTGCGCGCCCATGGCGGCGACATTCGCCTGGTCGACGGCACCATCGGGGCGACCATCCGCATCACAATTCCGGACCGGGCGGTGGAGCTCGACGCGCGCCGCGGGGAACGCGCACGGGCATGACCTCCGCGTGAAGCAGCCAGTCTCCGCGCGATCCGCCGGTCATGCCGCTTGCTCGGCGGTCCTGGCAGAGAGGACTTCACCGCCCGAGTCCGATCCGATCCAGTTGAATAGGACCGGACCGTAGATTTCTTGATTTGTCGCGCAATATTGCGGCGAACCGGTTCCCACTTCGCCGGATTACGCTTCAACAACTGCGGTTGCGAACCGCGAGGAGGAACTATGCCTCCCGGCCAACCCTTGCCAATGGCTGACCAAGCCTATAGCTATGCCCGCGCCCTGACCGGGGCTTCGCCCCGGACCGGCACGCGCCCGTAGCTCAGCTGGATAGAGCACCAGACTACGAATCTGGGGGTCAG
>WHTM01000051.1 GCA_009377755.1 Hyphomicrobiales bacterium | reverse complement strand
GACCGAGCCGAGGCGGAGCGAGCGCACGCGCTTGGCGGGGTAGAGCAGGAGCTTTTCGCGCAGCGCCAGCGAGCCCATGCAGTTGGGACCGGACACGCGCAATCCATGGGTGTCGCAAAGGGCTTTCAGCGCTTGCGCGCGGCGCAAACCCTCGGTGTCGCCGCCCTCGCCGAATTGCGCGGCATAGATCAGCGCACACTTCAAGCCATTGGCGGCCGCTTCGGCGAGCGTATCGGGGATGGCCGCCGAGGGGACGATCGTCAGGGCGAGATCGACCGGCTCCGGTATCGCGGCGAAATTTGGATAGACCGGCCGGCCCCACAATTCGCGGCGCTTGGGATTGACCAGGTAGAGCTTGGCCGGGAAGCCGCAGTACTCCAGGTTGTTATAGATGTCCTGCGCCCAGCCGCCGCGGCTGGAGTCCGAAGCGCCAATGATCGCGATGACCTTGGGGCGGAGAAGACATTCCACGGCACGAAACACAGGTCCGCCCCATTCCAAACGCTGAATTTGAAAATCGTAGTCACTCTGTCTGGGGCAGGCAAGGACCCTAAACGGACATCGTCCACCACTCTTCGGTCAGGCGCGCCCCTGCCGACAGCACGATGAGATCGTGGCGGCGAACAGCGATAGCGAAGCCGCAGCGGCCCGGTCGATCCCGTATGGTCAAAATATTGGTCTGAGGCTCCTATCTCTTCGATCGAGAAATAATGTGCTTGCGTCGGTCACGCGGTGACGACCGAGTGCCGGAAAGGTTACTGTGCTCACGTCGCACCGGCGCGCACGCGAACGCGCGGCCGGATCCGCTGCCACTGATAGACCGCTGCCAGACCGAGCACCCCGACGATGTTGAGCTCCCATCCACTCAACCCTCCCGGCAACTCGGTGGTGGCCGGCATGAAGCAGAACAGCGCCAGGATTCCGAGCAACAACCATTCCGGCCACGTCGTACGGCGATGCAGCCAAGCCATCGTCCAGGCCGAGAACGCGATCATTCCCATCGTCGCGGTCACCATCGCCCAGGCCGTTGCCGTCGCGGTGCCCGTCATGAGAATTGGCGTGAAGGCGAACAGCAACGGCATGACGTAGAGCATCTTGGCAAACCGGAAGCTGGTCCAGCCCGTTTTCCACGGATCGGCTCCTGCGATCGAGGCGGACACATAGGCGCCAAGACAGACCGGTGGAGTGATGTTGGAGTCCTGGCTGAGCCAGAAGACGATCATGTGTGCCGCGATCAGGGCGACCCCCATTTCCTGGAGCGCTGGCCCCGCGAGCACAATGAGCACCAGATAGGAGGCCGTGATGGGCAGGGCCATCCCGAGCAGCAGAGAGGCCAACGCCACTAGGACAATTGCGATCAGCAGATTGCCGCTCGCTAGACTCACGATCAGGTGGCTCATCTTCAGCCCGAGCCCCGTCAGCGCCACGACACCGACGATGAGGCCGACGGCGGCGGCAACCGAACCCACGATCAGCGAGTTCTCGGCGCCCGCGATCAGGGCGTCCCGAATACCGCGCGGCCCAAGCACATCGCCGGGCCTCGGAAACTGGCTCGGCGAAAGCCAGGCAAGCAGCACGCGCATCCAGTTGATCAGGACGATGGAAGCGATCGCCATGACCGCGCACCAATCCGGGGAGTACCCGGCGATCAGAAATCCCAGCAGAACTACAAAGGGCCCGACATGGAACCAGCCACGGCGCAACACTGTCGTGGCCAGCTCCACCTCCCCCGACTCCATGCCGCGAATTCCGCTGCGTTTGGCCTCGAAATGCACGATGAAGCCGATCGACAGCATGTAGATCAAGGCCGGCACGATCGCGATGGCCATGATCTGGACGTAGGGCACTCCGGTAATCTCGGACATGACGAAGGCGCCAGAGCCCATGACCGGAGGCAACAGCTGACCGCCCAGCGATGCGCTGTTCTCGACTGCGCCGGCGACGTGCGGCTTGAATCCGACGCGCTTCATGAGCGGGATGGTAAAGGCGCCCGTGGAAACGATGTTCGCGAGGGTGCTGCCGCTGATCGATCCGAACACTGCGGAGGCGAGGACCGAAACCTTGGCCGGGCCCCCCGCCGTCCGCCCGGCAATCGCCAGCGGCAGCTCGATGAAGAAGCGGCCCATGCCGGAGCGTTCCATGAACGTTCCAAAAAAGATGAAGACGAGCACATAGTTCGCCATGACCGACGTCATGACGCCGAAAATCCCCTCCTGGGAATACATCAGGTAGTTGACGATCTGCTCGATCGTCGAACCGCGGTGCCAGAGCGCGCCGGGTACGAGGTAGCCGAAGTGCGCGTAGAGCAATGCGGCGATCGCAATGGCCGGGATCCACAGCCCGAGGCCGCGCCGGGCAACCTCGATGGCGAGCAGAACTGCAGCCGTTGCGATCCAGAAGTCGGTGTTCGTCCACGCGCCTGGGCGCAAAATCAGCTCGCCGAACTGCGTTTCGTAATAAACGAACACCAGTACGGCGATGGCGATCAGCGCAACATTGCGCGCTCGCAGGCGGATGCTCGCAGCCGCTGCCGCTCCCGCTCCGATCGTCCAGAGCGCCCAGTCGAGAACTCCGGCTCCACTCTCCCCGACAATGTCGGCGCGCAGGATTGCCCCGGCCGCGCAGCCGGCGAGGGTCGCGCCGACGATCCAGTCCGCCATGTTGGGTGCGGACCACGGCGTGCCGCGCCTTTCGGGACGCAAGATCAATGTCAGCACCCAGGTCAGCAGCGTGTAGACCGCGAGCTGGAAATGCTGTTCCGGGATGCCGGGACCTGCCGCCCACAGGGCAAACAAGCCAAGCACGATCGCGCAGCCCTGGAAGGCCCATAGCCACGGGCCGCGCAGTTCCGGCGGATGGCCGTCGGTCGGCTTCGGCGTCGGTTCCGGATGCGCGTCGACCATGGATTCTGCCTGGGTATAAGGAGCGATGGCAACCCACGACGCCGTTGTCGCCCGGAGGCAGTGAGGACAGGCGAGAACAACGGCGCCGTAGACCTCGTGGTGCGGCCTCAACAGATGCCACCACATTTGTTGGAGCCGCACCACGAACTGACCTGTCGAGCGGGCTGGCGTCTGCTAACGTCTGGAAAGCAAACGTCGGGCCCGATCACCTAGCGGCGAGATTCGCCGGAATGGTACGGCCCTGTTCCTTCCAGAACCGCTCGGCGCCCGGATGCAGCGGCACCGTGATGAAGTCGAGCGCTCGCTCCTTAGTCATTTCCTTGATTGAAGCGGGGCCGACGGCACCGCTCAACTGGGTCCGCCCCTCTTCCGAATAGATCGCCTTCAGGAACTTGTAGACAAGATCATCGGTGACACTCTTGCTGGCGATCAGGACCGATCCGGTTCCGAACGTGGGTGTGTCCTCGCCCACGCCTGCGTACAGCCCGCCCGGAATGATCATTTTGCCGAAATATGGGTACTTCTTGTAGAAGCCAGACCTGTGCGCTGGATCGTCGAGGTTGATGAAGCGAATCTTCATCATGGAGGCGGTGTTTCGAATCATCGCATTGCCGAGTCCGGGAGACCAATTGTAAGCGTCGATCTTGCCATTGCTCAGGGCCTGCGGGCTGTTGCCGCCGAGATAGACGGCAGTGACGCCCTCCCAAATTCCGATCTGTTTCATCAGAAGCGCGATCATCGTGGCCGAACCTGAACCCGGTCCGCCGAGCGAAACACGCTTGCCCTTGGCGTCCTCGAGCTTCTTGATGGGGCTATCCGCCGGGACGACGAAGTGATCGACGGATGCAAAGACATAAGTCAGCGCGCGGGCACCGGTAATGGGCTTCTTGAACGCCCCCTCGCCACGGTAGCCTTCGAACAGATCGCTTGCGAAAACGAGCCCGAAGTCGGCGGATCCGGAACCGACGGCACGCATGTTCTCCGCCGATCCGGTGGAAGACTCGGATGAGAACTTGACGCCTGGGATCGCCTTCTCGAGATAGACCGACCAGGCGCTGGTCCAGCGATTGAATGCACCGCCCATCTGACCGCCCTTGATCACGACCTGCTGCTGAGCGAGGGCACCGGAAACGGTTGTCAGAGCGAGAATGCCTGCGGTCGCAATCACACCTGTGGCGCGTCGCAGTAGGCTGCCTGAACTGATCATGGTCGTTTCCTCCTGTGCTGGTTCTGATTGCTCTGCCGTCGTCATGTCAGACGCCGACGTCTGGCTGCCCCTCCGTTCAACGAGCCGGATGATCGATGCGTCGCGCGTATCCAGGCTTGAACCTTCCCTCCAGCGCGTCGCGGATCCAGTCGGCGACGTGGAGATAGAAATCCGGAAGACAGCTGCCGAACGTATGCGTCTCATCCTCATAAACCCACATTTCCTTGGGGCACTTGAGCATGTCGAACATGCGTTCGCCGTCCTCGAGCGGGCATAGTTCGTCGAATTCTCCCATCACCAGCAGCGTCGGACAGCGGATCGCCTCGACGAGCGGTTCGAGCGTCATCTGTGCGGCCATCCCGTCGAACGCGTCCTCGTCGTGGACATCCGACATGTACATGTAGTTCGCGCGATACGCCGGTTTGCCGTGTTTGAAGATCGTGTCCTTCTGCAGGTAGTTGCCCATGGCGCCGACCACCGCCTTCACGCGCGGATCGTGCGCGGCGATACGCGGGCCCCAGTAGCTACCCATGCTCCAACCGTAGATGCCGACCCGGTTCGCATCGATCTCAGGCAGGGTTTCGATGAAGTCGATGGCAGCCTTCCCGGCCCGCTCGAAGTTGTCGAGCGTCACCCACGTCCCGCGCACGTTGCTCTCGCCCTGACCCGGTCCATCGATGCTGAGCGTCGCTATTCCGCGGCGGCGGAAGTGATTGTGGTAGGGGCTGGGCATGTACTCCTTGATCGTGTCCATGCCTGGGATAACGAGCACGCAGGGCGTCTTTTCGGCACCGGGCACGGTCTGCAGGATGCCCGGGATCGTCTTCCCGTTCTCGAACGGAATTTCGACGCGTCGGACGCTAGCCTCGTCAAACAGTTCGGTGAAGCGCTGGTAGCAATGGATGAGCCGCTGATAGAGCGCCAGTTTGCGCGGCGTGTTCGCGTGGATGACGCCACACGCCGGACCGTAATACAGCGCCGCCCGGTAATAAAACTCCGCAGCGCTCTCACGACGACCGCTGGCCTCGGCGGCCTCCGCCAGCTTCTCTTCCTGCTGCGCCGTCCGCACCCACTGCTTGACGACAGCACCCGGCACCTTGATGCGTTCCGTGGTCCGGCGCACGTCGGCGGGCCGGAAACCCCACTCGACGAACATCACGGAGCGGAAGCCGTAGACGTCAATGACCTTGTAGAATTCCTCGCTGATCCATTTGTGTGCGCGTCGGCTGCGATCGCTCATGCCTGCCTCCCGTCGATCATCGTAGCAGTCACGCGCGGGCTCCCGATGCTAGTGTCCCGAATCCGAAGTTCACTTGATCTTGCAGCACCCTCTGAGCGAACTTCGGATTCGAAAGGACACTAGCAACTCCATGATTTCTCGTGTGGTTTGGTTCAGAAGTTCGCTTCCCGGACTCGCGGTAAGAATAAGAGCGAACTTCTGAACCACCACACTAGAGTCTGTGATGATTGGCCCGAAATTTTCGATAACTGTAGAGTAGTTGCACGAAGCGTCAATAGCCGATCCCGCGCCAATCGGAGCGCGGACAGTTTCGCCGACCCGCATGCGATGATCAATCGCGCGCAGACACGGCGGCGGCCATTATCGCCCGGACCGGGAAACAAGCTTGCGCGGCGGCGCAAGCTTGTCTTCGAGCTCGTCGAGCGAGAGCACCCAGCCGAGGCGGCGCTGGATATTGGCGAGCGCGAACCGGTGCAGGTCGTCGCCGTAGGCGGACGCAACGCAGTCGGACAGCACGACCACCTTGAAGCCGCGGACATAGGCGCCGAACGCCGTGGCCAGTACGCAGGTATTGGTGTTGCAGCCGCCGATCAGCAATGTGTCGACGTCCAACGACCGTAGCAGAATCTCGAGCTGCGTGCCGTAAAAGCTGTCGAAGGTGCGCTTGCTGCTGACCCGATAGTCTTCTGTGCGTACGTCGAGCTCCGGCATCAGGGCGGATTCGGGCGAGCCGGGGCTCTTGTGCCGCGTGAAGTCGCTCTGTGCGTGCGGTGTAAAGGACTGCTTTGCCTCCAGCATCGCGCGTTCGAACGGATGCGTCGCTAGCAGCGAGGGCTCGTAGACCGTATCGACGTGGACGACCGGGATTGCCTGCGAACGGACACTGGCAATCAGGCGATTGAGCCCGGCGAGGACACGCGTGCACTCGGCCTCAGGCACCGGGAGCGATGCGATGGTCGGGTCGAGATTGCCGCGCTGGCAGTCGATGGTCACGACCGCGCAATGTGCAGGCTCGATGCGCAACGCCGCCTTCATCGCGCGGACCATCGCGGTTCGATCGACAGCCAACTGTACTTGACCGCTCATTGCATGTCTCCTCCGATGGTGGCGCCGCTCGCGCCTTGGCAACAGCCATATTCCTGCTCCGCGGGATTGCAGCGACACTGCACTGCCGCCAAGGAGACCTCGACGCCAAGCGTACGATTTGGCAAGCTTTTGCCCCATCATGACCCGAGTGGTACTTCACATCAACGGCACTGCCCGCGAGGTCGACGTGGACCCTTCCACGCCGCTCCTCTACGTGCTGCGCAATGCGCTCGGGCTGACCGGCGCCAAGCTCGGCTGCGGCCTCGAGCAGTGCGGCTCGTGTGCGGTTCTGGTCGACGGCACCGCGCGGCCGAGCTGCGTCGCACCCGTCGTCCAGTTCGAGGGAGCGGAGATCGTCACCGTCGAGGGACTTGTCGAGAGCAACGGGCCAGGCGCTGTGCAGCGCGCGTTCATCGAGGAAGGCGCCGCACAGTGCGGCTATTGCACGCCCGGCCTCGTGGTCGCGGTCGAGGCCTTACGCCGCCGCCGGCCGGTCCCGGACGAGGCTGCCGTGCGCGCGGTGCTCGCTGGCCATTTGTGTCGCTGCGGTACGCATGCAGCCGTGCTCAGAGCAACGCGGCGCGTGTTGCGAGAGCGGGGAATGTGATGACAACCAATCCGAGCTTGGCGCGCCACCCAGCAGTCGACGAGTGGCTCTCGTTCGATACCGACAGCAGCGTGGTTGTGCGTTCGGGAAAGGTCGACATCGGACAAAGGATCTCGGCGGCGGTCGCATTGGTGGCGGCCGAGGAGCTCGACGTGGACCCGGAGCGTATCCGGGTGGCCGAGCGCGAAACCGGCCGAGTCCCTGACGAGGGCTACACATCGGGTAGCCGCTCGATGATGGAATCGGCTCAGGCGGTGCGGCTGGCGGCGGCGACGGCGCGCCGCCACCTGCTCGCGCTGGCCAGCCGGAGGTTGGCCGCGCCTGTCGACGAACTGGAGGTGGCAAATGGCGTCGTGCGCGTCCCTGGCACCAACCGCACGACGAGCTACTGGCAGTTAGCGGAGGGACGCCCGCTGGCGATCCCCGTCGACCACCAGGCCGCCGTGAAATCGCCGGCCATGCACCGCGTGCTTGGCCGGCCGTACGAAGCCCCCGGGCTCACCGGTCTGGTGACAGGGACGTCCCGGTTCGTGCACGACATGATGCTGCCGGGTATGCTGCATGCGCGGCTCGTGCGCCCACCGCACGGGCGTGCCCGCCTGGATGAACTGGACCGAGACATCGAATCGCGCCTGCAAGGCGCGCATTTGGTACGGGACGGCAGCTTTTTGGCCATTGCTCACCCTGATGAGTGGACGGCAACTCAGCTTGCCGCCCGCATTGCAGCCGTCGCGCGCTGGTCGCCCGAGCGCGGCTACGATGCCGGTGACATCGCCGAATTGCTGGTCACGAATCCGCGCACCAGTTTGCCGGTCCTCGACGGCGCCGCGGTTCAAGGACTGGTTCCACCGCCGATCGCTCCGCCGGCCGATGCTGTCGCGACACTCACCGCACGCTTTCAGCGTCCCTATCAGATGCACGCGCCGATCGGGCCCTCGGCGGCGCTGGCTCACCTCGACGGCGACCGGCTGATGCTGTGGACCCATTCGCAGGGAATCTATCCTTTGCGGGAAAGCATCGCGGAGGCGCTCGGGCGCGACCTGGAGTCCATCCGCCTGATCCACGCACCCGGCGCGGGCTGTTATGGCCACAATGGCGCCGACGATGCAGCCTTTGATGCTGCGTTGGTGGCCTGCGCATTGCCGGGGCGACCGATCCTGCTCAAGTGGTCGAGAGCGGACGAGTGTGGCTGGGAGCCATACGGCTCGGCCATGGTCGTTGATGTGAGCGCCGGCGTCGGTCCCGATGGGCGGGTCGCGACCTGGTCGCACGACACCTATAGCGACACGCATGGAGCGCGGCCGCGGGCCGGCGCGGGCGGAATCGGCCCTGCGCGCCTGCTTGCATCGCGGTTCCGTGAGCCTGCGCTCGAACCACCCCGAGCCCGTCCGTCGATCGGGTCGCATTCCGGCCTGCATCGCAACCAGGACCCGATCTACGAATTCCCCACGCGACGGATCGTCAAAAACTTGGTCCACGATCTGCCGCTGCGCACCTCCTCGCTACGAGCGCTCGGCGCGTTCCTCAACGTACTGGCGATCGAGTCGGTCATGGACGAGCTGGCCGGGAGGGCCGGCGCGGACCCGATCGCGTTTCGTCTACGACACCTGTCCGATGCGCGCGCATGCCGCGTGCTCGAGGTGGCCGCCGGGCGTCTCGGCTCCAAGCGCAAGGAAAGCGGCATCGGCCGCGGCTTCGGCTTTGCACAATACAAGAACGCGTCGGCCTACGCTGCGGTCGGGATCGAGCTCAGTATCGACGAAGGGGCGCGCGTTCACCTGCACCGTGCCGTGATCGCGGCAGACGCCGGCGAAATCATCGATCGTCAGGGGCTCACGTCTCAGCTCGAAGGCGGGCTGCTGCAGGCTGCGAGCCTCACCCTCTACGAGGAGGTCCGCTATGACGCCTTCGGGATCACCTCGCGGGACTGGGAAACCTACCCAATCCTGGGCTTTGATAATGCGCCCGAGATCGAGGCCGTGCTGATCGAAAGCCCCGGCGAGCCCTTTCTCGGGGTCGGCGAAGCAACGATCGGGCCGACTGGCGGTGCGATCGCGAATGCGATCCACGACGCGGTCGGACTGCGTCTGCGCCGCGTGCCCTTTACTCCCGAGGCGATCCGCGCCGCCGCGCTCGCCTGAGGCGGGAGCATGCTTCCAGCTAAGGGGCAGGCGGTTCGCGGCCGCAACTGTGGCCTCGGCAAAATGTTTGAGGAATAATGTGCTGTCGGATTCCGCAGCGCGGGCGATCTACCGGAAATTCTGATCCAGATGATGCGTCAGCACCTCCGGACATCCAACACAAGGATTTCGGCAGTGCCGCGGATCATCCGCCGTCGAGGATGCCGGCGACGGCGCGGATGCGGCTGCGCGCATAGTTCGGCAGGCCGGCACTGATCGACGTTCCGGTATTGAACGAACTCTTGCCCATCAGAACCTGAATCGGCACCAGATTGCGCAGCACCGGCACGCGCGCATACTCCTTCTTGCTGTCGAGCAGCCTCGACTCGATGGCGAGCGTGAAGAATGCGGTTACAACCGCCTTGTTCGGATCGGACGGGTGCCCTTGAAAGACGACATAAAATTTTGCGAACTGCAGGATCTGGTTGACGTGGAAGGTCGTCTGCTCGAGCACCCCGATGATCGGACTGTTGATTTGCGTCAGCCGGGTCACGGCGGCGAGGTCCAACGCCTCCGGCGCGCGAACGGCCAGCTCACTGTCGAATTCGAGATAGTCCGCAATCTTCTTGTCGGCGTCCCGCAGCTTGTTCGCGAGCTGGATACCAAGCGGCAGCTTGCCTTCAAGCCGATAATGGGAACGCAGGCAGGCAACGGCGGGTCCCGTGCACCACGGCCGTGCCGGATTTTGATTGTGCGCAAACCTTTGATTGGTCGGCGGCGTCACCTCGGCGGATGAGATGAGCCGGTGTTTGATCGCCGGATCGATCTGCTCGGCAAACGCGAGCGTGGCAAATCTCGCGAGGTCGGCCAACGCCGGCGCGCGGCGCAGCGTGAACCGCGCTTCGGCAACGTACATGGTCAACTTGTTCGGATACCTTTGCGTAACGCCGCCGACCTTTCTGGCAACCGTTCGCTCGGCGTAGTCGGGATAGAGGCCGAGAAGCAGCTTCTCATCGGGGCGCGTTCGCGCCCATTCGTCGAACTGGATGAGGCCGGCCGTCGGATTGGCAGTGGGGTCCTGCGCGGAAGCGGCAAAAACAATGGTCGACGGCTTGATGCGGTCGACCGGGTAGGCCGCGAGGGAGGGCACCTGCTTGATCTCGAACGCCGGCGACTGCGCGTTGGTCGCGGATGCGATGATGCCGAGAGCGACGAAGACTGCCGCACCTCGCCTGAAGGCCATGATCATGCGTGGATCAGCGGAATTGCGGGATCCCCTGATAGTACGGGGCATCCCGGGGGGCACGATAGCTCGGTTCACCGATGCCAAAGAACTCTTCCAAGAAATTGCGGCGGCGCGGCGGCGGCGCCTCCATGTATGGCCTGCCTCGATAGAAGGCGCCGGGGCCCTCTTCGATCCATACCCCACGGCCCCTGTACTCGCCGCGCGGATACCACGGTCCGGACGGACTGCGCCCGTAGGGTTCCTCCTCGTAATCGCGCTCGCGGTAAACGTCGCTGCCGTAGCGGGACACGATTCGGTACTGCATGTCTTGCGGCCGTCCGCCGGGATCGCGGCGGAAATACTCCATGAATGCACGCGGGCTATCGAAGTCGAGGACGTTGCCGCTTTCAGGCTCGATCGGCATCGCAACGAGATTGCGCTTGGCTTCGCGCGACGGCGGACTGAGCACGGTCTTCGGCGCGTGCATGGCCCAGGCGGCTTCGATGATCGGCGTGAAGATCGGAATGGCGACTTTCGCGCCGGTCTGGCTTCCGCCCAGGGTGCGGCGCTTACCGTCGGCATTGTCGTAGCCCACCCAGACCGCCACCGTCACCTCATTGGTGAAGCCCACGAACCAGGCGTCGTTTCCATCGTCGCTCGTTCCGGTTTTTCCGGCGACATAGCGTGCCAAACGCCTGATCGGGGTGGCGGTGCCGCGCTGCAAGACGCCTTGCAGCATGGACTTGAGTTGATAAAAGGCGACGCGATCGCCGGACGCGAGCCACACCGGAGGCTTCGCGCCGCGGTCGTAGACGGTGCGGCCGTGGTGCTCGATCGATTCGACGGCGTAGGGGGGGGCATATGCGCCTTCGTTGGCGATGGCCGCATAGAAGGCGGCGAGATCGATCAGCCGGACCGGCTGCGCGCCGAGGATGAAGGGATAGTGCGGCACGCACTCCTTGTAGATCTTTGCCTCGACCGCCAGTGAGCAGACCTGTGCCAGACTCCGTTCCGGATCGGAGTCGATCCCGCCGTCGAGCAAGCGTGCGGTGGCCAGGTTGCGAGACCGCTCGAGCCCGCGGCGCAGCGTCACGGTGCCGGAATAGGTGCCGTCGAAGTTCTTCGGCGTCCAATTGTGGCGATCCCCCCCCGGCTCGTATTCCCGCGAGACGATGTTGCTCCCGCCGATGGGCGGCAGCGTGATCGGCCCGTCCTCGACGAGCGTGTTGGGCTGCAGCCCTTTGTGCAAGGCGGCAAGATAGGTCAGAGGCTTGAGCGCCGAACCCGGTTGCCGCTGCGTTTGCGTCACGCGGCTGAGTTGGCTGAGCGGATAGGAGAAGGCGCCGGCCATGGCTAGGATGCGGCCAGTCCTGTTCTCCAACACCAGCGCCGCACCTTGCACCTGCGGCCGAATTCTGAGTTCGGCCCGTTCCGACCGGCCGTTGCTCCTGGTCACGCGGACATACACTACGTCGTAGGTCTTGAGAACGCGCCGGACAGCAGGTGTCGCGCCCGTCAGCGGCAGCGCGCGCCCATCGGCGAGACCAACCTGAATGCCGCGCCTGCCGCGGTCCTGACGCGGCGACTCCAGCACGATCGCCGGGGTCCAATGCACGTCGTAGAGCGGCAGGCGTGTGTTCTCGAGCGCCTGCTGCCATGCGGGCCGCCGCGCCGGCGATTCCGGCTCTGCCGTGATGCGCGCGATCGCTTGGGCAAGATTGGTCTCAGGCCCCTCGAACTGCGCGCGGCCGGTGCGGCTCTCATAGTGTGCTAGGCCCTCCTGCAGCGCCGCTTCGGTCGCGCGTTGCAGCGGCGGATGCAGCGTCGAGCGGACGATAAAGGAATCGTCCGTCAGCGAGGCAATACCCGCGACCGAGCGGCTCTCGCGCCGAAGGTGGTCCACGAAATGAAATCCGGTGTCGCGCCGCTGCCGCGCTTCACTGGTTCGATCGGGGATCGTCCCCAGCATCTGCTGCAACACTTCGGCGCCGAGGTAGCCATCCTCCTTCATCCGAGTGAGGACGTACCCGTAGCGTTCCCGCGATCGCTCCGCGTGCCGGTCAGGGTTGAAATAGGACGGCCCTTTCGCCAGCGACGCCAGCAGCGCGCCTTCCGCCAGCGTGAGGTCGCGCGCATTCTTGCCGAAATAGCTGCGGGCGGCCATTTCGACTCCCCAGGTTCCGCGCCCGAGATAGATCGAATTGAGATAGAGCTCGAGGATCGCCGGTTTTGTCAGCGTTCGTTCGAGGCGCGAGGCAGCGATCACCTCCCGGATCTTGCGCTCATAGGTCACGTCGCCGCCGACCAGGACGTTCTTTGCGACCTGTTGCGTGATCGTCGAACCGCCCTGGGGCCGCCCCGGTGACAGGATGTTGGCGACGAAAGCGCGGACCAGGCCGCGCTCGTCGATGCCCTTGTGCTCGTAGAAGCGCTTGTCCTCGGCCGCGATGAACGCCTTCTGCACGACCTCGGGAATCTCGCTCAGGGATACCCAGACCCGGCGATGGCCAGGCCGATAGACCTCGGTGAACGGCTGGCCATTGCCGTCAAGGACCGCGCTGGTGCCGGGCAGCTTGAGGTGCTTCATCCGTGCCGCGTCGGGCAGGTCGGACAGGGTCTGATTATAGAATGCGATGATCTTGCCGACGTCGATGGGCGAATCCGCGACCGCCTCATTGCGGCAGAATTGCCGGTATGCGGTGTAAAGATCGCCGAAATTGATGCCGCGGAAGACCTTGATGTCGCTCGTCAAGGCCTCGGGATCATCCATCGCGGTCGCGATCAGATCATCCAGATTGATCGCCTCGATGTCGAACGCGTTGCGCAAATGCGTGCAACCGCCCCGCAACAGTTCGACAACCTCGGCCTGGTCCTGGACCGGGTCGAACCGAGTCCTCACAGCCTCAGGTTTGGTCGTGACCTGGCTCAGCGCGAGTGCCGTGGCCAAGATCTGGATCAGAATCGCATTCATGGCCTGCTGCTAGCCGGACGATCCCGTCCACGTGACCGCTTTTCTGTCATGAAGACCAGCCATCGGCACCACACCCGTTGCCTCAGGAATAATTACCAGTTGTCGCTGGAACAACCGATTGCCCCCGGAACAACCAATGTCATAAAATTAGCAGAAAAACAGAGCCAATCTGTGTTGAATTTGTGGAAGCTGCAAAGTTGCCGCGAATTGGCCGCTCGCCGTCAGAGTATCGCCCGCGGGGCGCTGTTTGAGGAGGAACCGGCGGTTCACGGTGGGATTGGTCGGCGGCATCGGTCGGTTCAGCCGCGCTTGACCCCGATCGCGGAGTCGGACAACAGCCCGCCGTCGATGGTGATAGCGCTGCCGCTGATATAGGAGGCGAGGTCGGAGGCCAGGAACGCGACCATGCTCGACACTTCGTCGGTGGAGGCGGCGCGGCGCATCGGCAGTCCGCTCATCACGTCGCGCCAGCGTGACTTGTCGCCGAATTTCTCCAGCGCCAGCCGCTCGGTGTCGGCGATGTGCTTCTCGGTCTCGACCGGACCGGGATTGACCGCGACCACGCGCACGCCGTGGCGGATGCTGTCGCCGCCGAGCGAGCGTGAGAACATCGTCAATGCCGCGTTGCCGCAGCTTCCGGCGATGTAGTAGGCGTCCGGCCGGTCACCCGATAGTCCGACGATGTTGATGATGACGCCTTTGCCGCGCTGGCACATCGGCCGGTAGATTTCGCGGGTCAGGTTGATGGTGCCGAAGACCTTGAGGTCCCAGGTCTTGCGCCAGCGCGCTTCGTCGATCTCGAGCACGGTGCCGCGCGGGATGGCGCCGGCACTGTTGACGAGGATGTCGACGTCGCCGCATGCGGCTGCTACGCGCCGAGTCTGCTCGCTTTCGGAGAGATCGGCGGGATGAATTGCAACCATGACGCCGTAACGCGACGAAATCTCGTCGGCCACCTGCCGGAGCTGAGATTCGGTACGCGCCGCAAGGTGCAGATGACACCCCTCGGCGGCGAGCGACTTGGCGATCGCCAGCCCGATTCCTTTTGACGAACCGGTAATGAGCGCCGTCCGGCCCGTGAGATTCAACTCCACGTCGCAATTCCTCCCGGCCGGGCCGGCATCGATTGTTCGATTCGCGTGGTGATGCTTGAACGGCCCCGTGCCCGCAGGCCTCTTGTACCGATCGGCAACGGTTGATTCAACGGCTGGGGAGCTCCATTGACGGCGCGTGTCCGGTGTTGTTGCATCCCGCGAGAAATACAGGGAGGGGTGCTGTCATGGGGAAGATGATGCGCGCGGCCCGCATGCATGAGGTCGGCGGGCCGATGTCGATCGACACCATCCCGGTCCCGACGCCGAGCGCCGCCGACGTGCTGGTCGAGGTCAAGGCCTGCGGCATGGTGCCAAACCTCGGCAACGTGCTGGCGAACTGGACCAAGTGGTTCCCGCATCTGCCACTGCCGAAGCTGCCGGCGATCTTCGGGCTCGATCCCGCGGGCGTGGTCGCCGAGGTCGGCGTGCACGTGCTCGACGTGATGGTGGGTGACCGCGTCTACGTCAATCCGCTGCGGTCCTGCGGCGGCTGCCAGATGTGCCGCGCCGGCGAGCGCAGCCGCTGCCGCTATTTCACCTTCAACGGCTATTTCGGCTTCGGGCCGGATTCGCAGAAGATCTACGACATCTATCCCTATGGCGGGTTCTGCGAGTTCATGACCGCGCCGCAATACGCCCTTGTCACGCTGCCGGACAATGTCACGTTCGAGCAGGCCGCCCGCTTCGGCTATTTGGGCACATCATACGGAGCGATGAAGAAGGTCAATGCGATGCCGGGCCAGTCGATGCTGGTCGACGGCATCAGCGGCACGCTCGGTCTCGGCGCCTGCCTGTTCGGGCTGGCGATGGGGATGACGCGCATCCTCGGCACCGGCCGCAACAAGGACCTGCTGGCGCGCGTCAAGGCGCTGGCGCCGAGCCGCGTCGAGGTCCATGCCCTCGGCGAGGGATCGACGCACGAATGGGCCAAGGCGCTGACCGACGGCGAGGGCGTCGACTTCATGATCAGTGCGCTCGGGCCCGGATCTCCTGCGAGTACGATGGTCGACTCGCTGCAAGCAGTGCGCCGCGGCGGCAAGGCCGTGAACGTCGGCGCGGTCGCCGAGATGCTGCCGCTCGACATCCATTGGCTGATGGACGAGCAGATCCAGGTGATCGGGTCGAACTGGTCGACCTCGGCGCAATGCCAGGACATGGCCGAGATGGCGCGTGCCGGGACGCTCGATCTCTCCGTATTCGAGCATCAGCGTTTCCCGCTCGCCGATATCAACAACGCAATATCGGGACTCGCCGACCGCAACGGCGGCTTCAGCAATTACGTGATTGTGCCGTAACGTAGCCGAAATGGTCCCGCGCGATGATTCTCCGCGCTGTCATGCCCGGCACAAGGCTTGTGCCCGGGCCGGCCGAAGGCCGGACCCTGGTGCCGGGCATGACGAGTCAGAGTTGACGGCGCCCGCTGCCGCTCACCGCAGATGCTTCCCGACGCTCCAGCCGTGCGCGGCGAGACGCGTTTCGCCGAAATGCAGCGGTTCATCCTCGAGCGGCGTCGCGAACGTGTCGTTCCACCGGTTGAGGAACCCGAAGATCGAGATCACGCCGATGATTTCAACGATCTGCTCTTCGGTCCAGTGCTTTTGCAGCTCCTTGAACATTTCGTCGGTGACGGCGTTCGGCACGCTGCCGGCGGCAACCGCGACGTCGAGCGCGGCGCGCTCGGCGGCGTTATAGAGCGGGCTCGTCTGATAGTCCCATACCGCATCGAGTTTCGGATCGTCGACGCCGAGCTTGTGCGCCCCTTCCGCCGTGTGTGCCATGCAGTACTGGCAACCGGCGGACCGGCTGATGACGTGCGCGATCAGCCGCTTGAACTTGAGATCGACCTTGCTCTCCGGATCCCAGATGGCGGCACTGAGCGCGTTGAAGCCCTTCACCATCTTCGGCTTGCGCTGCATGATGAGCTGGCTGTTCGGGATGAAGCCCATCCGTTTGCGCGACATTTCGAACTGTTCTTTCAGTTCCGGTGTGTGTTCCGGTGGCAGCGGTGCAAGCCGCGGAGCCGGTCGTGTTCTCTGGTCCATGATGTTCTCCCTGACGTTGGTTGCAATGACGATGAGAGCAGGCGCTGTAACTACGCTTCCCCGCGCGCCGGCATTTTTCGCTCCGTGGCGATGTCGATACCGCGCAGCATTTGATCCAGAGGTGGGCGCCCCCACGGCGCGCTGCCGCGCGAGGCGTAGAATAGAGTGCCGTCCGGCTTGATCAGGAACAAACCCGGCTCGACAAATTCCGGCGGCTCGCCGTCGCGGATCGCCGTGGACACGAACAGGTCCCATTCCCGGGCGCCGGAAATCGGGAGCTCGCAGCCGACCCGGAGAGTCTTTAGCCCCCACTCGTCTTTTGCGCGCTGGGCTCGTTCCTGTGTATCGGCACTGATCGCTATGACGTCGACGCCGCGCTTTGCGAACTCGGGCAGCTTGGCTTCGAGATCGCCAAGGTAGGTCTTGCAGACCGGGCAGTGGAGGCCGCGATAGACGACGACCATATCGAAGGCTGCCGGCCTTGAGTCTCCGAGTTGCCACGTGCTGCCGTCAAGCAGCTTCGCTTTCAGGGGGGGTGCAGGCTGTCGAGGTTTGATGGTCATGACCGAACTCTCGCTTGTGAGGATTTCGTCTACAGTTGCGCTCTTCGAGACATCGCAGGAGCGTCTTTGCGATATCCCCGAGGACGGCGCGATCCGGGTTCGCCTTGCCGACGAGCCGCAGACCTTGAAATCCGGCTGTGAGGAACCGGGCAAGCGCCGCCACATCGGCCGACGGCGCCAGCTCGCCGCGCGCCCGGGCGCGGACAAGCGCCTCGCGAAACGTCCCTTCGGTGCGCGTGAGACCCTGCCGCACGCGCGCCAGCGCGGCGCGGTCGTGACGCGGCAGCTCGGCGGCGCAATTGCCGAGGAAGCAGCCGCGTCGGCCGGGCCCGGAAACGATCTGATCGATGAACTCGCCCAGCAAGGCGGAAATGGCGTCGCGAATGGGCAACGGCCGTGCCAGGGCCGCGGCGATATTTGGCGTTCGCCGCTCGACGTACCGGTCCACCGATTGCAGGAGCAGGTTGCGTTTGCTCCCGAATGTCGCATAGAGACTGGAACGGCTCAGCCCCGTTGCCTCGCAAAGATCGTCCAGTGAGGTGGCCTCATAGCCCTTGGCCCAGAAGACTTCCATCGCGCGATCGAGCGCGAACTCGGCGTCGAATTCCCGGGGACGGGCCATCTATATGCGCCCTTGGCCGTTGGAGCAATTTTGGACTATATAGTCCAAAATCGAAATCAACAAGGACCGACCAGCCGGATTCCCCCGGCCACGGCAAGAAGACGTTCGAATGCCGGCCGAAAAGAATCGTGACGGGTGGCCGGCATCGACTGCGTATCCGTCGTCAGTAGAGATACCACCATGCCGGCCTGGAAACTCGCGTGCGCGTGTGCGATGTCCGACGGAGTCCCGCGCCGTTCCCTGGCCGTCGCACTGATCGTCGGAACGGTACTCAACCTGATCAATCAGGGCGATGCGCTGGTCGGCGGGGGTTCGATCGATTGGCTCAAAATCGTCTTGACGTATTGTGTGCCCTACGCGGTGTGCACCTACGGCGCCGTCACCACGCAACTGGCGCGGCGCAAGTCTGACGCGTCTGCATGATTGGCCTGGTAAGCTCGCGCCGGTCAGGCCGCGGCGCTCATCGAGGACCGGAACGCCCAGCGGGTGAAGTACACCTCGATATAGGCAAACACCGCATACATCGCGATGCCTTCCACCGCGAGCAGCAGCAGGGCCGCGAACACCAGCGGCATTTGGAAGCTCGACCCGGCGAGTGCGATCTGGTAGCCGAGGCCGGCGTTGGCGCCGACGGTTTCCGATACGACCGTGCCGACGAAGGCGAGAGTGATCGCCACCTTCAGCGAACCGAACAGGTATGGCTGTGTCCGCGGAATGCCGACCTTGAGCATGATGTCGAGCTTGCGCGCGCCGAGTGCGCGCAGCACGTCTTCGAGTTCCGGCTCCATGGTGGCGAGCCCGGTGGCGACATTGACCACGATCGGGAAGAATGAGATCAGGAACGCGGTCAGGATTGCCGGCACCTCGCCGATGCCGAACCACATGATCAGGATCGGCACGACCGCGACCTTCGGGATGCAATTGAAACCGATCATGACCGGGTAGAGGCCGCGATAGATGGTGCGCGACCAGCCGACGATCAGGCCGAGGACGATGCCGAACGCCACCGCGAGGGCGAAGCCTGCCATCGTCGTCCACAGGGTGACAAAGGAGTGACGCATCAGCGGCCACCAGTGCTGCGCCATGGCGGCGAAGGTTTCGGATGGCGACGGCAGGATGAACGTATCGATGTTAAAGAACCGGCAGGCCGCCTCCCAGAGCACGAAAATGCCGATGGTGAACAGCCAGGGCGACAGCTTCTCCAGCGTCGTGTTCATGCTTGACGCCTTTTTTTCTCCCTCCCCCTGCAAGGGGGAGGGTCGGGGAGGGCGGCGTCGTCGCGCATTACCGTTGACCCCACCCGCCGAGCTTCGCTCGACGATCTCCCCCGTTTAGGGGGAGATATAAGAAAAATGTGCTCATGCCTGACGCACCTCGGCGATCTTGGCGCGCAGCTCGTGCACGATCTCGATGAATTGCGGCTCGAAACAGATATCGAGGTCGCGCGGTCGCCGCAGGTCGACTGGCTTCGACATTACGATCCGCCCGGGCCGCGCGCTCATAACGTGAATGGTATCAGCGAGAAACGCCGCCTCGCGCAGATCATGCGTAACCAGGATCACGGTGAAGCGGAGCTTCTGCCAGAGGTCACGCAGTACGCACCACAGCTCCTCGCGGGTGAAGGCATCGAGCGCCGCGAATGGCTCGTCCAGCATCAGCAGCGCCGGCTGATGGATCAGCGCGCGGCACAGCGACACGCGCTGCTGCATGCCACCCGACAACTCCCACGGATAGCGCTCGCCGAAACCGTCGAGCCCGACGGTGGCGAGGAGCGCCCGCGCCTGCTCGCGGTATTCCGCCTTGTGGCTGCGGAAGCGTTGCCGGTGCGGCTGGACGATCTCGAGCGGAAGCAGCACGTTGTCGACCACCTTGCGCCACGGCAGCAGATTGGGGTTCTGGAACGCCATGCCGGCGATCTTCACCGGGCCCCGCACCTTGTCCCCGAAAATCACGATCTCGCCGGTGTCGGCCGGCACCAGCCCGGTGACGAGCTTCATCAACGAGGACTTGCCGCAGCCGGACGGCCCCACCACTGCGGCGAACTCGCCGCGCTCGACATTCAGGGTCGTGCCCTTGAGCGCCAGTACGCCGCCCGAGACACCTTTGTAGGTGAGGTCGACGTTGCCGATATCGACGGATGCGGTCATAGGAGTTTCGGTCTCGGCGTCATCGCCCGCGCAATGCGCGGGCGATCCAGTAAGCACCGACGGCCCGGATCGAACGAATATCCGGCCGCAGAGAGTACTTGATGCCCCGCACGCGCGGGGCATGACGGCTCTGCTACAGCTTCCGCTCGGCGGCCGGCGGCAGATACTGGCTGGTGAAGATGTCCTCCGCCTTCGGCCGGTTCTTGAAGTCGTAGGTGAGCGCGATCTGGTCGATCGACTTGCTCAGCCGACCCATGTCGACACTGCCGAATCCGTTGGCCTTCACCCACGGCGTGACGAAGTTGTCGCGCAACGACATCTTCAGACGCGCCAGCTCGATCGCCTCGTTGCCGGTGTCGTTGCGCTTCATCACCGACTTGATGGCGCTGTCCGGATCTTTCACTGTGTCGATCACGCCCTTGATGGTGGCGCGCACGAAGCCGGAAATGACCTTGGGGTTGGCCTTGGCATAGTCCGGGTTGACCATGATGGCGTTGCCGTAGAGCACCAGGCCGTGGTCGGCCATCAGCATGGTGACGATGTCGCTCGGCTTGAGGCCCTTCTGCATGAGATTGAAGTGCATCGAGAACGAGAAGCCGGTGATGGCATCGACCTTGCCGTCGGCCAGCATCGGCTCACGCACGGGAAAGCCGATGTTCTCGATCTTTACCTTCGAGGCGTCGATGCCGTTTTCTTTGACGAAGGCCTTCCACTGCGCGTAGGCGCCGTCGGGCGCCGGCGCGCCGAGCACCCGGCCTTCCAGGTCTTTCGGCTTCTTGATGCCTGTCTTGGTCGTTGTGGCGATGGCGAACGGCGGCTTGTCGTAGACCATCAGCACCGAGGTGACGGCCTTGCCCGGATTCTGATCGCGGAACTTCACCAGCGAGTTGATGTCGAAGAAGCCGATAGGATAGGTGCCGGCGGCAACACGTGCGATGCCGGCAACGGAGCCCGGGCCGGAATCGATGGTGACGTCCAGTCCCTCGGCCTTGTAGTAGCCCTTGTCGATCGCCACGAAATACGGCGCGGCGGGGCCTTCGAACTTCCAGTCCAGCGCAAACTTCACGCTCGTTTGCGCGGAGGCGGGTGTGGCGGCCAGCGCGGCGGTGGCCGCAGCGGCCCAGACGGCGGATTTGATCCGTAGCATGTGAAACGCTCCCCATGAGAGGCCGGCATGCCGGCGCACTGCGTTCGCTTGCAGCAATCTGCGTGCCAGCCTTTATGTTGGGTTTCTTCGCGGCCGGCACCCGGACGTGCCCAAAGATTAGGCGTTTTGCGCGGTTTTGCCTATCGACCTGTATGGTCCGCGGACAGTGTCAGCTCCCGCGATAGGTCGTGTAGCTCCAGGGGCTCACCAGCAGCGGCACGTGATAGCGGCCCTCCGGTTCGGCGACGGAGAAACGCATTGGCACCAGATCAAGAAAAGCGGGATCGGCAGGCGGCACGCCGCGTTCTGCGAAATAAGCGCCTACCGCGAAGCGCAACTCGTACGTGCCGATCGGGATCGGCCGCCCGCTGATCAGCGGCTGGTCGGTGCGGCCGTCGCGGTTGGTGAGCGCGCCGGCGACGATGCGGATGTTGCTCGGCGTGGCGATTTCGACCAGATCGACGGCGATTCCGGCGGCGGGAGTTCCGCCCTGGGTGTCGAGAACATGCGTGGACAAATGTCCGTGCACCGGCAGCCGGTCCGGCGCCGACACGCGCTGATCGAGGCGCAGCGCCGCGATGCGGAAAATCTCGCTGAGTGCGGCGTCGCGTTCGGCGGCGGCATCGTTTCGCAGGCGCTGGGCGAACTGCCGCAGGATCGAGCCCTTGGTGTGCCGGCGCACGCAAACGATGAACGGAACGCCGAATTGTCTGCGATAGTCTCCATTTAGTCGATGGAAGGTCCTGTATTCATCTTCGCTAAGTCGTTCCAGTCCCGCACTTGTCTGTTCCGCCGTCGATTCCGCCGTCAAAGTCCCGGCCCGGGCCGCCTTGCCGGCGAGGTCCGGGTGCGCCCTGACCAGCGCGAGCTGCCGATCGGCGCCGGCGCCGCGCACCACGGCCTGCATCGCATCGTGCAGGGCGGCGAGCGTCGCGAACGGCCGCCTCGCGGCCACCTGTTCGGCCACCCAGGGGGCGTACTCATAGATGTCGCCGAGCGCGGCGGCGAACTCCGCCGCATTCATCGCATTGAGGTTTTCCAGCGCGACGGGCATGCCTTGTCCTCACGCCACCGTCGGCGCAGCGGCGGCGAGCGCCCGGTGCTCGCGGTGCCAGTGCTTCGCGATATCGAGCCGCGTCGCCACCCAGACCTTATCGCGGCCGGCGATGTGGTCGAGGAACCGGGCGAGCCCGGCAGCGCGCCCGGGCCTTCCGGCGATTCTGCAATGAAGTCCGATGTTCATCAACTTCGCGGCACTATCGCTCTCGGCTGTTAGGCACTCCAACGCATCCTTCAGATACGTCAAGAATTGCCCGCCATCGGCGAATCCCTGCGGGTTCACGAAGCGCATGTCGTTGGCGTCGAGTGTGTAGGGGATGATCAGGTGCGGCCCGTTCGGCCCGTTGACCCAGTAGGGCAGGTCGTCGGCATAGGAGTCCGAGGAGTAGGCGAAGCCGCCGTCCTCCAGCACCAGCCTGAGCGTGTTCTCCGAGGTGCGCCCGGTGTACCAGCCGAGCGGGCGCTCACCCGTAACCGCGGCGTGAATGCGGATGGCTTCCGCCATGTGGGCGCGTTCTTCCTCGATCGGCACATTGCGGTAGTCGATCCATTTGCGCCCGTGGCTCGCGATCTCCCAACCCGCCTCGCGCATGGCGGCAACCGCTTCCGGGTGACGCGCCAACGCCGTCGCCACGCCGAACACGGTGACCGGCAGCTTGCGTTCCTTGAACATCCGCCACAGCCGCCAGAAGCCGGCGCGCGAGCCGTACTCGTACATCGACTCCACGTTCATGTGGCGCTGGCCCGGCCATGGCGCAGCGCCCAGCACATCGGACAGGAACGCTTCGGAGGCGGCATCGCCGTGCAGGATGTTGTTCTCAGCCCCTTCCTCGTAGTTGATGACGAACTGCACCGCGACGCGCGCGCCGTTCGGCCAGCGCGGATCGGGCGGAGTGCGGCCGTAGCCGATCAGGTCGCGCGGGTAGGGGGAGGGTGGCTGGGTCATTGGCGTGGAGCTTTTCGTTGGCAGCGAGAGGCGAACGCATTGCCTTTCGCAAAGACCCAAGGACCTTGACACAACGGTCGACTCTTTTCGATATCCATGGGGGCTTCCACCAATTTTGCATCAATGCGGCCGAACAGGCTTTCCCGAAGGCGCAACTTTGGAAACAAAAGCGAAAAGAAAAGCCCGACTACGGCAGGCGGCCGGCGAGGCGATCGAGGGCGCGATTGCGACCGGCGCCGACCCGTTCGATCTCATGACAGCCGCCACCGGGGAAGGCCCCAACATCTGCGTCCCCTACGTGCAGCAGCATCCGTTCTTCCTGGAGAAGCGGCGGCTGTTCAAGATGGCCGAAGACCGCCAGCGCGACCGCGACGCAGCGGCGCTTGCGGCGGCCCCATCGTCTGGGTGCGCCGGCAGTTCGACGACCATCGGCACGCCGCGTATCGGCTCGGCGATGTGGGCGGCTGGCATTGGTCGGACATCAGTGGCGGGGTGCAGCACCGGGCCAACCGGCACTATCTGCACGGCTATGTCTGGTGCGATGCGATGATCGCCGGCAAACTCGCGCATACCTGCACGCACGGCCCGCCGCCGCACCGGATCAAGGTCTGCATCACCAAGAAGGGCAACGAAAAATTCTGGCGTGCGATCGAGGAGGTCGCGGCGGCGGGAGCTGACGGAGGGGTGCGACGGAGGCTATAGCGGAGAAAAGGCCGTAGTCCGGGTTGTGGCGAGCCAATACCGTGCATTCCCCGGCATCGTGCCGGCCAATACGATCGGCACCCTCGTCGTATCATGTCTTCTCCTCCCGATGCTGCGCCAGCAGCGCGTCCATGATTTCAGGAGGATAGCGGAAATTCGTGGCCCTGAGCTTTGCAAAGGCTGTTGCCAGGTCGACGAGCCCTCGGCGCGCGGCAAGATCAAGCACGCCGAGCGTGCCGGTCACGGTCAAGCCATGCCGATAGGCGATCGCAACGCCGGCGCGATCATCCATCAGGATCAGATCGGCACCGATTGACCTGGCAAGCGCGATTTGCCGCCCGCTCCCCCTCGTCCAAAGCCTGATCGGTCGCGTCGTCGTCGTCACGATCGGGATTGGGCCGCACCTCAAGCCAAGCCGGCTTTTGCGCGATGAAGGCCCGAACCTGCTCCGGCGCATCGGCATGACCCAGCTCGTCGTAAACCGCAGCGGGCACCAGGATTTGCTCGAACAGTCTTGGCAGGACGTCGATCGCTTCAATCAACACCAGGTAATTGAGCGGCCCGGTATCAGCGACGACGAGCCGCATCGGCATTAGAACCCGAGCCGCTCCAAGTCGCGCCGCTCGCGCGCGAGCTCATCGAGACTGTACGGCTCGAACACGCCATGGGTCTTGAGGAAGCCGTCGAGGGCGTCGCGACTCCCAAAGCCAAGGAGGCGGCGCAGTTCGGGCTTCGTGAGCCGGCCCTGCTTGTATTCTTCGAGCGCGAGCGCTTCGAGCGCGCGGCGCGACAGGTCGCCGCCCGCAGCCTTGAGCCGCTCAGCCACGTCGTCCGGGATATCGACGGTCACCTGCATGACGGCAAACCTAGCGGCGGGCAGGGTTGGGGGTCAAGGATAGGTTTGCTTCGCTTATTGCGCATTACAGGATGTTGGCTATTCGATTGCACATGCGGCCAAAATGGCTCCGGCAACGAACAAGAACAAGGAGACAATCGCCGATAAGATGCCGCCCACGCGCCCAGCCGTGGGCGCGGCTCAAATGCGCCCCTGTGACGTTTTGCTCAGCGAAGTAGAGCTGCGACAGATAGGCAGCCAAGTAGGCTCCAGTCGCAGTCAGTGTACCAAGTGCGAATGTGACAAGGGACCACCGGAGGCCCGCGTTGATATCGAAACCGCCTTCATTGGATCGAGAGAGAAAGGCGAGTAGCGCTACGGCTGCCCCACCATTGATCAGGATCAGGGTGCGCAGTCCCTGCCGCGCAAATTCGATCCCCTCTCTTATGTTGAACTGCTGCCAGTCGTCGGTGCCCGCCATATGTTCCACCCCATAGCTTATTTACTTGATAGGCTGCGCTTCGCGAAGCGGTCGCGATCGTGCGGTCTTGAATAGTCGACGGTGGGGCCGATGGGGATGATCCCGTTCGAGCCGACGGGGCCCGCCTTGCCGAAGACCCCGCGCTTCATGCCGGCGACGTCGCAGACGTCCGCGATGCCTGGCGTCTGGTACAGCTCCCGAAGATAGTTCGACAGATTGCTGTACTCTTCAAGACGACGTAGGTTGCACTTGTAGCCGACGTAATAGCACGGATCGAAACGCACCAGGCTTGGAAAAAGCCGCCAGTCTGCCTCGGTCTCGACGTCGCCGCACAAATAGCGTTGCTGCGAAAGCCATTGCTCCAGGTTGTCCAGCGTCCCGAACAAGAGCTTGACGGAACTGTCGTAGGCCTCCTGTGATGTCGAGTAGCCGCAGCCATTGACGGCATTGTTCACACCTTTGAGGACGAGCGCGTTCGTGGTGTCGATCTTCGGACACAGCGGCTCGGGGTAGTAGTCCGGCGTTGGCTCTGCGATGCCGGAAAATGCGGTGTTGAACATCCGGATGATTTCGGAAGACTCATTGTTGACGACGCGGCGCGTCTTGGCGTCCCAAAGGGTTGGAACGGTCACACGGGTCGTGCAAGTCGGATCGGCGGTCGTATAGAGTTCATGGAGCCATCGCACGCGCTGATCGGTCCCGGGCACGATGTGGCCCTCTTCTCCGAACGACCATCCCTGGCCGCCGGGTTCCTGAAAGGTGTCGGTCAGCGTCACGAACGGCTCGAGCTTCTTGAGCGTGCGCATCAGCGTGGCACGATGAGCCCACGGGCAGCCGACAGCACAATACAGGTGATATCGGCCGGGCTCGGCAGGAAACGCGGAACTGGCTTCGTTGCTGATGCGATCGCGGAAAACAGAATCGCGCTTGAAGTAAAGCCCTCTATCGTCATGTTGGACGAGGACATCCTCGCTGTTCCATTTCCCGCCGACGAGTTGTCCCATTCATCCTCTCCTGCTCAATTTCACACGCCCTTGTGTCATGTCTGCACGTTTTGAGTACTTGGCCTGCTAAGCTGTCTCAGGTGGTGTACCCCCAAGTTGGCTTGACTTGGCCTAGGCAGTCAATGTTCGCTGATCGCCTCGCAGCGGGAGGGGAGCTATTTTGTTGCGAGTCACCCAACTCCTATTCAATCCTGCCGCTCTCACTGAGAAGCTCGCCATGTATGCCAGCAATCTTCAAGAACTGCTTTTCCAATGCAGCGAGCACAGCGATATGTCGCCGCAGGCGTTCGGTGAATTTACGGAGCGGTTCAATGCACTCCGCAGCTACGGACACCTGCCGAAAGGCCGCGATCAGCGCAAACGCCTCCTTACGCCAATACAAATTGCATCGGCAATTCTTGGTCTTGTACCGCCACGCCCCGCTTGGGCGGGGCATGGCGCGACTGTTCTGAAGTCCTTGTCGCCCGTCGGCGGCCCCAAGGGCAGCTTCCACAATACGGCGTCGCTTATTGATGCAATGGCGCTGCTGCTTACGAATGCCTATGCACGGCAAAGTCTGATGGCCGCGCGCGTCATTCTTGGTGAAACAGGCGCAAACAGCAACGGCGGCGCCATCTTCACGTATGAGAATGAAGGCATTCGAAAGCAGGCTTTCTTCATGCCGACCTCCCTCACGCGAGAGGGGGCCGAATCATCATTCGACTTTGAAAGACAACTTTTCTCGCCTGCAAGCCGGGAGATGAGCTTCGGACGGCTATTCTTCGAGCGTATTGCCCGAACAATGGAAATCGCAGCCCTCCATCCGGGCGAGCTTGCGGGCGATGGCTCGGAGTACGACGAGGAGGAAGCAAAGCAGGCGCTTTGGAAGAAGCTGGGCGTGACCCCGCGTTCGCGGTTTTTGAATAAGGCTGCCGACAACCATGTAACGTGGCCACGTGAGCCTACCTTGGTGAACTTCGATGGCTATCATTTCGTCCTGATGCCGCGCACAAAGGAAAATGTTCAATCCGTTCACATGGACCTAACGGCAAATAGACTGGATGATCGTAGCGCTACGACGGTGATACGCCGCTTTCTGAGCGTCATGGCGTGGTGCGATAACAATTTTGCAACGCTTGGCTTTGGCTGGTCCGGCAATCCTGTGCCGGTTCCGGTTGCCAAGCCTGAACTCGGGTTCCGGACCACGCTCCACTACATCTTTGATCGCAAAATGCCCTCGACACCTGAGGCGCGGCGCGCGCTCGCGCTGTACCGCGAGGCGCTAAATGCGGAACACGGCGCGCTTATCAGCTACGCCGTCCTCAACTACTACAAGATTATCGAACTGGCGCAGCGTGCGCAGCGTCAGGGTCACCGAGGCGCAGCGAGGGACTGGTTTCGAGATAACTTCGATCATGCCCGCCGTGTCGAGTATTTGGAGCGGTCATTGGAGGATTTCGATAAGCTGCGGGGGACAACCAAGCCGCATGAATACATATATGCGTCCTGCCGGGTTGCGGTCGCGCATGCGAACAAGGATTCCGAATCCGATCCTGATGACGCAAGCGAGTTGCTACGACTGCATGTGGCGGCGGACATCATGAAGGTGCTTGCTCGTCACTGCATTGAGACGGAGTTCAAGATTTCCGATTGCATGTTCGACGGCACGTAACGGTGAGGGAACCTTAGCTATCCTCGCGCCTTTGTTGCCTCATACCGCGCCAGCGCATCTTCGATACCGGCCTGCGCCAGCGCGCGATTGGCGTCCTGGATCGGCGCGTTGCGGTCGTAGCTCGCCTGCCGCAGTAGGTTGCTGCCGTTGAGTTTCGGCCGCACTTCCTCGGCGATCAATTCGAGGCTTCGCTGGGTCGCCTGCCAATTGGCCCAATCCTGCGCGAACACCAGTACGCCGCCAAAGCCGCCGGTGACTTCGAGCATGTGCTCGATCTTCTCCACCGCGTCGTCCGGCGTGCCGATGATCGCGCGTTCGTTTTCCACCATCCAGCGCGCGGGATCGGCGAGCCCGCGCGGCGGAGGATTGGGCGCGGGCACGATATCGTTGGCATAGCCGATCCATTTCTCGAGTCCATATTCGACATCCTTGCGCGCCTGCTCGCGGCTTTCCGCAAGATGAATCTGGATCGCAAACTGCCAGCGCGAACGGTCGGCCGTATGGCCGTGACGGCGGCATGTTTCTTCGTAGATGTTCCAGTTGGAAACATGATGCTTCATCGAGGCATCGTCGACGCCCGACAGCACCAGCAGCCCCGTCCCATGCCGTCCCGCCGCCAGCGCGCCCGCCGGCGAACGGATCGAGGTTACTGCAATCTCCATCGTCGGCTGCGAATAGCAACCAACGGACAGACGTGCCTCGCACAGCTCGAACCAGCTTGTTTTCTTCGTGACGGTTTCACCGCGCAGCAATGCGACAATGCAATCGAGCGCCTCGTCCATGCGCGGGCGCAGATCGACCGGCGCAAGACCAAACATCTTGGCGTCCGATGGCAGAGCGCCCGGCCCGGCGCCAAACATCACGCGGCCACGCGTCATGTGATCGAGCTGCGCCATCGTTTCGGCCACCACGAAGGGATGATGATAGGGCAGCGATTTCACGCCGGTGCCCAGTCTGATATGCTTCGTGCGCTCCGCCGCTGCGGCAATAAAGACTTCAGGAGCAGCGATGATCTCAAAGCCTCCGGAATGATGCTCGCCAACCCACGCCTCGTCGAAGCCAAGCCGGTCCAGCAGCGTCACGAGCTGTAGATCGCGTTCCAGGGCGTAGGTGGGATCGAGATTGGTGGCATGGAACGGCCCGATGAACATGCCGAAACGCAGCGAATGCCGGGACAAACTGTTTCCTCCAGGCTTACTCATGTTTCACGCGCGACAGGTCAGCGCGTAGGGCGGATTAGCGAAGCGTATCCCGCCGCCTCCGTAGGGCGCAATAAGCGTAGCGCATTGCGCCGCGCCGGCGCTGTCGCCTTCTGTCGACCGTCTCCGCCCGCCCTGAGAGGCGCATCAACGCCGGCCTATCGTTGCCGTCTGGCAGCGTCGGTTCTGGGAACATCTGATCCGCGACGATGAGGATTTCCGCCGCCACGTCGAGTATTGCTGCATCAATCTCGTCAAGCACGGGTTGGTGACCCTCGTCCGCGATTGGCCGCGCTCGTCGTTCCACCGCGACGTGCGGGCGGAACTGCTTCCGGAGGATTGGGCGGGCGACGTTGCTGTGGCGGGTGATTTTGGCGAGCGTGTTTGACCGTAGGGCGCAATAAGCGCAGCGCATTGCGCCGCACCCGTGCAACGGCCCCGTGGAACGCAATTCCCAAATCGCGCGGCTTCGAGGCTGACCCACAAGCCGCGCCATTGTTATGGAAGCCGCCCCGCAGATGGCGCAATGCGCTTCGCTTATTGCGCCCTACGTTCTGAGAGGAAACCCCAGATTTCGCACGCTCAACCCGGGCTACGCTTGCTATGCCAAGGCCAATCCGGGCAAGATCAGCCCGATCTGCTTGACGGACAACCGAGGGCTTACAAGGGACTCAAATCGTGCTCGATAGAACCAAAAACGAGAACATCAGAGAGCTTGCCGCCGACAAGCTCTATGCCTTGCAGAACCTGATGCCGCTCGACGGCCGGGTGAGTTCCTATCCGGCGAGCGCCACCGGCTGGTCGGTCTCCAATTGCTACCTGCTCACACAGCCCGACGCCGCCTGGCTCATCGACACCGGCTTCGGCGGGCACGAGCCGGCGCTGCGCGGGCAAATCGAATCCCTCGTCCCTCGCACGCTGCCGCTTTCGCTGCTGCCGCTGCGGCTGAACGAATTCATGTCGATCCAGAACATCGACCCGTTCACGCTCCACTTCAACGTCAAGGAATGCTTCACCGGCAATCCTGACGCCGCGTTCTGGTTCGATTTCGGTGCCGGCTCGGACTCCGGGCAACCCACGCTGGACAGGCTCAACATCACCACCATCAGCCGCGAGGAGACGATCCCGATCGGCGATCTCGGGCGTCCTGTCGTCGTCTACCAGGCGCCGATCCGCCTCATCGCCACGCGGTGGATCTATGATGAAGCGACCAAGACGCTGTTCACCTCCGACATGTGGACGCACACCTGGCGCGAGCGGCCGGACGGCCCCTGGATCATCGAGGACGGCGACGACGACCCGACCGACTTCGACCATGTGCGCTCGTTCCTGCTCAACACCCGCTACTGGTGGCTCGAGGGCGTCGACACCGCGAAACTGCGCAAAGGCATCGATGAGATTCTCAGCAAGCACGACATCGAGACGATCGCGCCCGGCTACGGCTGCATCCTGCGCGGCAGGAAGACGGTCGAGAAGCACATCAGGCTCGTCGACGACGTGCTCAAGTCGCTCGACAAGACGGTCGCTACGTCGCGCTACGTCGGCCGCGACGAGGAAAGGTGATTACAATGGCCGCGCGTCATCAGGGCACGCTGAACCGCCCCAATCCGCTGCCGCGCGAGGTCGCGCCCGGCATCTTCTGGCTGGGCGAGTGCCTGGAGCAGCGCCAGCAGGGCAAGATCTATCACGGCTGCAACGCCTCGTTCCTGATCGTCGGCGAGACCGCATCGATGCTGGTCGAGACCGGCCATCCGAAGGACTTCCCGATCACCGAAGCGCAGCTCAACACGCTGCTGCCCGGCCGGCCGGCGCTGAAATATCTGTTCGTCACGCACCAGGAGACGCCGCATTGCGGCGGGCTCGGCCGCGTGCTGACGCGCTATCCCGACGCGATCCTCGTCGGCGACGTGTCCGACTATCACCTCGCCTTCCCGCAGCACGAGCACCGCATGCGCATGATGCAGGAGGGCGACGAGATCGACCTCGGCGGCCGCGCCTTCCGCGCCGTCGAGCCGGTGGTACGCGACATGCGCACCACCTGGTGGGGTTTCGAGACCCGCGAGCGCGTGCTCTTTCCCGGCGACGGCTTCGCCTACAGCCACTACCATGAGGACGGCCACTGCGGCCTTGTCGCCGAGGAGGCGGCCTCGCTCGACCTCCAGGACACGACCGCCGTGTTCGCCGATCTCGCCCTGTGGTGGACCAAGTGGGCCGATATGCGCAACTATTGCGACCGGCTCGACCATCTGATGCAGGCGCTCGACGTGAAGACGGTATGCCCGACGCACGGGCTCGTCATCACCGACGTCGCACGCACCATGCCGAAGGTCAAGGAGGGGCTGCTCTACGGCTCGAGCGTTGCAGAGCGCGGCACCAACGAGGCGTTGTTCGGGAAGAAGGCGGTGGCTGCGGAGTGACGCGGCGACCGTAACCCGGATGAGCGAAGCGAAATCCGCCGCCTTCGGCAGCGCGGCGGATTACGCCTTCGGCTAAAACAGCCGACTTGTGCACTCTCATTGTGCCGATCTCGGGTAGACCCGGTGCGATGCTCCTCAGGGTGAGGAACATGGGCCAAGCCGCCCCCGCCTCACTCCAGCTTCGGAATCTTCGCCTGCTCGATGACCTTGGCGAAGCGGGCGATGTCGGCTTGGAACTGAGCCGCGAACTCGGCAGGCGAGTTGCCGACCGGTTCCTGGCCGGTCGCCATGAGGCGCTGGCGCACCTGCGGATCGGTAAGCACCTTGGCCATCCGCTGCTGCAAGGCGCGCACGGTCGCCGGCGGCGTGGCGGCGGGCGCAAACAATCCGATCCAACTGCCGCGTTCGAAGCCGGCAATGCCTTGCTCGCCAACGGTCGGCACGTCGGGTAGCGACTCCATGCGCTTGGTTCCGGTGACCGCGAGGCCGCGGATGACATTGCCGCTGACGTTGGCGACGCCGGTCGCCTGCGGCAGGAACGCGAGCTGCACATCGCCGGAGATCAATGCGGTCGTCATTGGCGCATCGCCGCGGTAGGGCACGTGCACGATGTCGACGCCGGCGGCATCCTTGAGCATTTCGGCGAACAGGTGCAGCGAACTGCCGAGCCCGCTCGAGGCGTAGTTCAACTTGCCTGGATTGGCCTTGGCCTGCGCGACCAGGTCGCGCAGCGAGGCCGCCGGGTTCTTGGGCGATCCACCGACGACGAACTGGGTCGCGATCACCATCGTGACCGGCGCGAAGTCCTTCACCGGATCGAACGGCAGCTTGCGATAGAGCGTTCCGACGGTGGCCATCGCGCTGGTGTGCAGCAGCACGGTGTAGCCGTCGGGCGCGGACTTCGCGACGGCGTCGGCGCCGACATTGCCGCCGGCGCCGGGACGATTGTCGATCACCACCGGCTGCTTGGTGAGCTCCGAGAGCTTCTGGCCGATGAGTTGGCCGACCACGCTGACGCCGCCGCCGGGCGCGTAGGGGACGACGATGTGGATGGGCCGGCTCGGATAATCCTGCGCGCCGGCGCCCGCCGCGTTCACGCAGGCGGCAGCCGCCAGTCCAAGCATCAGCCAGGGGAGTCGCATCTTTGGCCTCATTGGTGTCGCTTCGGGATTTTCGCGTCCATGACGGCCAAGCGCAACACCCAGCGCATCGTTACGCTCTCGATGCCATGGCCGTCCTGCCGGCCCGGCGTTCGGCTCCCGACCGGATATTCGAACAGCGGGTGGCGCGTTCAAGCGGACGTTACTTTTGCGAGCCGGGTTCTGCAATGTAGGCTTCCTTGGGGGCGGTGCTCTGCCTTCAACGCTTCTGCCTTCAACGCTATTGCCGGTGCAGGATCGCATGGTCCGGTCCAGGAGCCGAGTGCCGGATTGAACCGCCAATGATAGGCTCTTGACTTACAGGGAGGAAGCAATGTTAGCGCTTGGTAAGTCCATCCGTATCGCTTTGCTTGCTGCTCTCGGATGTGTTGCCGGGACCCAGGCTTACGCGACAGACACGACGTTTTTCGCCATTCTGAAAGGCGGCAACGAGGTCAGCGCCGGAGGCCAGGCCAATGCCGGCGATCCGGACGGCTACGGTTCCGCATCGGTCGTATTCAGGTCGAACGGCCGGATCTGCTATTCGATCATCGTCATGCGCATCGATAGGCCCACCGCCGCCCACATTCATCGCGGAAACGCCGGGGTCAACGGCCCAATCGTTGTCCCGCTCACCCCACCAGTCGGCGGCAGCTTGGGCCATGTCAGCGACTGCATTGCCATCGATCCTGCGGTCGGCGGTAACATCCGCAATGATTCCGCCGGCTTCTATGTCAACGTCCATACCGGGCAATTCCCTGGCGGCGCATTGCGGGGCCAGTTGTTCTGATCGGGCGGATTGCGGCCGTAGCCGATCAGCTAGGGGGTCGCCGACCTCTCCCTCCGTTGGGGAGAGGTGAGGACCGTGCTCGCGGCACGGTCATCGTATCACTTCGGAATCACTCCCCCTTCGCCCCTGCTGCGAGCCACGCCGCGAGCGCGCGCCGCTCGTCGAGGCTGATCTCGGTGATGTTGCCGGGCGGCATCGCCGAGGAGCGCACCGTGTTGATGTCGATCATGCGCGCAGCGTTAAGGATGCGCTCCGGCGTGTCGAGCATCACGCCCTTCGGCGCATGGGTAAAGCCGGCCCACACCGGTTGCGCGGCATGGCACATGCTGCAGCGGGAGACGACGATATCGGACACCGCGGCGAACGTCGGCGCCGGCGGCAGCGAGCCTCTCGTGTCCTCGCGCGGGCCGGCGGCGGTGAGCCAGATCACTGTGCACAATCCGATCGCCGCCACCGCCCAGGTCCACCACGGATCTTCGCGGCCAGCGTGCCGCTCGTTGTAGAAGTGGCGGATCACGGGGCCGATGATCAGCAAGATCGCCACGATCACCCAATTGTACTTGGTGGCGAACACCAGCGGGTAATGGCTCGACAGCATCAGGAACACCACCGGCAGCGTCAGGTAGTTGTTGTGCACCGAGCGCGTCTTGCCTTCCTCGCCGAGGCGGGCCTCGGGCTCCTTCCCGGCGAGCAGCGCCGCGACCATTTTCTTCTGGTTCGGGATGATGATGAGGAACACGTTCGCCACCATGATGGTGCCGATGATCGCGCCGATCTGGTTGAGCGCGCCGCGCCCCGAGAACACGTGAGTGAACATGTAGGTGAGGCCGACGAGGTAGACGTAGCCGGTGAGCGACAGCGCGACGTCGTGCTTGGCGAGCGGTGAGCGGCACAGGCCCTCATAGACCAGCCACGACACCACCAGCGTGCCGAAGGCGATGCCCGCCGCCATCGGCGCGCTCATCTCGAACACCGCCTTGTCGATCAGGAACATCTCGGCACCGAGGTAGTAGACGATCACCAGCAGCG
The DNA here is from genome assembly GCA_009377755.1 of Hyphomicrobiales bacterium. Classification (GTDB taxonomy): domain Bacteria; phylum Pseudomonadota; class Alphaproteobacteria; order Rhizobiales; family Xanthobacteraceae; genus WHTM01. The sequence continues at coordinate 276 of WHTM01000051.1, read as the reverse complement.
CGAAGCCGGAGAGCCAGGTCGCGTAGGCCTCCCACTTGAACCAGGTGAGATGGTCGGGCAGACGCGCCGGCGCGACCATGTACTTGAGCATGTGATAGAAGCCGCCGCCATGCACCTGCCAGGCCTCGCCCTTCACGCCAGGCGGCAGATCGGGGCGCGCCTTGAGGCTCAAGTCGAGGTGGATGAAATAGAACGATGAGCCGATCCAGGCGATGCCGGCGATCACGTGCACCCAGCGCACCATGGCGCTGAGCCATTCGAGCAGGATGACGTCCA
>WHTM01000050.1 GCA_009377755.1 Hyphomicrobiales bacterium | reverse complement strand
CGGCCCGGGGAGCCAACAATTATTCGGCCTTTGAATTTGCCGGACTTTTCTTGGTTTTTGTCAAACCTTGCGACAAGTTTGACATTCACGCTTTCACTTTCTGCATTGCCGATCTTGCAAGGCGCTTTTGGTCAGCGCCCTTCGCAGCGCGGCGCCCTCGGTCGTCGTGATCACGTAGGCAGCGGCGCGGGCACGCTGCGCCTCGGGAAACTCGACGACCCGCGAGGCGCCAACTGCGACAGCCGCATGGACGGCCTGCGGATCGCGGTGGCGGGGGGCTACTTATCCGGCTTCCGGGGGTCCTTCCGCAAGGCTCGTGCCAGCTTTAGCTGACCAAATTCCGGCAATAGATCAAAGACATGCATTAAGGTGCGCACCCTCAATGCATGCTTGTGAGCAATCTGCCGCAGAATTAGGCAACCTGGTCGGCAGGCCTAAATCCGAGCACGGTCAGGCCGCCAGCACCCCGCAACGCCGCGACCAGTATTCCCAGGCGCGATCCATCGCGATCGGCATTTCCAGGAGCTTGCCGGTCTCATCGATCTCGCCGTCCGAGAGGAATTCGAGTTCGCCGCGCCCGGCCAGTTGCAGCTTGGCATTGTCGGTCGAATAGACCGCGATGAAGACAGCTTGGCGCAGCGTGTTGGCGGCAACCACGCATCCGTGACGGCGCATCAGCGTCATCCGGCTCTTGCCGAGCGCGTGCGCAAGGTCGATCCCCTGGTCCATGGTTACAACGAGGAGGTCCGTATCCCCGAACTTCGTGCGAATGTCCCAGTCGGGAATCTCTCTGCCCATCACACCGCCCATGTGAAAGACCGGGCGCAGCTTTTCCTTCGAAAACGTGAACGGCAGGATAGGATGGGCGTGATGATGGATCACGGCGTTGACGTCCGGACGAACCTTGAAGATGCCGCCATGGATCGGCCGCTCGCCGTACATGGCGCGGCCGCGCTGATCAATCGGATTGCAGTCGAGATCGAACTCCATCAGGTCGTCGAGCGTGACCAGTTCCGGGCTGCGCGAGCGCGACAGGAAGAAGCGATCCGGCCGCTCCGGGTGACGAATGCTGATATGGCCGAATCCATCGATGACCTGCTCGTGGGCGAGAATCCGGTTCGCGGACACCAGGTCTTCGAGTGCTTCAACAACCATGCTATTGCTCATGTTCGTCCCTTTCACGTCTTGTTCAATCCTCGACAACCTCAACTCGGGAGCTATTTCGATGCTTGTCATGCGATGTGTATGATGAATCAGTGCATCGCCTTGCCCCCGTCCACGTTGATTGTCTGGCCAGTCATGAAATCGCTCGCCGCGCTCGACAGGAACATCACCGCGCCGACGAGATCGTCCGGCACCTGCGGGCGGGAGATGGCGCGACCCTCCAGCCGTGTTGCCAGATAGTTGTTCGACGACGAGGCGACCTGCGTGTCGCTCATGGTTAGGCCGGGCGTCACCGCGTTGACGGTGATGCCGTGCTCGCCGACCTCGCGGGCCAGCGCGCGCGTGAAGCCGATCACTCCCGCCTTGGAGGTCGTGTAATGCAGCCGATTGGGATTGCCCTCCCACACGCGGCTCGACGAGATGTTGACGATCTTGCCGTAGCCACGCTCCTTCATGACCGGGAACACCGCACGGCAGCACAGGAACAGACCGCGCAGATTGACGGCCATCACCCGGTCCCATTCCTCCTCCGGAATTTCGAGCCAGGAGCGCCGCGGCAGCACACTCATCAGCGAGGCATTGTTGATCAGCACGTCGATGCCGCCGAAGGTGTCGCGCGCGGCCTCCGACATGGCGTGGCTTGATTCCGGGTTCGAGACGTCTGTCGTCAAACCGATCGCGGCACCTCCGTCTCCGCGGATCGCTTCGGCCACTGCCTGCGCCGCCATGCCGTCGATGTCTGCGGCGACCACGCGGGCACCGGCCTTGGCGAATTGCTGCGCGTAGACCTTGCCGATGCCCTTGCCGCCGCCGGTGACAATTACCACCCGGCCTTCCAGATCGAATCGCGAATTCGCTGCCATCAAGGGTCCTCTTGCGGCTGGCCATAGATTCCGGCCGCGGCATCCGGGCTGACATAGCCGTTGCGCACGTCCTCGCGCACCGCCTCGGGCGCACGTTCGGCCGGCGGACCAAAGCCTGCGCCCCCGCTGCGCTCGAAGCGGATCACGTCGCCGGCCTTGAGGTGCCGCGTGTCCAGAATGTCGAGCACTTCCCGGTCGGCCCGGTCGGGATTGAGGATGACACGCGAGGGCGGCGGGCTCGAGCCGTCGCCATAGCCCGGCGTGGCAAAGCGATGGTTGGAGGAGCGCACCGTCAGGACGCCGTCCTCCAACACTTCGAATTCGCGCGCGTAGCCCAGGCAGCCGCGGTAACGCCCTGCCCCGGCCGAGCCTCGAACGACTTCGTACGAACGCACGCGCAACGGATACTCGCTCTCGAAGATTTCCATCGGCGTCCCCGGTGTGAAATGATTCATCACCATGACCATGGCGGCCCCGTCGTGCCGGCTGGTGCCGCCGAGCGAGGTGTACAGCAGCTCGTAGAGCACCGCCGCCTTGCCTGCGCGCGACGTGCGGTAGCCGATGGTGATGGCGCCGGAGCCGAGCCCTGACGGCGCGACGGCGCGCGCGGGGTTTAGCTGTCCGAGCGCCGCGAGCACCGTGTTGTAGACGAGATGCGCGGTCGGGAAATAGAGATTGACCGTGGCCGGGAAGTGGGGGTTGACCACGGCCACGATCGCCGCGGCGTGCTGCTCATGAGTCGGATTGAGGAACGAGAACAGAAAGCAGACGGCAATCGCCTCGACACCCTTGGCTTTGAGCTGTCGTACCGACTGGCGCAGCCCCGGCTCATCAAGCGGCGTCACGACTTCACCGCGATAGTCGTGGCGCTCGGTCACCTCCTCGGTCAGCCATTGCGGCGTCAGCATCGGCGGCTTCTGATAGAAAACATCAACGAGGTCACTGCCGAGCGGCTGCGACCAGCCGCGCGCCTCATAGACGGCGCGGAAACCGCGTGTGATCAGCAGGCCCGCACGGACTCCCTTGCCTTCCAAGAGCGCGTTGGTGGCGACCGCCGTTCCGTGGACGAACAGCGCAATGCTAGACGGCGCAACGCCATCGGCGAACAACTTGCCGAGCGCGTCGAGCACGGCCGCCGAGGGATCGGCCGAAACCGAGGGAACCTTGGCGCGGCGAAACTCTCCGGCCTTCTGCTCGACGGCGATGAGATCGGTGAACGTCCCGCCGGAATCGACGCCCACCAGCCACGCGCGCTCATTCATCTCCCGGCCGACCCCTCTTGTTCTTGTTCCGACTAGTCGGTTTTGGCTGCGTAGGCAATGCATCGCGGCAGCCCGCGCATCGCGCAGCCGGTAGGACGTTGTCTTCGCCGACCGTTTGTTAGCTATGTCGCCGCCGAAGGATTCTCCTGGACGACGCGGGCCGATGCGCGACCGGACCTGGCGCCCACGAACGCTTCCGCGTTGAGACGAATACGGGCGAGCGTCCGATCCAACATCTCCAGGTCGTGCGCAGGGATACCTTGGATGACCATGTCGTTGACCGCATGGATCTTTGGGACGACATCGAATTCGAGTTGCCGCCCTGCCGGCGTAAGATAGACGCGCACGGCGCGGCGATCGCCGGTCTTGGCAACCCGTTTGATCAGCTTGCGCCGTTCGAGGACCCGAAGCGCGCTGACGGTTGTCGATTCGGCTGTTCCAACGCGCCCGCTCAGCTCACGCTGGCTGAGCCCCTCCTCCAACCAGATCTCCCGCAGGAAAATCATCTGCGGGCTGGTCATGTTGTAGAGCGCCAGCCGCTTTTGCAATGCGCGGCTGATCGCGACGTGAGTCTGGCGAATGGCGTAGCCGACGGTCTCCTTGGATTTGTCTGTCAAAACCACTCCTTCGCTTGACTGCATGTCATTCGATGCGAACGCCGGAAATCTCGACGAGCTCCCTGCCGTTTGCGCGATCCTTCAACAAAAAGCTCTTGAAGTCATCGGGCCTGCTGCCGACCGGATTGAAGCCGTGAGGGGTCAGCATGCGATCGCGGAACTCCGGCACATTGATGACGGAGGCGATCTCGCTCTGGACCTTATCGACTACTGGTTTCGGCGTGCCGGCCGGGGCGAACACGCCGAACCAGGTGCGCGATTCGAAGGTCGGCAGCCCGGCCTCCTTGAAGGTCGGCACATTCGGCGCCTGCGGAATGCGCCGGTCCCCCGGAACGAGCAGGCCCGTGACTTCGCCCTTGGCGATGCGCTCGGGGAGATTGGCGTTGCCGACGATGAGCAGCAGCATCTGCACACTACCGGCTTCGAACGCCATCATGGCGGGTGCGCCGCCGCGGAAGGGAACATGCGTTGCCTTCAGGCCGGTCTTCTTCTTCAGCCATTCAATGACCAGGTGCGAATCTCCGCCGACGCCGAACGAGGCGTAATTGAGCTTGTCCGGGTTCTCCTGCGAATACTTGACCAGTTCCGCCAGATTGTTGGCTGGAACCTTCTTGCTCAGGATGATGATCGAGTTGGCGACCGCGAGCTGGGTCACCGGCTCGAAGTCCTTCTCCGGCTGGTACGGCAGCTTCTTGTACAGCTCCGGATTGATAGAGATGCTGCTGGTCGTCAGCAGGCAGAGCGTATAGCCGTCCGAATTGGCGTTCTTGCAGGCGCTGGCAGCAATCAAGGTGTTTCCGCCCGGCTTGTTCTCGACGACGAGCGGCTGGCCGGTGCGCTCTTGGAACTTCTGCCCGAGCGCCCGCGCCAGTGCGTCCATGGCGCCGCCCGCCGGCATTGGCAGCACAATATGCACCGGACGCACCGGATAGCTCTGCTGCGCCAAAGCCGTCGCCGCCGCAATCGTCAGCAAAGCACCGGCAGCCAGCCCGATACGGGACCAATGTTTCATCCTGACCATTGACCCTACTCCTCCCTGTGATGGGGCTTCCTTTCGGAAGCTGTTGGCTTGTTTCGCGATTGGGCCGCTGTCCCGTCTATGCGACGGCGACCTCCGCCTTCCGGGTTGTCTGTTGCCGCCCCACGTAAGGCCACACGTCGCGGGCAAATCGCGTCAGCCAGTCGTGGCGGAGGTGCTCGGGCATGCCGGGCGTCGAGGCGTTCAACAGGAGATAGTCGTAGCCGAGATCGAGATAGGCCTGCACCTTGCGGCGCACCGTCTCCGGGCTGCCGATGAACGACAACTCGATCAGCGGATCGAGATTGTCGGGATTGCTCCATGCCTGCCGCCGCTTCTGTCCGTCGGTGAACGGCTGATAGCCGGGCACGCTCGCGTATTTCACGGCGTCGAAGGCGTAGTGCTCAAGCTGCAGTTGATACCACCGCGGCACGTACCGCCGCGCGAGCTGAAACGCCTCCTGATCCGTATCAGCGATGATCGTCAGCGGCGACACGATCTTCGGAAGGCTGGGATTGCCCCCGTGCCGGCGAACGGAATCGGACCATTGCGCCAGAATGTTGCGGTGCACGTCCAGACCGGGCCCGCCGTTGACCAGCGGAGCAAGCCCATAGCCACCGATCTTCTCGGCGCTGGTCGGATGCCCGATCGCGCCAACGAACGTGATCTGCTGCATGCGGGGGAAGGGCCGCATGGTCACTTCCCGTTCGATCTGCAGGTGTTGGCCAAGGTAGGTGAACGGCTGGCCCTTGAGCGCGAGCTGGACGATGTCCCAGCACTCCTCGAAACGGTCCTTGGCTTCGCCCATCGCCACGCCGAACGCCTCATACTCGAGCGGCGCGTTGCCACGGCCAAATCCAATACGGAGCGGCGCGCGAGTCAGCAGCGACAACATCGCGATTTCTTCGGCAATGCGGATCGGCTGATGCCATGGCGTCACGATCACGGCAGTGCCGAGCCCCAATTTCGGACAGCGCGCCGCAATGTGCGATAACATAACGATCGGATTGGGCGTCGGCTGGTAATCGGAGAAATGATGCTCGACGATCCAGCCCGCATCGAAGCCTAGCGATTCCGCCACCTCCGCGTCGCTGATGATCTGGCGGTACCAGGACTCGTCGCTGTCGCCTTCCGCACCCACCGCGGTGATCATGCAGCCGACATTCGGTCTTTCCGTAGGCATCCGTGACGTCCTCGTGAGTTCCAATGGGCCGGCACCATGACTGCGCCGCACGCCTCGAAAGCGGGCCGCACCACACGCCCGTCCATCCATATCGACGGCGCGGCCAAGCCCCTTCGCGATTTATGTTCGATATCTAACATAAATCTTGCAGTCGCAGTCAAGTGGAATGGTGTGCTGACGACAGGGGGAACGATACCGCGCCAGCACTCGACCACCCTCATGACTTCGATTTCGAATTCCCGAAAGTTATGCCGATTCTTCGGCAATTGCGGCGTGCCGCGTTGCAATGACGAGCACCGCATGGCCATGATGGCCGACCTGCCAGGGGGCGACGATCCGGAGCCGGCGTCCATGGATCTCAAGTGCCTGAACTATTTCGTTACGGTGATCGAATCGGGCAGCTTTGCGCGCGCGTCGGCGCGCCTGCGCATTGCTCAACCGGCGCTCGGCTGGCAGATCCGCAAGCTCGAAGAGGAACTCGGCGCCCAACTGCTGATCCGCCACTCCCGCGGCGTCGAGCCGACTGACGCCGGCCTGCGCATGCTCGGTCATGCTCGCGCCATCCTGGCGCGCGCCCAGGAGGCGGCGGCTGAACTGCGCAGCCTCACCAGCGAACCGCAGGGAACCGTGGTCCTCGGATTGACGCCGAGCATGAACGCCATGCTCACGGTTCCGCTTCTAAGGCGGCTTTCCGCGGAAGCACCGCAGATTCGTGTGCGGCCGGTGGAGGAGCTGTCCGTGGTGCTGACCGAATGGATGGCGACCGGTCGGCTCGACCTCGCCATCGGTTTCCCGATCACGAGTCTCGGCGGGCTCGTCTGGGAACCATTGCTCGGTGAAGCGATCTATTTCGTGGAGCGTGCCAAGCCGGGCGCCACGACGGGGGGAACCATTACATTTGCCGAGGCGGCGCGCCGCGAACTGGTGCTGACGGTGACCTCGCAGCGCTACAAGGCATTCCTGGAAAAGATCGCAGAACCGCACGGCATCGAGATCAAGATCGTGCACCAGATGCAGTCGGTCGCGACCTTGCGCGATCTGCTTATTCAAGGCACCGCCGCCACGATCATGCCGCTCGGCGTTGTCGCCCGCGAGGTTGCCGCCGGCACGTTGGCGGCGCGCCGCGTCATCGAGCCGGAAATCAACCGCGAGGTGGTGCTGTTCCAGCCGGACAGCCGGCCTCCCTCGAAGGCCGAGCAGATCGTCGTCTCCATGATCCGGGAATTGGTCGTCGATACCATGGTGCAATCCCCCGGCTTCTGGGTGCCGATCCAGCCCGGCGTGAAGCTTGCGATGGGGGCGGACGACGCGCAGTTGCCCCGGGACAGCCGCCAGGGTGCCAACGAGGATGAGCGCTTTGCGGTGCGCGCCGCCTCGTCACCGGCGCGCGGCAAGGGTGAACGCTCCGGGTCATTCGACGATCTCCTGCGGCGGTGACTGGCCGTTAGTTTACCCGCCGCTCGCGGCCGGCCCAGAACGGTTCGCGCAATGCCGATTTGTCGATCTTTCCGTTTTCCTGCTTCGGCAGATCGCTCACGAACGTGATGCCCGTCGGCTTCTTGTAGCTGGCGATCAGCGAGCGGCAGTGCTCGATCAGGTCATCCGCGGTGACCGCGGCGCCCGGCCGCGTGGCCACCACCGCATGCACGGTCTCGCCCCATTTCTCATCGGGCACGCCGATCACCGCCGCCTCGAGCACGGCGGAATGGCGATGCAGAGCATCTTCGACCTCGCGCGCGTAGATGTTGGCTCCGCCGGAGATGATCATCTCCTTCTTGCGGTCGATGACATAGACGAAGAAGTCCTTGTCGCGCGTCCCGACGTCGCCGGTATAGATCCACCCGTCCTTCAGCGTCTCCGCGGTCGCGTGCGAATTGTTCCAGTAGCCCTGCATATGCGCATCGCTGTGAATGATGATCTCGCCCGGTTCGTCGATCTTACAATCGCTTCCGTCGTCGCGCACGATGCGGACCTTGGCGAGCGGCTTCGGCTGCCCGGCGGAGGTCAGGCGCCGCTGCAGCACAGCGGCATCGTCGTGCACATGATGGTGCTTGAGCATCGCGGTGCCGACGCCGCCGGCTTCGGTGCCGCCATAGTATTGGACGAGGATCGGCCCGAATGCGGCCAGCGCGCGCCTCAGCAACGGCTCGGGCGTCGGCGCGGCCGAATAGTAGACCGTCCGCAAGCTCGACAGATTGCGCCAGGCGAAATCAGGATGATCGAGCACCGCCCGCATCATCGTCGCCGGGAGCAGCGTGGCGGTGATCTGCTCCCGTTCGATCGTCTCGAGCAGAACGCCCGCGTCGAACTGCCGCTGCAGGAAGACCGTGCAGCCGCGGAAATGGTGGCCGAGCTGCATCCATTTTCCGCCCGCATGGAACAGCGGATTGGCGATCAGAATGCGGTCCTCTTGATCGATCGAACCATCCATGCAGAACGACAGCGCCGACAGGATTTGCCCCCGGTGGCTGTGCATCACGCCCTTTGGCCGACCAGTGGTCCCGCTGGTGTAGATGAGGAAGGCGGTATCGTCCGGCCGCGCCCGTATCCGCGGCATTGCCGGGCTGGAAACGGCGAGCACGCTCTCGTAATCCTCGGCACCGGCAGCGGTCCCATCGATGCAGATATAGGCCTTCACGGAGTCGAGGACGGGCCGAACGGCCTTGATCAGCGGCTTGTAGGCATGGTCGAAGATCACTGCGCTCGGCCGGCAGTCGGCCAAGAGGGCCGAGAGCTCCACCGAGGTCAGGCGGAAATTGATCGGCGCAGTGATGTAACCCGCGATTTCGCCGGCGCTGAACACCTCGATGTATTCGTGGCAGTTCTGGGCGATGACCGCGACCCGATCGCCGTGACCGGTACCGCGCGCGGCAAGCCCGTTGGCCAGACGTTTGGCCCGATCAGCCAGCGCGGCAAAGGAAATGCGCTCGATTTCATCGACGACGCCGTCCTTGTCCGGGAACAGAGCCGCATTGCTGTCGATGACGTCTCCGAGGATCACGGGCGGATATCCTGCTTGGCGACTACACCGGCTTGAATCTCGGCAGCACCAGCCCGTTCGGTGCGTCTTCGAACACAACCGTCACCGGCATGTCGATACGGACATCCTCAGGCGCACAGCCGACGATATTGGTGGGGATGATCGGTCCCTCGTCGAGCTCGACGATGGCGTAGACGTAGGGGACCGGGAACGCGTCGTTAAACGGCACCCGGGCGATGGTGAAGGAATGAACCTTCCCCCGGCCGCTCGCATCGCTCCATTCCATGTTGGCAAGATAGGCCTCGTTGTCGTGATTGCGGCAGCCGCCGTACGGCCAGTTCCAGAAGCCGCACTGCCTGCAGCGCATCATCTTGAACTTCCGCTGCGCCGTTCCCTCGAAGAACGGCTGCATGTCCTCGTTGAACTGTGGCGACGGGAACCCGAAATTCGACATCAGCCGCCCCTCGTCAGAACCATTGTGGAGTGGATCGAGCACATCTGCCCGGCCAGAATTTCACCGCCATGCCCGGAGGCGATGGCCACCTCGACATCGGGCACTTGGCGCTTGCCGCCTTCGCTTCGCACCTGGATCACAGCTTCGGAGACGGTCGTAATGTTGCCGAGGTGGTGCGAGGACAGCAGGCCGCCGCCGGTGTTGAACTTGATCTTGCCGCCCGGGCCGATCATCCCGGGCGCCTCGACCAACGCCCCGCCCTCGCCGACGCCGCAATAGCCGTAGCCCTCGAGTTGCAGCATCACCTCCGTGGTGAAACAGTCGTAGAATTCCGCGACGTCGACGTCGTCGAGCGTAATTCCCGCCTGCCGGAACGCGCCGTCGCGCGCCGTCGGGATCGGCAGCATGCTGTAGTGCTTCTTGTCCCAGTACAGCGATTGCAGGTGTTCGCCGAAACCAATGCCGGAGACATAGACCGGCGCCTTTTTCGTATCCTTGGCGCGATCCTCCGTGGTCAGCACGAAGGCGGTCGCTCCGTCGCTCTGCAGGCAGATGTCCAGCAGATGATAGGGCCAGGCCACGATCGGCGAGTTCTGATGGTCCTCGATCGTGATCGGATGACCGCACATGAACGCCGCCGGGTTGAGGCACGCCCAGTCCCGTTGCGCGACCGCGATCTGCCCGAGCTGCCGGCTGGTGGTGCCGAACAGGTGCATGTGCCGCGTCGCCAGCAACCCGTGAAAGCCCGGCGGGCTGTCGCCCATCATCGGCGCGAAGGCGCCTTCCTTGTGGATGTACGGCGTGCCGCGGCGGCCGGCCTTCTTGAATTTGCGGCTGCGCGACCAGTCGTCGCGGGCGCCGGAGCAGACCACATAGCTGCAGATGCCGCGTTGCAACAATTGCTCGGCCATCATGAACGCCTTGGCGACGTTCTCGCCACCACGCCCGACGTTCTCCATGTAGAACTTGACCGGCAAGCCGAGGATGCGTGGAAACGCGTCGTCCTGACGCATCCGCATGCCGCCGCCGATGTCGCTCTTCATCTGAATGGCGCCATCGATGTCGGCTTCGCGCAGACCTGCGTCCTGAATGGCGAGGCGGGCCGCTTCGGTCTCGAGCATGAGGATCGATTTGCCCGGGACATGGCCGAGCTCTGTTATCCCAAGCCCGACGACGCAGGTCTTCATGCAGCCTCCCTTCGCAAAACAGCGCGGTGCGTACCCGATGCTCGGTTGATGGACTGACTGTCCAGCTACCTCGCATCGCCGCATTCTGGGTGCGGGGCAAAGCACCGGCACGGATCGCGATGCGCCATCGGATTCTTCTGGCCGCGAAAATACGGCGCGGCCCAGGCGAGGTCCAACCATAAGCAGCGATTCAGCCAAACAATAATTCTATCGTTGCCATTGGATTCCTGTATCGCATACAGACAATTTTTGTATGTCGAATGCGCTTCGACTTGCGCTATCGTTTCGTTCGTCCGGTCCGCCGAGCAACGACGTGGTCCGGTCGCGAGGAGACGCCAGCTCATGCAGATCAGCTCCGTGGAGTTCTTTCCCTGCAATCAGCGTCAGGAAGATCCGACCTGGAGCTTTGCGCTCGCGACCTATCCGGTGATCGAAGGCTGGACGGTGGCCATCTCCGTCAAGGACGGGAACACCGGCCTCGGCTATGCGCAGGCGATCCCACATATCGGAGCGAGCTACGAAGGCGTGCGGGCTGCCCTTGAGGTATTCAAGCCTTGCCTGCTCGGCAAGGACCCGCTGCATATCGAAGCGATCCTGTTGCAGATGGACGCAATGCTTGTCGGCAATGGACCCGCCAAAGCCGGCATCGACGGTGCGCTGCATGATCTCGCAGCGAAGCTGCTCGGCATTCCGCTCAACCGTTTGTTCGGCGGGCCGGTACGCAGCAGCGTTCCCCTGATACGCATTGTCCCGATCAAGACGCCGGCCGAGATGGCGGAAAATTCCCGCAAGCTCGTGGAGCAAGGCTACCGTTACCTGAAGATTAAGATGAAGGGCGACGTCGCTGCCGATGTCGCCCGCATCGCCGCGATCCGCGATGCCGTCGGGCCGGACGTGCATCTCACGCTCGATCCGAACCAGTCCTATTCGCCCAAGGCGGCAATTCAGGCGCTGACCAGGATGGAGTCCTACCACATTGATCTGGTCGAGCAGCCGGTGCCGACGCATGACCTCGCCGGCTTAAAACTGGTCACGGAGAACGTCGCGATTGCCGTCGAGGCGGACGAGTCCGCCATGTCGGTCGGCGACGTGCTCAACCTCGTCGCCAACCGCGTCATAGACGCGGTGAGCCTCAAGGTTCCCAAGCTCGGGGGTTTGCGCAATACGCTGCTGGCGGCGCGCATCTGCGAGACCGGCTCGATCCGGTATCGCGTCGGCGCCACGTTCGGACCGCGGCTGCATGCGGCGCAGGCGCTGCATCTTGCCGCATCACTGCCACGACTCGATTACGCCTGCGAACTCGCCGAGTTCGACCACTTGCTTGACGATCCGTATGAAGGCCTCGAGGTCGTCAATGGCGCGCTAATGGTGCCCGAAACCGTCGGTTCAGGCGTCATCGTGCGGCAAGGATCGGGGCTTGCCGCCTGACGTCGGCGCGCTGCTTCCAGGCCATATCACGTTGCTCAGGGAGGGAAACGATGCAGCACGATTACCCGGAATGGCGTCTGCCGGTCGCCGCGCTGACGGCGCTCGGCATCGCTGTCGCCGGCCCCGCCTTTGCGCAGGACACCGCGGTGATCGACAAGATCGCCGTCTACAAGGGCGCCGACCGCGAGAAGCTGCTGGTGGAGGGCGCCAAGAAGGAAGGCACGGTCACCTTCTACTCCTCCCTCACCGTCGACCAGGCGTTGCGGCCCATCGTGGCGGGCTTCCAGGCGAAGTATCCGTTCATGAACCCGCGCTATGTCCGCGACGACCCGCCGCAGATGCTGCAGAAGCTGATGGCGGAGGCACGCGCCAACAACATGGTCGCAGACGTCTTCGAGAACACGGGCCTCGAAGTCCCCGCACGCCGGGCTGGGATTGTCCGGCCGTTCTGGTCCCCGGAAGTCGAGGCCTATCCGAAGGAGCACCGCAGCCCCGACAACTACTGGGCGGCAACGCGATTCAGCTATCTCGGTGCCTGCTACAACACCAATCTTGTGAAGCCGAACGAGGCGCCGCGGACCTTCGAGGATCTGCTCAATCCCAAATGGAAGGGCAAGATCGCGTGGTCAAGCACGGTGATCGGCTCGATCCTGTTCATTACCGGCGTACGCAACTTCATGGGCGAACAGAAGGCGATGGAATACCTGACCCAGCTCAGCAAGCAGGACATCGCGCCGATCGCGTCGACCAACCGCGCGGTCGTCGACCGGATCATCGCCGGCGAGTATGCGTTGTGTCTCGACTCCTTCCTGCATCATCCGATCATCAGCGCCAAGAAAGGTGCGCCGGTGGCGCCCAAGCCGATGGACCCGGTCATGACCCTGAGCAGCTCGGTGATGCTGCCGAAGGCGCCGCCGCATCCCTACGCGGCGATGTTGTTCATCGACTATCTGATCTCGGTGGATGGACAGAAGCGGTTCCAGGCCGCCGACTATTTCCCGGCACACCCCAAGGTCCCTGCAAAAGACGATCTCAACGTCATCGTGCCGAGCAAGATCGGCCTGAAATCCAATGTCATCACCCCTGAGATGATGGCGAACGAACTGCCGAAGTCGCGCGCGATCTATCAGCAGCTCTTCGTGAAGTGACGATCAGCTCAGGAATTGAAGGGGCGGTGGCGCCGTCGGACGTGGCCAATGTCATCTTTGACCATTAGCGGCCGCCACCCCTTGTCGCCTTTCGGTATCACACCCAAGGTCGTGATCCTGGTTCTCATCCTGGGCATCGGGACGATTCCCCCGCTGCTGTTCCTGATCTTCGCGAGCGTCCATAGTTTCAATCCGGACGGCTCTTTCGCGGAAATGACGCTTGCGCATTTCCACGAGATATTCACCAGCCGGGCGTTCTTCACCAGCCTGTTCAACAGCGTCGTCTATTCGTTCGGGTCCGCCTTGCTGGCGCTGGCGATCGGTGCCGCGCAGGCCTGGCTCGCCGAGCGCACCGATGCGCCCTTTCGCCAATGGCTTTACGTCACCGCAATCATCTCGCTCGGCATTCCCTATGTTCTTTACATCGTTGCCTGGCTCCTGTTTCTCGGAAAGGCGGGCAGCGTCAATCAGCTGCTTGCCTTCCTGTTCGGCGGTACCGGTCCCTATATCAACGTCAATTCGCTCGGCGGCATGATCTTCATCGAAGGCATGCTGTGGTCACCATTGGCATTCCTGCTGCTGAGCTCGGTGTTCCGCAATGCCGACGCCGCCTTCGAGGAGGCGGCGACAATGTGCGGCGCCAGCCTGCCGGCGACCTTGCGCCACGTCACCTTCGGGATGGCGCAGCCGGCGCTGTTTGCGCTCGCGCTGCTGGTCTTCATCAAGGCATCGGAATCGTTCGAGGTCCCGGCTCTCGTCGGGCTTCCCGGCGGGACCCGGGTGGTGACGACCACCGTCTACCAGCGTCTGACGCTCGATATGCCGCCAAGCGTCGGCAGCGCCTCCGCGCTGGGCGTCCTGCTGCTCGTCGTGATGGCCGTTCTTCTGCACTTCTACGGACGTCTTTCGGCGCAGGCGCACCGATTCCGTACCGTCACCGGAAAGGGCTTTCGTCCCCGCGTGATCCGCCTCGGCCGCTGGCGCTATCCGGTCACCGTTCTGATCGCCCTCATTCCCATCGTCGTCGTTATCATCCCGCTCGTGACCATCATCTGGGCGGCCTTGCTGCCGTTCTATCAGCCGTTCAGCATCGACGGACTGTCGCGCCTGCGGCTCACCAATTTCATCCAGGTGCTGACGTCGCCGTCGGCGCGCGGGGCGGTCTTCAACAGCCTGGTCCTCGGCGCCGCGACGGCGACACTCGTAACGGCTCTCGGCGCGGTCGCGGGCTGGTGCGTGGCGCGGCGCGTGACCGGCGGCAGGCTGATCGACGCTCTCGCCGCCCTGCCCCTGGTCTTCCCAGCGATCGTGCTCGGACTCGCCTATCTCCAGATCCTGGTTCACGGCGTCGCGCTCTACGGCACTTTGCTCTCCCTCATTCTGGTTTCCGCCGTCGCCTACATTCCCTACGGCCTGCGCTACGCGCAGCTCGGCGTCATTCAGATTCATCCGGAATTGGAAGAGGCGGCGGGAATCGCCGGCGCGGGCTATCCCAGCACGTTCGTCCGGGTCGTGCTCCCGCTGCTGGTGCCGGCCCTGATCTCGTGCTGGCTGTTCGTGTTTCTCCTGGCCGTGCGGGCGATGGCGCTCGTACTGCTGCTCGCGGGGCCGGAGTCGCAGGTCGTCGCAGTGTCGCTGTTCGATCTCTGGAACAACGGCCCGATCGGCGAGGTCGCAGCCCTGGGGTTCGTGTGGACCGTGATCATGACGTTCTTCAGCGTCGCCTTTTTTGTCCTAGCGCGGCGCTACCAACTGCCGATCGGCTAGCCATCGACCGAATAGGAGATTGCACGCGTGCTGCGGGTCGACGACCTGACCAAGACCTACATGCTCGGCGACCGCAGCGTTGCCGGCGGCGTTCGCCATGTCAGCTTCGATGTCGCTGCGGGCGAGTTCTATACGCTGCTTGGCCCCTCCGGCTGCGGCAAGACGACGACGCTGCGCGCCATCGCCGGGCTCGAAGAACCGTCCGAGGGCCGCATCGACATCGATGGTCGCGTCGTCTTCAATTCGGCGACAGGCGCGTTCGTCGCCGCCAATCAGCGCAATATCGGCATGGTGTTCCAGTCCTATGCCGTGTGGCCGCACATGACGGTGTTCGACAACGTCGCGTTTCCGCTGCGCATGTCGCGCTCGCGGCGTTACGGCGAATCCGATATCAGGGCCAAGGTCGAACATACGCTGGAGACCATGGGGCTCGCCGCCTTCGCTTCGCGCTCGGCGGCGCAGCTCAGCGGCGGCCAGCAGCAGCGCCTGTCGCTGGCGCGTGCGCTGGTTGCCGAGCCGCGGCTGCTGCTGCTCGACGAACCGCTCAGCAATCTCGATGCCCTGCTGCGCGAGCAGATGCGCTCCGAGCTGCGCCGCCTCCAGCAGGATATCGGCGTGACCGCCATCTATGTCACCCACGATCAGGCCGAGGCGCTTGCCCTGTCGGACCGCGTCGCGGTGATGCGCGACGGTGCCATCGTGCAGGTCGGAACGCCGAAGCAGGTTTACTACACCCCCGCCGATGAGTTTGTCGCCACGTTCATCGGCCGTAGCAATCTCCTGCATGGGCGGATCGATCGCGACGTCGCCCCGAATACGCAGGCGATCGTGCAAAGCGCGATCGGACCGGTGATCTGCACCTTCGCCGACAGTGCTCCGGCGGCGCATCCAGTCTTGGCGATGATCCGGCCCGAGCATCTCGTCTTGGCACCCGCTGACGCCGCACCTGGGGCGGCGCGCGGGCCGAACCATTTCAGCGGACGCATCGCCAATGTCGCGTTCCTCGGTGAAACCACGGAGTACACCGTCCGTGTCGCCGAGACCGAGATCATCGTGCGCATGCCGGCCGGCGAACTCGTCGGTGGCGCGGATGTGACTGTGCTCCTGCCGCCGGATCGGACGTTAGGGGTTTCCAACCCGGCCGCGGCCAAGATCTGAACGTTGGGTGTAATGGCAGGGCCGGCTCGGGGCTCGAACACTCGGAGACATCACGAGACAGCAGAGGGAGGCTCATTCCATGACAGCAGAATCCATTCGCCGGGTCGGCATGATCGGTCTCGGCAAGATGGGTAACCCGATGTGCCGGCATCTGCGCAAGGCCGGCTTCGAGGTGACCGGAACCGATATCAGCGAGGCTGTGCGACGCAATCTCGAAGCCGCCGGCGTCAAGACCGTTGCCACCGCCAGCGAAGTTGCTGCTGCCAGCGACTTCGTCATCGTCGTGGTCGGCTTCGACAGCGAGGCCGAGACGGCCATTCTTGGGCCCAACGGGGTCGTCGCCGGCGCGCATCCCGGCCTGATCGTCGGCGTCGCCTCGACCGTGGCGCCCCGCACGATGACGCGCATCGCGGCTCGGCTCCACGGGACCGGCATCACACTCCTCGATATGCCCCTGACCCGCGGCGAGCCCGCCGCCGAGGCCGGCAAGATGCTGACCATGGTCGGCGGCGACGAAGCGGCCTTTGCCGCAGTGAAGCCGGCGCTCAATACCTTTGCCGATGCGGTCTTCCATGTCGGCGAGCTTGGCGCCGGACAGGTCGGCAAGATGGTCAACAACCTGATTCTGTGGGCCTGCATCTCGGCCAACCATGAGGGCTTCCGGCTCGCTGAGGCGCTCGGTGTCGATCCAGGGCGCCTGCGCACCGCGCTGGTCGAAAGCAGCGCCAGCAACTGGGCGATGAAGACGCAGATCCAGAACCAGCCGATGCCGTGGGCGGAGAAGGACATGCGCATCGTGCTCGGCGAGGCCGACAAGCTCCGGCTCAGCCTGCCACTGTGCGGAGTCGTCAAGGAGGTGGTCAAGAGCGTCAAGTATGAGCGCGGCTGGCCGACGCCCGAGGAGCCGGATTGACTTCGCTCCCCCGGCGCGGCATCGCCTTGCGGCACGCGCCAGGAGCTCTCCATGGAATTCGGAATCTTCGATCACCTCGACCGCAACGACATCCCGCTGCGGGACTACTATGCCGAGCGGCTGAAGCTGGTCGAGTTGTACGATTCCGCCAGCTTCTACTCCTACCACCTGGCCGAGCACCACGCGACGCCGCTCGGCATGGCGCCCTCCCCGAGCGTGTTTCTCGCCGCCGTCGCCGAGCGAACCAAGCGGCTCCGCTTCGGGCCGATGGTTTACGCGCTGCCGCTCTATCATCCTCTGCGGCTCATCGAAGAAATCTGCATGCTCGACCAAATGAGCGGCGGCCGTCTCGATATCGGATTCGGACGCGGCGCCTCGCCGATCGAGCTGGAAATCTTCGGGCAGGACCCGGACAAGGCGCAGAGCGTGTACGCCGAGGGACTGGAGCTCATCATCAAAGGCTTGACCGAGCCCACCCTGACCTTTCGCGGCGAGGTGTTTCAGTTCGAGAACGTGCCGATGACAATCGAGCCGTTGCAGAAACCTTACCCGCCGATCTGGTACGGCGTGCATGCGCCGGAGTCCGCCGAGCGCGCCGCGCGTCGGGGGCTACACACGATCAACCTCGACCCGACCGGCGAGGCCAAAGTGGCGTCGGACCGATACCGCGCGGTTTGGCGCGAATGCAATGGTGAAGCGCCGCTGCCGAGGCTCGGCATCGGCCGCTTCATCGTGGTGGCTGAGACGGACGATGCCGCGCTGGCCATGGCGCGCCGGGCCTATCCCATCTGGCACGCGAGCTTTACCTACCTCTTCCGCCTGCACGGGCGAGCGATGCGGCACGCCCGCCCCGACGATTTCGACACACTGGTCAAGGTTGGCCAAGGCATCGCGGGTTCCTCGGCGACGGTCATCGCTCGGCTGCGTGAGCAGGTCGAAGAGACCGGCGCCAACTACATCGTCGGTCAATTCGCCTTTGGCGATCTCACGTTGAACGAATGCCGACGCTCGATCACGCTGTTCGCCGAGCAGGTGATGCCGGCGCTGCGGATGAAAACCCGGGCGGCCTAGCCGAAACGGACGCCAGCAACTTGCCGAAGCCCGAGATCGGCTCCGTCACCCGCTTGAACCGCATCGGCGCCCAGAGCATGGCATTGGCCCAGGTTACCACGGTCGTGTCGAGGTCGCGCTCGAGCAGCTCGATATTGTGCACGCTGCCCCAGCCGCCGCAGGGAATGTAGAGCCCGTCTGGCTTGGTGGGCGCGTCCGTGAAAGCCTTGTGCGCCGTCTGATATTCCACGGGAATTGGCAGCCGGCGAATTTCGGTATTGCGGAGGATTCCGAGCGCCTGATTGCTGACGACTTCGATGCCTTCGTTGGCAAGAT
The DNA here is from genome assembly GCA_009377755.1 of Hyphomicrobiales bacterium. Taxonomy (GTDB): domain Bacteria; phylum Pseudomonadota; class Alphaproteobacteria; order Rhizobiales; family Xanthobacteraceae; genus WHTM01. The sequence continues at coordinate 16,650 of WHTM01000050.1, read as the reverse complement.
ACTGGACCAGGCGATCGTTGATGAACTGCTGGAACGGCGTCGCCATCGCGAGAGTCCGCAGGCCCATGGCCCGCATGCCTTCCAGCACGCCGCCCATGTCGGTGATGACGGGCAGTCCGCAGGCCTGCGACAGGCGCTCGGTCAGCTCCCTGTGGAATCCCGGGCCCTTGCGCACGATCGGCGGCACGCCGGACTGAAGGATGACATCAACGTCGAAATTCGCGAGCTGCTTGGCGGCCCTCTCCATCCCGAGGATCGCCTCATCCATGTTATCGTCGGACAATTGCTGGATGGTGAGCGAGACGGTCGTGATGTCGATGCCATCGGGCGCCATCTCATAGAACTCGCGGATCGCCCGCGGCGGGACCGGCGTCGGAAAGATCGTGCCGATATGCAACCGCCACCCCGTGATACCCTCACCCATTCACATCTCCTAAGACCACATTCCGTTCATTCTAGCGCAATCCCCGCTTTCGCGGGGACGAACGGGGATAGTCACTTCGCCATGGCTGCGCTATCCACACGCGAGCGCTGCGAACGCGAGGCTGATTTCTGCGCCGGCGCAAAAGGCTTGCGCAACCCCGCCTGCTCGGTCAGCGGCAATACCTCATCGATCCACTGGCTGAGCTCGTTCTTGTAGTCCACCCAGGAGATCAGGCAGCCATCGACCCCGATGTCCGCAAGCTTGCCCAGTTCGTCTACGATCTGCTCCGCCGTGCCGACCAGCGGATAGCCGCCATGGCCCGCGATGAAGTGCGCCTTGTGCGACTCCAGCGTCTTGACGTCGAGCGTCTCGGTCTGCATTCCGAAAATCTTCAAGAGATTTCCGGCCGCCTCCCAGTCGCCCTTCTCGTAGACGTAGTGGTTGAGATAGTCCTTCGCTTCTTTCTCGGTCTCGCGGCACACGACGTAGACGTGAATCCAGATCCTGGTTTCCCGGCCGTGCGAACGCGCCATGGTCTTGAGCTGCGCAATCTGCTTCTGCGCGCCCTCGAGGAAGGTGCGGTCCTTGAGGATGACGAAGTTCATGTCGCAGTAGCGGGTGGTAAAGTCCTGAGCCGCGGGCGAACCGCCGGCGTTCATCACCGGCGGATGCGGCTTCTGGATCGGCTTGGGCTGACTCCAGACGTTCTTTGCGTGAAAGCTCTCGCTCTCGAAGTCGAACTCGTTCTCGTCGGTCCACGCCTGCCGAAGGAAATCCAGCCACTCCTTGGCGTACTTGTATCGGTCGTCGTGCGGGCGCATGTTCGCACCGAACATGTCGAACTCGTTTTTGAACCAGCCGCCGACGATATTGAGCGCGAAGCGCCCGTTGGTGACGTGATCGATGGTCGACGTCATCTTGGCGACCATGAGGGGATGCGCCAGCGGCACATGCACCGTGGCGAGCACGGTCACATAATCGGTCAGCGCACCGATCGCCGACGCCCAGGTAAAGCTCTCGAAGGTGCAGTTGTTGAAATCCGACGGACCGCCATAGCCGCGCCAGCGGCCGACCGGGAGCACAGTTTCCATGCCCGAGCGATCAACCATCTGCACAACGTCCCGGGTATCTGGCCAGTTCAGCGTCCACGCTTCCGGCACGGTGGTGATGGTGGAGCCGTGGCTGCAGTTGAAGGCCATGACCCCGAGCTTCATGCGATTGCCGCCGAACAGTCTTGCGCGGGCCGTATAATCAGAATCCAAGTTCATCGTCGCCACGTCATGCTGGTTTCAACGCGGACAGGCGCGCCTTTGCGGGGTGCGCCGTGATCAAAATGATATGAACCTACTTATCATTTCGCCAAGGTACCTCAAGCCCCCGGTAAGCGTCCAGCGCAGCAAGCGAACAGCGGTATGCCTGCCACTCCGACGGCATGCCTTGCGCTCAATCGCGGATGCGCGCCATGCGTGCGATGCCTGCCCGTCCGCGGCCGGACCACAGCCTCGTTTCCCATGAAAGAACGCGGTAAGGTTTTGCCGGCCCACGAAGCGGCCGACGCGGGAGGAACCCAAGTCATGACTGTCGGTGCAGCATCGCTTGCCGTAATCATTACCGGTGGAGCCGGCGGCCTCGGCCGCGCCATGACGCTCGGTCTCGCCAAGGCCGGTGTTCGCGTCGCTGCCGCCGAGCTTGCGTCGCGGCAAGCGGCCGCCGAGGAGTTGTTGCAGCTCGCCCGAAGCCAGGGACTGGACGATCGCATTGCCATCGTGAATTGCGACGTCACGAGCTTTGCTGATTGCTCCGCGGCGGTGCAGAGGACCATCGATCGCTTCGGTGCCGTGCACGGACTGGTCAACAATGCCGGCATCGGTATGCAGGACATCGGCCCGGTGCAAGTCGGAACACGCAAGAGGTTCTACGAAGTCGATGCCGCGACCTGGTGCGGGTCGATCGAGACCAACGTGTGCGGCCCCTATCGCATGGCCCGAGCGATCGCACCGGTTCTTGTCCGGCAGGGCTGGGGGCGCATCGTCAATATCACGACCAGCCACTTCACCATGGTCATGGAGGGCTTTTCGCCCTACGGCCCGTCGAAGGCCGCACTCGAAGCGGCGACCGTGATCTGGGCCAAGGACCTTGCCGATACCGGCGTCACCGTCAACGCCCTGGTGCCCGGCGGTCCGGCGAACACGCGCATGATTCCATTGTCCGAGGTCCCCGACCGTTCCACCCTGATCCAGCCCGAGGTGATGATCGGGCCGATCTGCTGGCTGATGTCGCGGCAGTCGGACGGCGTCACCAATCGGCGGATCATCGCCAAGGACTGGAACGGCGCCATCGCGCGCGAAGCCCCGGCTCAAGTCGGCGCACCCGCAGGTTGGTAAAAATGACAACGAGAGGCAGCGATGACTGACGGCGGACCGGCTCCGGGCTTCGAGAAGAGGAACTACAACTACGGACGCTGGACGCACGGGCGGTTCTCCGAAGCCGTGACCGTCTCGTTCACCGGGCCCGCGAAGATGATCTTTCTTGCCGGCATCGGCGCCGAGCACGAAGAAACCGGTGAGATCATGCACCAGGGCGATTTCGAAGGACAGTTGCGTTACGCCTACCAGAAGCTGAAGAACGTCTTGGCGAAGAACGGCGCCTCTATGGCGGACGTGGTCAAGCAAGTGACCTATGTCACCGACATCCGCTACGGCAAGCAGTCGACCGCGATCCGCGCCAAAGCCTATGGTGACGCACCGCTGCCGGCGCACACCATGCTGAACGTCACCCAGTTGGCCTGGCCCGGCATGCTGGTCGAGATCGACATCATCGCCATGGTCCCGGGGAAATAGATAGGCTGTCGCGAAGCGGGGACCTACGCCGAGCGCTCTCGATGGCCTTGTGGCTATGGGTCCCGAATCAGCGCTTCGCGCCGTCCGGGACAACAGAGGCCTCAATTCCCCGTCGTGCCGATCGCCCGGTCATGCGTTCTCGTTGGCTTTGTTTCCTCGCGGCGTGGTGTTCGTACTTACTGCTTGTAGCTGGGGAAGCCGGACGTCTTCTCTTCGGCTTCAAGGAGCCGCAGCATCGCCGGCCATTCCAGCACACCGTACGGCCGCCGTGTCCCGGGCTGGTACATGTGCGCGGTGTGGGCGAGAACGTTCTCGCCGGGCATCGTCATTTCGGTGCGGGCAGCCATCGTGTCGACCTGCGATCGGCACGACAACTCGAGCTGGTACATGGTGTTGAACGCTTGCTGAATGGTGGCGCCGCAGGTCAAGAGGCCGTGGTTGCACATGATCATCGCGTCATGCGGCCCAAGGTCGCGCACCAGCCGCTCGCGCTCGTCGAGGTCGACGGCGGGCCCTTCGTAGTCGTGATAGCCGATATGGCCGTGAAACCGGACCGAGGTCTGCGACAGCGGCAACAAGCCGCATGTCATCGCCGACACGGCAATCCCTGCGCGCGTATGTGTGTGGATCACGCATTGCACCTCGGGACGAGCCTTGTGGATGGCACCATGGATGACGTAGCCGGACACGTTGATTCCGTAGTCCGTGTCCGGCTTCCAGACGATGCTCCCCTCGACGTCGATTTTCACCAGGCTCGAGGCGGTGATCTCCTTGTAGAGCAGGCCGTAGAGGTTGATCAGAAGGTGATCCGGCGAGCCCGGAATGCGCGCCGTGATGTGGTTGTAGGTCAGGTCGGTCATCCCGAACAGGTCGACCAAGCGGTAGCACGCCGCGAGGTCCAGGCGTGCCTGCCACTCCTCCGGACTGACTTTGCTGCGGATCGAGCCAAAATCGGTACTGTGGTTCATGATTGCCGGCTATCCTTAAGGGTCACGCGCATTTTGGTGCAGAATGCCTGCCCCCGTCCAATGGGAATTTGACGGTTCCCTGGCGGGGCGGTTTCGCCCCTCGGTACAAGACGGGACAGATTTCGCCCTTGAAAGGCACCGCCCCCCTATGGGCATGATAGGCGGGCGCCGTAACACCATGGCCAATGACGCCCCCGCTGCGACCGATGTGACGTCGAGGCGGCCATTCGGGAGGGTAAGATGTCTGATCGACGTTCACTGATGCTGAGCGCCGCCGGCATGCTGCTGGCACTGACGACGACCGTTGCCGCTCAGGACTACCCGACCAAGCCGGTGCGGCTGATCATTCCGTTTCCGCCGGGCGGCAGCAACGATGTCGTCGGGCGATTGATCGCCACTCAGCTGAGCGAACGGCTCGGCAAGCAGGTGGTGGTCGACAACCGTGGCGGCGCCGGCGGCACCATCGGCACCGAGATCGCTTCGGGCACCACACCGGACGGCTACACTCTGCTCGTCATATCGATCGCGCATGCGGTTGGTCCGGCGCTCTACCCGATCAAATACGATCCGATCAAATCCTTTACTCCCGTCTCGATCCTGGCCACCGGGCCGAACGTGCTGGCGGTCAATCCGAAGGTCCCGGTGAACTCGGTGAAGGAACTTGTCGAGCTTGCCAAGAAGAAGCCGGGCGAGCTGTTCTATGCCTCCGCCGGGGTCGGCAGCTTTCAGCATCTCAGCGGCGAATTGTTCAAACTCATGGCCGGGGTGAACGTCGTTCACGTACCGTTCAAGGGCGGCGGACCGTCGATGATCGACGTCATCGCCGGCAACAGCCAGTACGTGCTGAGCTCGCTGATCCAGACCACACCGCACATCAAGTCGGGCAAGCTCAAGGCGCTGGGGACGAGCGGGACCAAGCGGTCGCCCGTGCTGCCGGACGTGCCGACCATCGCCGAAGGCGGCGTACACGGCTACGAAGCCACCAACTGGTGGGGCATCGTCGCGCCCGCCGGCACCCCGCCGGCCATTGTCGCAAAGCTGCACAAGGAGCTTGCCGCGGTTCAGGACTCGCCGGAAATCCAAAAGCAGTTCGCCACCCAGGGCGCCTCCACCGTGAAAATGAGCTCGGAGGAATTTGCCAAGTTCATCGGGCAGGAACTGGCCAAGTGGGGGCGCGTCGTCAAAGACGCCAATATCAGGCCGTAGTGACGGGGCGCCACCACCGGGACATGTCATGAAGCTCACCATTTACGGCAGCCGGGATTTTTGGGCCGGCCTGATGCTGATCGGGTTCGGGGTGCTGGCGGTGCTGATCGCGCGCGACTATCCGTTCGGCACGACCTTGCGGATGGGTCCCGGCTACTTTCCGAGCGTGCTTGGCGGGCTGTTGATTCTGGGCGGTCTCTGGGTCGTCGTCAAAGGCCTGCGCAGCGGCGAGCAGATTGAAGGCAGCTGGTCGCTGCGAGCGCTGATCGTGGTGCCGCTGTCGTTGGTGCTGTTCGGATTCCTGATGGAGCGCGCCGGCTTCATTCCGGCGCTCGCGGTGCTGATCCTCGGATCGGCCGCCGCCGGCACCGAGTTCAATTTCGTCGAAGTGGCGCTGCTGACGCTGTTCCTGGTCGCATTGTGCGTGGTCGTGTTCATCTGGGGCCTTGGGCTTCCCTATCCGCTGTTTGCTGAATTCTGACGAGCTTCCATGGATCTCTTCGACAATCTCCTGTTCGGCTTCGGCGTCGCCTTCTCCCTGCAGAATCTCATCTACTGCTTCATCGGCGTATTGCTCGGCACGCTGATCGGCGTGCTGCCGGGGATCGGACCGCTCGCGACCATCGCCATGCTGCTGCCGCTGACCTTCAACGTCGGGCCGGTCGCTGCGTTGATCATGCTGGCTGGCATCTACTACGGCGCCCAATACGGCGGCTCCACCACTGCGATTCTCGTCAACCTCCCTGGCGAAACGTCGGCTGTGGTCACCTGCATCGACGGCCACCAAATGGCACGGCAGGGCCGCGCGGGACCCGCGCTCGCCATCGCCGCGATCGGCTCGTTCTTTGCCGGCACCGTGGGCACGCTGTTGATCGCGCTGTTCGGTCCGCCGCTCGCTGAAATGGCCTTGAAGTTCGCGTCCCCGGAATACTTCTCGCTGATGCTGATGGGCCTCGTCGCGGCGGCGGTGCTGGCGCAGGGCGACATGGTGAAGTCACTGGCCATGGTGGTGCTCGGCCTGCTGCTCGGGATTGTCGGCTCCGATGTCAATACCGGCATTCCGCGCTTCAGCTTCGGGATGGCCGAACTGACTGACGGTATCGGTTTCATCGTCATCGCCGTCGGCGTGTTCGCCGTTGGAGAAATCGTCACCAATCTCGGAGAGCCGACCGAGCGTCGCTTCCTGACCGCCAAGATCGCCACGCTGTTTCCGACCCGGGAGGATCTGCGGCGGTCGCTTTGGCCGATCCTGCGGGGCACCGGTATCGGTGCGTTCTTCGGCGTGCTGCCGGGCACCGGCCCGGCGATCGCCTCGTTCTCGTCCTACATGGTGGAGAAGAAGCTCGCTGCCGATCCGTCGCGTTTCGGCCGCGGCGCGATCGAGGGCGTGGCCGGCCCCGAGTCCGCCAACAATGCGGATGCGCAATGCAAGTTCATTCCGATGCTTACGCTCGGGCTCCCGGCGAGCGGCGTGATGGCGCTGATGCTCGGGGCCCTGACCATCCAGGGCATCCAGCCCGGCCCGCAGGTGATGACGCAGAAGCCGGACCTGTTCTGGGGCCTGGTCGCCAGCATGTGGATCGGCAATCTGATGCTGGTCGTGCTCAACCTGCCGCTGATCGGCGTATGGGTACGGTTGCTGAAAGTGCCCTACCGGCTCTTGTTCCCGGCGATCATGGCGTTCTCCGCCATCGGCATTTACAGCGTGAACAACAGCCCGTTCGAAATCTACCTGACGGCCGCCTTCGGCATTCTGGGATTCCTTTGGATCAAGCTCGGATTCAGTCCGGCGCCGCTGCTGCTCGGCTTCGTGCTCGGACCGATGATGGAGGAGAACCTGCGTCGGGCGATGCTCACCTCGCACGGCAACGCGGCCGTGTTCGTGACGCGGCCGCTCAGCCTCGCCTTCATTGTCGCTACGGTCCTCATCCTGCTGGTGATGATTGCGCCGGCGGTGCGCCGACGCCGCGACGCGATCACCGATTGAGAATCGCTTGATTGGTTCACGTCGTCGAGGCTGTCATCCCGGGCGACCGAGCGCAGCGAGGGAGACCCGGGACCATGTACCGCGGTGTTGCGGCTTCATCACCAACATAGGGATAAGTGGGTCTCGGCTCTCCCCCGGCTCAAGGCCGCCGGAATGACAAGCCGAGAGACCTCTACCGCATTCCGTAGTTCATCACGTCATGGAGTGAAATATGCCCGCGACCCTGCTCGATTCGGCGGTTTTCCGCGATATTTTCACCACCGCGGAGATGCGGGATGTGTTCTCCGACGAACGGCGCACCGGCTGTTATCTGGAGATCGAGGCGGCGCTGGCGCGGGTGCAAGGCCGGCTCGGGATCATTCCACCGGAGGCGGCCCGCGAGATCGACGCCAAGTGCCGCGTCCAGAACATCGACTTCGCCCGCCTGAAGCAGCAGACCGAACGCATCGGCTATCCGATCCTCGGCGTCGTGCAACAGATTGTGGCGCTGTGCAAGGACGGGCTCGGCGAGTGGTGCCACTGGGGCGCGACCACGCAGGACATCACCGACACCGCCACTGTGATGCAGATTCGCGCCGCCCTCGACCTGGTCGAAGCCGACATGGAGGCGATCGCGGCGTCGCTCGCCGATCTGTCACGGCGCTACCGCGACACGCCGATGGCCGGCCGCAGCAACCTGCAGCAGGCGGTGCCGATCACCTTCGGCTACAAGATGGCGACCCTGCTGGCGGCCATGCAACGCCACCGCGAGCGTCTCGTGGAGTTGCGCAAGCGCGTGCTGGTCGGCGAGTTTGCCGGCGCCGCGGGCACGTTGTCGTCGCTCGGCAAGGACGGCCTCAAGGTTCAGGAAGGGCTCATGCGGGAGCTTAACCTCGGCCAGCCGGAGATCGCCTGGCACACCGTGCGCGACCGCATCGGCGAGGTCGGGTGCTTCCTCGGCCTGGTCACGGGCACGCTCGGCAAGATTTCCATGGACGTGAAGCTCCTGATGCAGACCGAGGTGGCCGAGGTGCTCGAGCCGTTCCACGAGGGGCGCGGATCGTCGAGCACCATGCCACAGAAGCGCAACCCGGTCGCGAGCCTCTACATCCACGCCAATGCCGCCGTGGTGCGCCAGCACGTCGCGGCGTTGCTGGAAGCCGCCGTCGCCGACCACGAGCGCTCGACCGGGCCGTGGGAGATCGAATGGATCGTTCTGCCGGAAATTTTTCTGCTGGCTGCGGGCGCACTGCGGCAGGCGCGCGACCTGGTCGGCGGCCTACAAGTCGATGCCGAGCGGATGCGCGCCAATCTCGACCTCACGCGCGGGATGGTCGTGTCGGAGGCGGTGATGATGGGACTCGGCCCGCATCTCGGGCGCCAGCGCGCGCATGACCTGGTCTACGATATCTGCCGCAAGGTGACGATGACCGGACCGTCGCTGCTCGATCTCCTGGCCGAGGAGCCGGAGATTGCGCCGTATCTGAGCCGCGCGGAGCTTGCCAAAATGGTCGATCCCGCAGCCTATCTCGGCCTCGCCGGCGAAATGGTGGATCGGGTGCTCGCGATCGAGGACGGCCGAAAGCACAACGCGACCTGATCCTGCAACCGCGCTGTACTCTTTGCTCGCTCCCCTGCCCCGACCCGGTCGATCTGACCGGCAGCGATGCGGCCCTTGACGCCGCACCCCGGCCGCGGACGTTGACCCGCGTCACGGAAGCGCCCCTACCTCAGAGGCTGCGTCGCCGTCGGCGCGCCGTTCGAGTCGTTGTCGCGGATGACGTTGTTGCCGTGGGAGATCAGGCTGCCGCCGTTCAGCGCGTTGAGGCCTGTCCCGTTGTTGGTAATCGTCGACGCGTTGATCCGCACTCGCGCCTTCTGGTTTTGCGCCCTGATACCGTCTCGCTTGTTGCCCGACAGGGTGACGCGGTCGACAAGCACGATGATGTCGGGACTTCCTGCCGGCTGCACCCAGAGGCCATCGCGATTGTTGGAAAGCACACAATCGGAAATCTCGATGCGGCTCGGCCCGGGCCCTACGATATGAATGCCGGCGCCGCGGCCGAAGCCCTCCACAACACAATTGCGCACATGCAGCTGCCCGCCGCCGATGAAGCGGATTCCGCCGTAGGCACTCGGCGAGTAGCCCGGGAAGCTCTTAACGCGCACACCGTCAAGCAACACCACGTCGTTCGGCCCGGCATCGATGATGATGGGGCTGTTGCCACCGTCGGCAAGGTATTGCGTCACGCCCACCGCAACGATGCTGATCGACTTGGTGATTGTGAGTTGGTTGGAGGCGCCCGCACCGGAATCGACGACGAAGACGGTGCCGCCAGGAAGCGTCCTGTCGTGCGCCCGCTGAAAGGTGCAAGGAACCGCCGGGCTAGAGCAGCTATTGACGTCGGTGCCAGATAGCGAGACATAGCTAAATCGCTGCTGCGCCACGGCCGGCACGACCTGCAGGCACAGGACGAAGAGAGCGCCGAGCCCGGCGCAGGTGAGTCTAAGCTTGGGCATGATTTGCCCTCCTTTGTGCGTGGCGGCGGCGCCTACTGCAATGTCACAAGCTCTCCCGCTACCTTGCAGGACAGCCAACGCAGGCTGTCCGTTCCCGTCGCATCGACGTAAAGCGTGTCTCCCGCGTTGCCGAAGAAGAAGGTCTGAGCATTCAGGATGAACTCCGTAACGCCAGCATCGCTGGCCGTTCGGGTCGGGGCGAAGTAGTCGTACGCGCTCCCGCCCCTGGCGAGCTCGTTCCGCAGGCGGACATTAGCGATCACCCCCGGCGACGTCACGCCGATGGAGCACGACACGCTGGTCACCTCGATCCGCCGGTCGGCCGCAACCTTGCGGAGCTTGATCTCGTGAAAATAGCCCGAGCCCTCCAAAGTCTTAAGTAGGAAAACCGCCATCTGGGCGCGGCTCTGCACGGGCGCTGGCGACCCGATGATCCACAATCGGGTCTCCGGCGCGCGGGTTTGCGCGGAGGCCCTGTCCTGCGCCCCGCCTGCCCAGGCGACGCAGAGGGGCGCGGCAAGCAGCATGCTCTTCAAGACTTCCATGGCAGAGTCTCCTCTCGAATGAGTGTCGTCTGAGCTGCTACGCCGCTCCGGCCCCCTATGCAGGAGGCCGGTATTTGACCCTGGCTCCGTACAGGATGCGGCCGGTGGAAGCGGACAGAGGGAAAGTGATGCGATAGTTCCAGGTCCCTGCCACGTCGTGATTGAGCGTGAGCTTGACGGCTTCGGACACCGTCCCATCGGTGGAGGTGGCGGCGGCCAGTTGCGCAAACGTCGGGTCGAGCGGCCGATAACGGGTAAGGCTCACAAAGCCGGGATTGCCGTTGGGATTGCAGTAGACCCAAACCGCGAGGATGCGGCTCCCCACGGGCAGGCGTAAGCCGGTGCTGAAGGCGACCGACCCTGCGGTCACGCGCACTCCGCCGGGTGAGACGAGTTGGTAGGTGGCGCTGCCGGCGGGCTGGAAGTCGCTGGCAGCCAACGCCAGAAACGTCGCAGGGCCAAGTGCTTGCGGCTCCACCGCATTGGCGTCGACACCCGCCACTGTCGCCGCCGTCATGCCGCCCATGCCGCCGAGAAGATGCCTGCGGGTCAGCCCTGATGTCGATTGCATCGTTTCTCTCCAAAGTTCGATCAGATGTCGTGTCGGGTTGCCGGATCTCGGTTCATCGCACTCCGTCAAACCTCCCGGGGCACTCACCCGGGTGCCGATCCATGAGGCCGCAAGCTCTACTTTGGAAATTCGCCCCACATCAGTCCGTGTCTCCCAGCGGGCTGGAGCTCTTCGGTTCGTCCGTCGTACCAATACGCTCCGGTCTTGTTCACCATGTACATTACGGTTTTCTCCTTGACCAAACCTCGCTCGCCTCTGGCGGTTTCAAGATCGATATTGCTGAAGTAAGTGTTGTTGGGGTGAGTGTGAGCATAGGCCCGCACCTCCACCTCCGGGAACGAAGGAATGCGCCCAAGGGGCTCCCAAAGACCATCCTTGGCCATAGCTTGATACGGCTCTTGAAAGGCGTATTTGTACCCTCCCTCGACGTCTTTCCAGCGAAAGATCGTAGTCCCCCACTCGGGAGAATCGACAGCGCTCTTCGGGATGGCGGGAAGCTTGGATTCCAGCATTTTGAGTGCGAAGTAGGCAGCTTCCTTTTCGCTCTTGTAGTAGTGCATCGCTCGCGCACCTCCTCTTGCCTCGCGGCTACACAGCTACTTCTCGATGGAGACGAGCGGAACTTGATCCCGCTCGCTGAATTCCTGGAATCGGGATTTCCCAGATTGCTTCCTCCAAAGCACCGAAGACGGCAGCCTCTCCGCGCAGATCGCAGCCACCTACCTGTGATGGACCACCACAGTGGGCCGGGTAATGGTAACAGTGGTCCCGGGGACACTGCGGTATTGCATCCGCACGGTGTAGGTTCCCGGAGGCACGTTCTCGAACACGAACTGCGCCGGACGTGATTCTGTGGCGCCTGTGCCCGTACCCAAGGCGAACTCCGCCGGTACGCCGATCCCGATGCCGGGAATCCGCGCGCGAACCACCATGTTTTCGTCGGCAGTGGTTTGCGTCTGAGCCGTGAAGACGACGATGGCGCAGGTTGGGTTGGCCCCGCCTACGGTGACGTCCAGTGCAGTCTGGGGGATGTTGACGAAGGTCGTTGAGTTTGTCGATCCTCCTCCACTTGTCTGGGCTCTGAACGTCGCCCGATTGACGACACATGAACCTTGAACGCCCTGGGCCACCGCGCCGACAGGCCATAACGGAACCAGCATCAGCGCTGCTGCTAGAACGGCGCCGCCACAGGGCGGCAACTTTCGATGAGCTTCGTGCAGTGCAGACATGACATCCTCCAATGAAACGGCGCTCCTGATCGAGGCCGATGAATTGCCGGGGGCTCTGGAAGCGCATCCGGACTGTTTCGTTTTCGCTCGCTCCATCCCTGTGATCGAGCCGACGCTTGGCCGCGGTGCGAACGGGGCTCGCAGCGATGGCATGCCCGTGACGCGCTTCGAACCGGCTTTTCGGCTCGACCTGCCCGTCAGCCGCTGCCCGCATCGTCGCTCTCCCAAGTTTGGATCGCGGCCTGACCGCCGACGTTCGTGTCCCATTGCTCAGGCTAATGACGAGCGAAACTTGACGCATCTGACGAACGTCATATGCTTCCTGAGTATCCAGGTTCACAAACATGACCGATGCGCTCGAGCTGATCGGGCACATCTATGACGCGGCGTTCGACGCTGCGCTGTGGCCCGAAGTGCTGATCCGCCTGACCGATGCGGTCGGCGGCGCCGAAGTCTGCATGTTCGACAGCGACCCCCGAACACACTCCGCCGCCCTGATCGCTCCGCGCCATGACCCCGACTATGTGCGGAGCATGCGCGATGAATGGCTGCGCCGCGAGTTCGAGGCGAGCAGCAGCACATTTGGCCAGCGTCTGCTCGGTGCGCCCGCCGGCCAAGTCCTCGATGCGCACCAGTTGGTGCCCGATGAGTTCTTCCGCACCGATTTCTACAATGAGTGGTGGCGGCCGCAGGGCCTGAGCCTCTTTGGTATTGGCACCAAGTGGCGGGTTGGGCCGCATGAATGGGGATTCTGCTTCGTCCATGGATCATCGGGACCCGGCGAGTTCGAGGTCGAGAACGCAAAACTGTTCGGCCTTATCGCCCCGCATCTCGTGCGTGCCGCCGAGCTCCACCATCGACTGCGGCATTTCAAGCTTGAGCAGGAGTCGGCGCTCGTTGGCCTGAACCGGCCCGATAGGGGGGTCATCTTCGTCGATGCGACGGCGAGAGTTGTCTATGCAAACGATACGGCGGCCGATCTGATACGCGCGCGCGACGGCCTTCTCGTCGATAGGTCGGAACTCACTGCGCTCGATTCGGATGCCTCCACGGTGCTTAGGCGGATGATTGCAGGGTGCGCCGATCGACGGTTGACTAAGGGCGGATCGGTCGACGTCAGACGTGGCGAGCGCTTGCCGTTGCACATCCTGGTCGCGCCATTCCGGGCTACGAGATGGCAGGACCGCGACGCGTGGTTGGGTTTCCTCCGTCCTGTGGCAATTCTGATTGTCAACGATCCAGAGCTGGAAAGGCAAACCTACAAGGCACATTTGCAGGAAGAGTTCCGACTGACACCCGCCGAGACCGAAGTCGCGCTCGAAATCAGTAAAGGTGATGGGCGCGACGCGGCTGCGGCGCGTTTGGCAATCACACCCGGGACACTCCGGATTCATCTCCAGCGCGTCTTTGAGAAGACCGGCGTTCACCGCCAGGCCGAACTCGTGCGTCTTCTGGCGGATGCTCGAGGAAGGCGACCAAGACTTTGATCGAGGCGCCCGCGACATCTGAGTTCTGCTTGAGGACATAGAACCGCCTCGCTCAGCCTCGCCGGAAAAGGTCATTTGCCTGTCATCGATCGGTTCTAACGAATCTGGAACCATTCTCGACAGCGGAGGCATTGCCATGACCACGGTTGCGCTCACCCGCGCACAAGCCTACGAGACCTCCGACGACGTAGGCCGCAACGACAGCGCCAATACCACTATCGGCGATATCATCGCCGCCCGCTTCGACCGCCGCGACGTCCTGCGCGGAGCTCTGGGCGCCGCCGCGATCGCCGCGACCGTGAGCCCCCTCGCGCTCGCCGCTGCGCCGGCGCGGGCCAACGACAGCTCGCGGTTCCGGTTTACGGAGGTCGAGGCAGGCGTCGACGCCGACCACCATGTCGCGGACGGCTATGATGCCGACGTGCTGATCCGCTGGGGTGACCCGGTGCTCGCCGATGCGCCGGCCTTCGATCCGATGCGCCAGACCGCCGCCGCGCAGAAGCTGCAGTTCGGCTACAACAACGACTATCTCGGCTACCTGCCGATGCCCGGTGCCGCGAACCCGTCGCAGCATGGCCTCCTGGTCGTCAATCACGAATACACCAGCGAGGAGCTGATGTTCCCCGGCCTCGGCCGGCAGGACCTCAAGAGCGTGGCCTTCGCCGGAATCACCAAGGACCTGGCCGACATCGAGATGGCGGCGCACGGCGGCACCGTGATCGAGGTGAAGCGCGAGAACGGACAGTGGCGCGTTGTCGCCGGTTCGAAGTACGCGCGCCGCATCGATGCCGACACGCCGATGGACATTACCGGCCCCGCGGCTGGCCACGACCGCATGCGGACCGGCGCCGATCCCACGGGTCGCCGCGTCAGCGGCATGCTCAACAATTGCGCCGGCGGGCTGACCCCCTGGGGCACGTGGCTCACCTGCGAAGAGAATTTTCACGGCTACTTCTGGGGCAAGATCGCCGACGATCACACAGAGGCGAGGACCCATAAGCGCTACGGTGTCGCCGGCAATTGGTACGCCTGGGGCAAATATTACGAGCGCTTCGATGTGGCCAAGGAGCCGCACGAGGCGAACCGTTTCGGCTGGATCGTTGAGATCGATCCGTTCGACCCAGGCTCGACGCCGAAGAAGCGCACCGCTCTCGGCCGGATGAAGCACGAAGGTGCCGAGGGACTCGTCAACAGAGACGGTCGCTATGTCATCTACACGGGCGACGACGAGCGGTTCGAGTATGTCTATCGCTTCGTCAGCACCGCCCGCGCCGATCCGTCAAACGCTGCGGCAAACCGCAATATCCTCGATAACGGCATCCTGTCGGTCGCGCGCTTCAATGCCGACGGCTCGGTCAACTGGCTGCCGCTGGTGTACGGTCAAGGCCCGCTCACCGCAGCCAACGGATTTCACAGCCAGGCCGACGTGCTGATCGAGACGCGGCGTGCCGCCGACCTCCTCGGTGCGACCAGGATGGACCGGCCGGAGGACGTCGAAGCGAATCCGCAGACCGACAAGGTCTACGTCCTGCTCACCAACAACTCCCGTCGCAAGCCCGAGCAGGTCGATGCCGCCAATCCGCGCGCCGACAATGCCTTCGGCCACATCATCGAGATGATTCCACCGGCCGGAGACCACGCCGCGGACCGTTTTGCCTGGGAGATCCTTGTGAAGTGCGGCGACCCCTCGATCGCACCGGTCGGCGCAACATTTTCCTCCGAGACCAGTCGCGACGGCTGGTTCGGTATGCCGGACAATGCCGCGGTCGACGGGCAAGGGAGATTATGGATCGCGACCGACGGCAACTCGGGAAAGCGGACCGGCCGCGCCGACGGCCTTTGGGGCGTCGAAACCGAAGGCCCGCTGCGTGGGACGTCACGGCACTTTTATCGGGTACCTGCTGGCGCTGAGCTGTGCGGTCCGCATTTCACTCCCGATGACGAGACCCTGTTCGTTGCGGTCCAACATCCCGGCGAGGCTGACAACGGCGCGAAGGAGGCGGCGACCTTCGAAAACCCATCGACCCGCTGGCCCGACTTCAAGCCCGGCATCCCGCCACGTCCAGCGATCGTCGCCATCACCCGCCGCGGCGGCGGCAGGATCGCAATCTGAGTCTGGATGTCGCACCGGTTCAGCGGCCAGTTCCAACCGGTTTCGTCCGTTTGCCTTGGCGCGGTAGAGCGCCGCGTCGGCCTCGGCCAGGACTGCGTCGATGCCGACGTTGTCCTTGGTCCAAGCCGTGCCAATGCTCACGGTCGCATTCATCGCATGCCCTGACATCACGGTGCCGGCCGCTTCGAACGCGCCGCGAACGCGCTCGGCAACGCTCCCCGCAACGTCATCACGGCCTGGCACGACGGCCGCGAACTCCTCGCCGCCCAGCCGCCCGATGACGTCGTCAACGCGCATGTTGGCGCTGACGGTCTTGGCGAACAGCCGCAGCGCGTCGTCGCCGACCGCGTGGCCGAAACGGTCGTTGATCGACTTGAAGTGATCAAGGTCGAACATCAGGAGCGTCACCGGCTGTCGATTGCGGGCACGTTGGCTGATGAGCCGCTGCGCGCATTCGAGGAATGCGCGGCGGTTGCAAAGTCCGGTCAGCGGATCGGTCGAGGCCGCGTCCTTGTAAATCCGGATGCGGCGATCCTGCACCAGGGCAAGGATGAGAAATGCCGTCCCGACGGCATAAAGCAGCGTCGCCAACGTCAAAGCGGCGAGACATGCATCCGGGGCCGTCGCACCGACGGCCCACGGCATGATCGCCGGCAGCGCCACGGGGCACAGGAAGACGCTTGCGTGAAGCAGGGGCACGATTGCCGCGCGACAATCAAGGTGAGACGTCAGCGTCAATCAGGATGAGAATGCGCCGGGGGGTGGGTTGACGGAGGGAGGG
>WHTM01000093.1 GCA_009377755.1 Hyphomicrobiales bacterium | reverse complement strand
CGCCGCCTAATCTTCAGAAATCCCGAACGAAGTGTCGTGCGCATCAGTCCAGACGGCACACGGATTGCTTTCCTCGCGCCCGTCGATGGCGTTCTCAATCTTTGGTTCGCTCCAATCGCGGACCTGGGCAAGGCGCGCAACGTGACTGCCGTGACCGATCGCGGTCTTGGGCCTTGGGTCGTATGGATGCACGATAATCGCCATGTCGTTTTCTTTCGCCAACAGGGTGGTGACGAAAACTGGCGCGCTTGGCGGGTCAATCTCCAAACCGACGACGTCAGACCGCTGACGCCGGGTCCCGGTGTGACGTGCTTCGTTCAGCAGATCTCACGTCATTTCCCCAGCGAACTGCTCATTGGGCATAATGAACGCGACAAGCGTTTCTTCGACATCTACCGTGTAGACGTCGCGACCGGCGAAAGCGCATTGGTGGAAGCCAACGACGGTTTCACCGGGTATTTCACCGATCAGCGGTTCAATGTGCGGTACGCCGTGCGTCATGCCGAGAACGGCGATGTCGAGCGTCTCGAGCGTAAGGACGGTGGTGACTGGAACGTCTTTGTCAGCATCGGGGCCGATGATGCTATGGCAACCCGCCCGATCGAGTTCAGTGACGACGGTCGCGAGTTGTACTGGCTGGACAGTCGCGGCCGCGACACCGCTGCCGTTGTGGCGCAGGACCTTGAGAGTGGCGCGATGCAGGTGCTGGCAGAAGATCCGCGTGCCGATTTCACCAATCTCTTGCTCGACCCCGTCACGCAACACCCGATCGCCGCAGCGGCTACATTCGAACGCACCCGCTGGCAGGTGCTGGACACGGACTACAAGGAGGATTTCGAATACCTCATGCGTCGGTCACCGGGTGACCTCGCAATCACCAGCATGTCGCAGGACCGACGGAACTGGATCGTTGCCTACCTGCATGACAACGCGCCTCTAGAATACTTCCACTACGACTGCGACGCCCAGCAGGCACGACGACTGTTTTCGTCAATACCCGCTTTGGAAGATGCGCCACTCGTGACGATGGAGCCCACCCTCATCCGCTCCCGCGACGGGCTGGAGCTCGTCTGCTATCTATCCCGTCCGCGGACTGCACGGCCGGGCACAAGATTGCCGATGGCGTTGTTGGTGCATGGTGGGCCATGGACGCGGGACGTATGGGGGTTGCATCCGAACCACCAATGGCTCGCCAACCGGGGCTATGCCGTCCTGAGCGTCAACTATCGAGGTTCGACCGGGTTCGGCAAAGCCTTTGTCAACGCCGCCAACATGGAGTGGGCGGGCAAGATGCACGATGATCTGATCGACGCCGTTGACTGGGCGATCACCGTGGGTATCGCCGATCCTGCCCGTGTCGCCATTATGGGAACCAGCTACGGCGGCTATTCGGCGCTAGTCGGGGTGACCTTCACACCCGAGAAATTCGCCTGCGCGGTAGACCTCGTCGGCATCTCTAATCTCGTGACGTTTCTGAACACCATCCCGGACTACTGGATGCCGTGGAAGTCGGTCTGGAAGGTCCGGATGGGGGACTACACAACCGAAGCGGGAAAACGGTTCCTGGAGGAGCGGTCCCCGTTGAACTACGCTAATCGCATTGTGCGGCCGCTGTTGATCGGCCAGGGCGTGAACGACGTCCGCGTGAAGGCCTCGGAGTCCGAGCAGATCGTCGCAGCAATGCGGCAGCATGGCATTCCCGTGACCTATGTCTCCTACCCCGATGAAGGCCACGGCCTCGGCCGCCCCGAGAACCGCTGTTCCTTCGCCGCTGTTGCGGAGGCGTTCCTTGCCGCACATCTTGGTGGACGTCGCGAGCCGGTGGGCAATGACTTCAAAGACGCCACTATCGAGTTTCGGGTTGGCCGCGAACTAGTCGGACGTTTCCATGATTCGAATCATAAACTGTCCGAAACTGTTCGGCCCGAGAAGTGGCATGCCAAGCCAGTTTGCAGAGATTTCCGCAATGCTGTCGTTAGGATCGGTTTCATGGAATCGGTCGTCTAGTTTGGTGTGGGCGCGTTGGCACCCAGCAGCTTCTCGCGCTTGAGCTCGCTCCACAGTTCGGCGGGGATCTTGACCGACAGCCGCGCGATGTTCTGCTTCACCTCGGCGGTGCTGAGCGCGCCCGGGATCACCGAGCAGAGCGCGGGATGGAACAGCGGGAACTGCATGGCGGCCGCACCCAGCTCGACGCCATGGCGTCGGCACACCACCTCGATCTTCTGCGCCTTCTCGATCAGGTGCGCGGGTGCTGCCGCATAGTCGTGCGTTGCGCCGGGCTTCACGCCGCCGGTCAGGATGCCGGAATTGTACGGGCCGCCCAGGATGACCGAGACGTTGCGCTTGACGCACTCGGGCAGGAATTCCTCCAGCCCGCCCTGTTCCAGCAGCGTGTAGCGCCCGGCCAGCAGCATGCAGTCGAAGTCGCCGGCCTTGATGAAGCGCAGGCTGGTGTCCGATTCGTTGATGCCGACGCCGATCGCGCCGATGATCCCGGCCTTGCGCAGTTCGTCGAGCGCCTTGAAGCCCGAATCCATCACCGTCTTGAAGCGCTCGTCGAGGATCTTGCGGTCCTTGATGGTCCAGAAATCGACGTCGTGGATCAGGGCGATGTCGATCTTCGCAAGCCCCAGCCGCAGGTGCGAGTGCTCCAGCGAGCGCATGACGCCGTCATAGGTGTAGTCGAACACCGGCGCGAAGCCTGGCAGGCCGTTCTCGCGGAAGCCGGCGGGTGGTTTCTCGCCCGGCTTCATGGCGTGCAGGATGCGACCGATCTTGGTCGACAGCACGAAGTCCTCGCGCGGTTTGGTGCGCAACGCGGCCCCCATGCGCAGCTCGCTGCGGCCATAGCCGTAGAACGGCGAGGTGTCGAAGTAGCGCACGCCGCCCTCGTAGGCGGCATCGCTCAGCGCCACCGCCTCGGCGTCGGAGATGGTGGCGCGAAAGCCACCCATCGGGGCACCGCCCAGCCCGAGCGTCGTGACTTCGAGCTTCGTCTTGCCGACGCGGCGTTTGGGCAGAACGGTCATGCAGCCTCCTGAGCGGCCGTCGGGCCGTCGCTTCTGGTGGTGGTCCGGCGGACATCGCGCACGATGTTGAGATCGTCGAAGCGGCGCACGCGGTGCATGGTGGCGCGGTTGTCCCACATCACCAGGTCATGCTGCGTCCAGCGGTGCGAATAGACGAATTCAGGCTGGGTGGCGTGCTCGATCAGGTCGCGGATGAAGGCCATGGCCTCGGGCTGCGGCCAGCCGACGATGGTGCCGATGTGGGCCGACAGGAACAGCGACTTGGCGTGCGAGCCGGGATGGGTTCGCACCAGCCGGTGGCGCACCGGCTTCATCGCCACCCGTTCGTCCGGCAGGAACTCGGTGAAGCCGAGCTGGCCGCGCGAATAGATCAGCGAGTGTTCGCAGATCAGATCCTCGATCTCGGCCTTGGTCGTGGCATCGAGAGCGTCGTAGGCCGCGCGCATGTCGGCGAACTCGGTGTTGCCGCCGGCAGTCGTGACGATGCGCCCGCTCAGGATCGAATACTTGGCCGGCACGACGCGGAACGAGGCGTCGGAGTGCCACAGCCGGTTGCCCAATGCCGCCATGCGCCGCTTGTTGTCGCGCGCAAGCTTCTCGCCCGACTTGTCGAGGTTGGAGACGTCGGCGAAGGCAGGATCCAGTCGCAGCTCCGAATTGCCTACCGTCGAGTTGGCGCCTTCCTCGAGCGGCCCAAAATTGCGCGTGAAGGCGAGCTGCTGCTCGTCGCTGATGTCCTGCCCGGGCAGCACGATCACGGCGTGTCGGTTCATGCAGGCATCGATCGCCTCGACTTCGGCGGCGGTGAGCGGTCGGCGCGTATCGATGCCCGTGAGGCGCGCACCAATGTGCGGCGTGAGCGGAGTGATCTCGATCGGCATGGACCGATCTTAGCCCAACTTGCGCAGTTGGAGGGTGGGTTTCTGTTTTTTTGATTGCCCGGGTTGAAGAAGATCAAGGGGTTGACGGGTGACTGGGGCGCGAATCGGCGTGTAGTGCCGACCATCCCCATTTTCTTTTGCGAAGCGTTGGGTTGTGATGGGCGCATGTACTTGCGCTACACGACGCGGAAGAAGGACGGCAAGGTCCATCGTTACTGGCGTCTTGTGCGCAGCGTGCGGGTTGGCCGGCGCGTCATCCAGCAGACGGTGGCGCAGCTTGGCGAGCTCGATGCGCGGGGCCGGCTTGAGGCGCGGGCGCTGGCGCGTCATCTGATCGGCGCGCCCGAGCAGGCGGGCCTGTTCGACGACGGCCAGCAGCATTTGACGGTGCCGGTTCGGCTGAAGGGCGTGCGGGTCGAACGCTCACGCCAGTTCGGCGATGTCTATCTGGCGCTGGCGCTGTGGCGCGGCACGGGCCTGGCCGAGCTGTGCGAGAAGCTTCTGCCGTCGGGCAAGGAGGCGGTGCCGTGGGCGAAGATGGCGGCGGTTCTGGTGGCGGCGCGGCTGTGCGAGCCGTCGAGCGAGCTGCACATCGCCGAGGACTGGTTCCGGCGCACGGCGCTTTGCGATCTGCTGCAGCTCGATGCCGATCTGGTCAACAAGGATCGGCTCTATCGCGCGCTCGACCTGCTGCTGGAGCACAAGGCCGAGCTGGAGGCGCACCTGTCGCGGCGCTGCGGCGAGCTGTTCTCGGTCGACAACGAGGTGCTGCTGTACGATGTGACCAGCACCTACTTCGAGGGCGAGGCGGCGGCCAACCCTCTGGCGCAGCGCGGCTACAGCCGCGATCACCGGCCCGACTGCAAGCAGGTCTGCATCGCCCTGGTGGTGAGCTTCGACGGCTTTCCGCTGGGCTACGAGGTGTTCGCCGGCAACACCCACGATTCCAAGACCGTGCAGACCATCGTCGACACCATGGAGGCCCGCCACGGCGTGGTCGGGCGGGTGTGGATTGCCGATCGCGGCATGGCCAGCGCCAAGAACCTGGCGTGGCTGCGCCAGACCGGGCGGCGCTACATCATCGGCGCGCCCAAGGCCGAGCTGCGCACGTTCGCCGCCGAGCTGGCTGAGCCCGACGGCTGGCGCGAGATCCGCGACGGCATCGCGGTCAAGCTGGCGCGCTGGCCGGACACGGCCGAGACGGCGATCCTGTGCCGCTCGGCCGATCGGCGCCGCAAGGAGCAGGCCATGCACGACAGGTTCAGCCAGCGCATCGCGGCGGCATTGGCCAAGCTTGCCGGGCGCATCGAGCGGTCACGCAAGCGGCTCGATGCCGCCAAGATCAACCGCCAGATCGGCCGCCTCCTCAAGCGCAACCAGCGCTCCGCCGCCCGCTTCCACATCACCCTGCAGGCCACCGACTGTCCGGCCGGCCTGCGCCTGCACGTCGAGCGCAGCGCAGCCTTCGACGAGTGGGCCGCCATCTCCGAAGGCGCCTACGTGCTGCGCACCAACATCGAGGACTGGAGCGACGAGCAGCTGTGGCGGGCCTACATCCAGCTCACCCAGGCCGAGGCCGCCTTCCGCATCCACAAGGATCAGCTGCACGTGCGGCCGATCTGGCATCAGCGTGCCGATCGCGTGCTCGCCCACATCCTGGTCTGCTTCCTCGCCTTCGTGCTGTGGAAGAGCCTCGAGATGTGGCAGCAGCGCGCCGGCCTGGGCAACTCCCCGCGCACCGTGCTCGACGAGCTCGCCCGCATCCAATCGCACGACGTCATCCTGCCCACGACAACGCACGGCGAGATCCGCCTGCGCTGCATCGCCCAGCCCGACGACGCCCAGGCTCTTCTGCTCGATCGCCTCGGCATCGTCCTGCCCAAGCGCATGCGCACCGACGATCTCGACCTGCCCCTCGCGCTCCGCGCCTGAGACCGCACCAGCACCAAAAATGTAGTGCCGACTTTTCGGCTAACTCATTGATTCCGTTGATGTGAGGTGTCGATTCTGCGCAAGTTGGGTTAGACCGTTGGCGCGGGCGGTGAGGGGTGCGGATTCCTCAACGCAGCGCTGCCGCGATGTTGCCGCCGTCGACCGTGACCACCGCGCCGGTCGTCTTCGTGGCCTTGGCCAGCGAAACGAAAGCCTGCGCCACGTCGGCCGCGGTGACCTCGATGCCCAAAAGGTTGCCGCCCATGTAGTCGGCTTCGCTGAGGCCGCGTTTCCTGGATCGCTCAGCGATCATCTGGTCGGTCAGCAGGCCCGAGCGGATGCGGTCGGCATTGACGGCGTTGGAGCGGATTCCGTCGCCGCCATGGTCGAGAGCATATTGCCGGCTGAGGAAGAGCGTGGCCGCTTTGGGCAGGCCGTAGGGACCGAATTCGGGTCCCGGATTCACCGCCTGCTTGGAGGCGTTGAACAGCAGGCAGCCGCCCAGTCCCTGCGCGCGCATGATGCGCACCGCGTTCTGCGCCACGCTCTGGTGCGCCCAGAAATTCAGCTCGAAGCTCTCGCGCAGGACCTTGTCTGAAACGTCGCCGATGCGGCCCTGCCAGGCGGCGCCGGCATTGGATACGACTATGTCGAC
>WHTM01000092.1 GCA_009377755.1 Hyphomicrobiales bacterium | reverse complement strand
TGCGCAGCGCATAGGCAGGATTTGGGCAGGGTCTGAGAACAGCGGCAGCGAAACCGAAAAGTAGCTGCTGCAAGCTTCTGTTTTCAGAGAATGTTTTTGGTGGCCAAGGGCACACCCGAATTCCGCCCGGGAAGCCGCGTGGTTGCTTGATTTTCGGCCGATTCGAAGTTTCGTTATGCCCCCAGAATTGCCCCGCCGGTCATGAGTGCGCAGTGACGTTGCCCACCGCGTCGCGCGTCGGGTGCGTATGAGGCGCCGCACGCGCGCCGCCGTGGACAACGTCTCGGTCGGTCGAACCGAGCGGCGGGTCTCAGCTAAAGCGGTCGTTTAACGTCTTGCATGAGCCGCCGCCGTAGCGCGCGGCGCGAAGGGAACCTGCCAGCGCCCCTGGCAGGCGGTCGATTCGATGCAACGGTCAGGCGTCATCTCCTGCGCTTGCCTCGCAGTTTCTCGGTGATTGCCACCGCGCGTCGCTCCCGAGTGGCTGGGGTCTTCGCTGCACGAATGTGCTCACCTGCATCCCGTCGCTCTCTTTCGGGCAGCGCGAGCCAGGCGGCGGCCACGCCCCTATTCTTCGTAAGGAGAGCTTCTCCAGTTCAGGCGGCGTGGCCGCGTCTGCAATCTGGAGCTCGAGAGCTATGTGATCTCCAACGTTCAAGTTTGCCACTTTGCAAAAGGGTGCCGTGAACTCGACAAACCAGTCATCAGCCCCCTTGCCCCAAGCTTTGATCGTACGACGCCCAAAGGGAACGCCGTTCGCCGTGCCTTCGATCACCGTTGTTCCGGTCAGACCCCATGACTGCACGTGCCGAGCCGGTATCACGACGTAGACGGGTAGGCTCGGGTCCTTGCGTAGTAGTCCCGTAGAAAGTCGCACTATAGGTCTGGGAGTCATGACGCCATATCAACGTTCCGGTTGAGGCGCGCGGGCGGAGGCGCGCAGCGCCGGGACAGCAGCGTCGTCCCCCAACCGGGGATTAGAGGGCCACTTCACTGGAGGCTCTTTCGCATGTAGATGCGCGGGAAACCGTACTCTACGCGCCGGTCATACTCGACGTAGCCGATCTTCGCGTAAAGGACTTGGTTCTCGGTCATCTTCTCGTGCGTATACAGGTACAGGGACCCGAAACCTTGCCGCCGAGCCTCGGACTCCGCGTACTGTAGGAGAGCCTTGCCCATTCCACGGTGCGACGGCAGACATTCGACAACATGGTTCCGTCAACTCGCCACAATACTCAATCGGCGTGTCTCGATCTGACGGTAGGCCGGCGTCTCCAACACCGTGGGATTACTGATGGTCGTGCGCTGCATTAGTCGGCGGCGATTGACCGTGTCATAGGCAGTCGCGCGATGCAACACCGAGCGGTTGTCCCAAATCACAACGTCGCCCACCTGCCAGCGATGGGAATAAACGAGCTCCGGCCGGGTGGCTCGATCGAGCAGGTGCGCAAGCAACGCCGCCCCCTTCTCTGCCGGCCAGTCGACGATAGCCGCCGCATGGGCTCCTATGAGCAGCGATCGGCGCCCAGTAACCGGATTCGTCTGCACCAAGGGGTGCCAGACTGGAGGATAGTGCGCCGCCTCTTCGGGCGAAAACTTGAACCCGACTCGGCCGCGCGATACGGAAAAGTCATGCTCCACCGTCAGCGAATCCAGCTCGCGCCGCTCATCTTCCGTCTTCGCTTCATAAGCCGCGCGGGTCGAGACGAACTCCGTATTCCCGCCTTCCGATGGAACCTCGCGCGCGGTCAGAATCGAGCAGAGCGAGGGAATCCGTTTGAACGTGCTGTCCGCGTGCCACTGATAATTACCTCGTTGGTAGTCCATGCGCCGGTCCGAAGTCGAGATGATCGTGCCGGTAGCGATATCCAGGTTCGATTGGCGGGCGAAGAAGGTCCCGCTCGCCGGGTTCACGCCCTTCGTGGGCTCGAGCGGCCCCCACAAGCGCGAGAAGTCGATTTGTTGCGAGTCGCTCATAGGTTGATCGGGGAATACCAGCACAGAGTACTCGTCGAGCGCGCGACGGAACTCGGAGAATGCCGGATCGCTGATGCCGAGATTGAGTGTCACCCCGCTCACGCGGGCACCGAATTCCGGCCGAATGGGCTCAAAGCGCAATGCCATACTGAAACTCCTTCTCGAACCGCGAACAAGACCTGGTGAAAGCCGCCGAGGACCGTACAACGCTTAGCCGTCGACGCTGATCCCGGTACACTCCCTCCCGCTTGTAATCGGCGCATGGAATTTCTGCAACAGCTTGAAGCAGTTTTCAAGTCGTCGCCAGCGTATAGGCGGCTCGTTCGCCGGTCAATGGCTCGCTACGCGTCGCTATCCAGTCTCACCGTTTCCGCAAGAGCATTAGTATCTTTGGGTTGACGGTCGCAAACCGGCCAATTCCAGACGGTGGAGGTGGTATCGGGCGATGATGGCTTGTCGGCCTGAACGGAGGGTGGCAGTTCGGTCGATGTCGGACGGCAATGCGCCGGTTACCTGTCGCTCAGCCGCTGATGGCGGTCAATGGCTGCGTTCGCCATCGCGGTAGGACGGCACCCGACCCGATCCCGACGCCTGGGAAGCCAAGTCTGACCATTCCATTCATCAGGACCTAGATGGAGCAGGGCTAAAATGCGAACCCGGCACCATTAATGCTGCCGCGTGCAAGTTCAAGCTAAGGGCCGCGGCGCGCAGCGGTTTTTCGCTTTTCCCGATAAGCCGCACGATGCTCTTGTCGGGCAGGGTCGGAGCTGAACAGGCCGAGTGCCATCGCGCGCTCCCTACTGAGTACGATAGCCGGCCGGGTTCTGGTCGAGCGTCTTGGCGATGCCCTTGTACTGGTCGCGGATATAGGCGCTCGCCGGCCGCGGCGTGAAGAATTGCAGCCACAGGCGCACAACATGGCGCTTGCGCGATCGGTCGGCGTCGTCGGTGAAGGCGGTTCGCCCGTGCAGCACCGTGTAGTTGTTTACGAACTGGATGTCGCCCGGCCGCAGTTCCATTTCGTAGACCAGTTTCGGGTCGTTCGTTACCCGGTCGATGCAGGCGAGCGCCGCGAGCTTCTCGGGTGGCGTTTCAACGCCCGGGGAATCGATCGCCTTCTGTATGGTGCCGCGCCGGAACGAGCAGCTCAGCACCCCGTCGGTCACGTCGAACACCGGGCCGTTCCAAATCTCGACCGGGCCGTCTGCCTCCGTGGTGATGTAGGGCAGCCCCTCGTACAACGGCGGCAGCATATTCGGCGCCTCGGCGAGGATCGCGTTGTGCACCGAGATCGAGCTGACGATACGGCTGATGCCGCCGGACCGGCCTCGGCGCAGGCAAAGGAGCGAGGTCATGTCGGCGCGGTCGACATGGAGGTCGAGCCCGGCGCTGGTCTGGTAGCCGCGCGTGCGCACCGCCGTCGGGTCCTCGTTGCCATGGTCGAACACGTGTCCCAGCATGTCGCCATAGACGTTCTGTGAGATTGCGCAGCCGAGATGGGTCCCGATCCCCCACTTCAGCAGAAACACCTCGTCGTCCGTATAGCGCTCGACGGGAATGCCGCGCAGCAGAAAGAAGCCACGTCCGACCCGCACGTCGCATTCCACTTCCGCCAGCCGCGACGCCAGCACCGGCAGCGCGAAATCATCGCGCGTTATGTCGATCAGCCTGCAGCGCGGATTGCGGATGCCCTTCAGCGCGCGGTCGAGGTCGTCGATCTCCGTGCCGCTCAGCTCGTGCTGCCAGTCGTCGCTCCGTGCGATGTCCGCCCGCGTCCAGGCGCAGGGCGCGGTGATCGGCTGGGTGTAGATTTCGCTCATGCGGTGTGCCTTTCGTCGTTGACTGCGGGGTTCGCGTCTTCGCCATGCGCCAAGGTGCATGATCCTGGCTCCCGCGCGCGAGCCCTGCGCCGAATCGCGGAGGGGAGCCGTTCGCCAAACCCAGTCGTCTCGATTTCGGGGCCAGGCTCAATTGCTCAGTATGACCGGTTTTGGCTGGGTGCAGGTATTCGGCGCCCTTTTCCGTAAGCGGCCAAGTCAGAAAAATCAATCTCCCCCGAGGGCAGCTTTCTGGCAGCGTAGCCCAATGCCTGCAACCGGCCAATTCCAGACCGTCATGGTAGCTTCGGCAATGACTGCTCCTCGGGCCGGTGCCGCCATTGGCGAGCACGTGCGGCCACGTCAGCAATGCGGCGGTTTGCTGACCTTGACCGCTTTGGCCGCCGAAGCTGAGTTTGCCGACTCGGCGAACTCAAACCTCCGATCCGGACGAGTCGCTCACACCACTTGAGCGATCTGGTCAGCACGGCGGCAACGGCTCTGCGACCAGAACCGACACCTTGACCCTGGCTGGGCCCGCGGCGGCGTCCTTGATCATCTTGACCATGGCCGCCGACATCTCAGGTTTCTTCGCTGTTCTCGGCATCGCGACTATATTGTCGGGCATGCTTTCCCGAGCGCGTTTCCGCCGCGCCTTTTGCAAGCGGCATGGCTGCGCATAAGATTCGGCGTGAGTGCGAACGGCGAAGAAACCGAAAACGGGCAAAGGAGGATGTGCATGACGCGTTTCGAGATACTGACATCCGAAGAAATGAGCGACGAGCAGCGCGCGCTGACCGAGGAGAACCAGGCGGCCGGCGGGCGACTGCGCGGCGGTCCCTATTGGGCCTATCTCTATGATCCCGAGCTGATGCGCAAGCAGATGGCGCTCAACGATCATGTACGCGATTCCTCGTTGGACATGCGCGTCCGCCAGATTGCGATCATGACCACGGTGCGGTTCTGGAATTCGGAATATCCCTGGGGCGTCCAGGCGCGCCTGTCGCACGAACTAGGCGTCGATGCAGCTATCATCGACGCAATCAATACCGGCGAACGGCCCAAGCTCGACGATTCGCGCGAGGCCGCGGCCTATGAGGTCGCGTCGGAATTGCTTGCCGAGAAAAGGTTGAGCGACGAGCTTTACGCTAAGGCGGAGAAGCTGTTCGGCCTCGAGACGCTGATCCACCTCGTCACCTGCATCGGCTTCTACAGCATGCATAGCTGCACAGCGAATGCGTTTGACGTCGTGCCACAGGGTGATATGCCGATTCTGCTGAAAAAATAGATCTCGTAGATCTAGCCGGCTAGGTTGTCGGTTTCGCGACGCGCCCGCGCGAAGCGATGACCTTGACCCGCTTCGATATTCGGCATAGCCGCGCGGGGTGCCTGCTTTTCGGCCGATGCCGCCCGTGGGAACGACCGCGATTACGTCAGGAAGCTGGCGGATTGCTGACGTTTGATGTCTTTAGCCAGCGAACGTCCACTCCCTTATACCGCTGACTCACACTCCGGACCCGTAGCGGACATCGCTAGAAGCGAAAAACCCCGTCGCAGCTGCGCAGTAGCGGTGCGCTACTTCGCGGCGGCCGGGAAGGCTGGCAGTTTGCCGATGTCGCGCGGATCGTGCTGGATGATCACCGTTGCCTTGATGTTCTTCTCGATCTGCTTGATGCGCTGGATCGAGGCGATGGTCTGGGCGCGGTCGAAGTTAAAGCTCGGCACGCCTTCATGATCGTAGTTCTCGCGGAAATGCACGGCGTCGCCGACGAGGACCACGGGCCCCTTCTCCTTCAGCCGGACGAGCAGCATGGTGTGACCCGGCGTGTGGCCCGGCGCGCGAAGGATCCAGACCGTACCGTCGCCGAACACGTCCTTGTCCCCGGTCAGCGGCTCGACTTTGCGTTTTTCGGAAATCCACTCGGTGAAGCCCTTCACGTTCGCGCCGCCCATCGGCGGGTTGCCGGTGATGCCGTCCCAATCGCCTTTGCCGATGAGGAGCGTCGCGTTCTTGAACGGCGCGAGCTGGCCCGTATGGTCGGCGTGAAAGTGGCTGATGCCAACGAACTTCACGTGCTCAGGATCGACGTCGATCTGCTTCAGGAGGTCGACCAAGGGCTTGTTGGTCGCGTTCTTAACTGAGCCCGGCAGATAGCCC
Organism: Hyphomicrobiales bacterium; assembly: GCA_009377755.1. GTDB lineage: Bacteria > Pseudomonadota > Alphaproteobacteria > Rhizobiales > Xanthobacteraceae > WHTM01. The sequence goes on along the minus strand of WHTM01000092.1, from coordinate 559 downwards.
GTGTCCCACACCATGACGTCGGTGTCGTGCTTGATGACGTAGCAGCTGAACGCGAAGGGCTTTGTCGTTTCGGTATAAGCAAAGGTGTCGCTGAAGCGGCGCGGGTCGTTGGCGCCCTTTCCGCACTCGAGCCGCGTCAGCGTGACTTCCTGGGCCGCTGCCGCCAGCGAGAGAAAGGCGCCGAGCGCCAGCCAGAATCCGAATTTCATTCGTTTAACTCCTCCCTGTGCCGTATAGGAACTTTAACCACCATTTTCGCGCAAGGCCACTCTATCCCCGCCTCCGTGATGTCGTCAATCGCGTGACAATGCACGAAAGTCCGGCTGTATCCTGCAGAATCTTGCCTTCCGCTGCGTCTGCTCTTGGCCGGGAGCACGCACTCGACATGATGCCTGAAAGCGGCCGCATGTTTCGAACGGTACGGCCGCGGATTCGACACCGGCAGCGCCGTACCCGAGGCACGCAACGCAGTAGCGCGCAGACGGCTGATGTACCATTCTCGATCGAAAAGGACAGAACCATGAGCAATCCCGCCTTCAAATTCGATCACGTCCACATC
>WHTM01000049.1 GCA_009377755.1 Hyphomicrobiales bacterium | reverse complement strand
CCGGGGGGTGGACTGCCGTCGGTCGGGCTACGCCCTCCCTCCGTCAACCCACCCCCCGGCGCATTCTCATCCTGATTGACGCTGACGTCTCACCTTGATTGTCGCGCGGCAACCCGGCCCCTCTCAAAGAATACGGGTGGCGGAGCGTTGGCTTCCGTCATTGCGAGGCGGCGAAGCCGCCGACGCAATCCAGAGGCGAAGCAAGGACTGGATTGCCTCGCCCTCCGCTGCGCTACGCGCTCGCAATGACAGCGTCATGGCGTCATTGCGATGATCGCGAAAACGGCAATGACTGCGTACAGAGAAACCGGGTTTCGCTACACTCGATTCGTCCTCATATTCGTCGGATGACCGACACCGCGACCATCCACCACACCCTCTTCCCCACCGCGATCGGCACCTGCGGCGTAGCGTGGAGCGAGCACGGGCTCACCGCGCTCGCACTGCCGGAGCGTGACGAAGCCGCGACCGAAAAGCGGCTGATCGCGAAGTCGCACAGCGCCGGCAAAGCCGCGCCGCCGCGGAGCGGCGCGGATGCGATCGCGCTGATCCAGCAATATTGCGCCGGCGAGTGCGTCGACTTCTCCAGCGTGCCGCTCGATCTCACCGGCATCGATCCCGACCGCCGCCGCATCTACGAGACGATGCGCGCGCTCAACTTCGGCGAGACCACGACCTACGGCGCGCTTGCCCGGAAGACCGGGGCGGCGGATGCGGACTGGGAAGCCGCGCAAAAAATCGGCGTCGCGATGGGCCGCAATCCGCTGCCGATCATCGTGCCTTGCCATCGCGTGCTCGCGGCCGGCGGCAAGCCCGGCGGCTTCTCGGCTTATGGCGGCACGGCGACGAAAGAGACGCTGCTCGCGCTCGAAGGCATCCACCTCGACGGCGGCGCGCCGCGACTGCCGGGACTGTGATGGGTCGGACCACTTTGTGGGTCATCCAGGCCACACCGCGGGACAGTCGAAAGTGTCGCAGCGCCGACCACTAGGGCAAGTGCGATAATACATGCCTACCCGCTGAACTGTGGCAACAAGGACGCGTGTTACGGCAACTTTGGGTTTGACACCCTAGGGAAATATTTGAAGATGCCAGTGTAGAGCCGCATCAGGACGGCAAATGATCGCGAGATTGTTTGCACAATAAGCTCCGCGCAGGCGAGGAAACGTGACCAAGCTTCTCGAGATCGAGAGTCTCCAGACGCACTTCTTTACCTCGGCCGGAGTGGTCCGCGCGGTCGACGGCATTTCCTATGACGTCGACGAAGGCGAGACCATCGCCATCGTCGGCGAGTCCGGCTGCGGCAAGTCGGTGAGCGCGCTGTCGGTGCTGCGCCTCGTCGCCGATCCGCCTGGCCGCGTCGTCGGCGGCAGCATCCGCTTCAAGGGCCGCGACCTGCTGCAACTGAGCGAGGAGGAGATCCGTGACGTCCGCGGCAAGGACATCGCGATGGTGTTCCAGGAGCCGATGACCTCGCTCAACCCGGTGCTGACCATCGGCCGGCAGCTCACCGAGACGCTGCAGCAGCACCTGCATATGAGCCGCGAGCAGGCCGACGCGCGCGCGATCGAGCTGCTCGGCCTGGTCGGGATCGCCGAGCCGGCACGCCGGCTCAAGCAGTATCCGCATCACTTCTCCGGCGGCATGCGCCAGCGGGTGATGATTGCCATGGCGCTATGCTGCAATCCCAAGCTGATCATCGCCGATGAGCCGACCACCGCGCTCGACGTGACCATCCAAGCGCAGATCCTGGAACTGATGAAGGACTTGACGCGGCGCTTCGGCGTCGCACTGATCGTCATCACCCACAATCTCGGCATCGTCGCCCGCTATGCCGACCGGGTCAACGTGATGTATGCCGGCAAGATCATCGAAAGCGGCACCGCACAACACATCTACCACGACCCGCAGCATCCCTACACGCTTGCGCTGCTGCGCTCTGTGCCGCGCATGGATCGCCCGCGTCAGGCGCGGCTCGATCCAGTGCAGGGACAACCACCCGATCTCACGCGACTCGACGGCGGCTGCGCGTTCCGCCCGCGTTGCGGCTTTGCCGTGAGCCGCTGCGCCAGCTTGCCGCCGCTCGATGGGGTCGGCGCGGGGCATCTCGCCGCCTGCTGGGAGACCGAGACCGTGGCCGGATCGCTGCAGAGGGCGTCATGACCGCCGCGTATGTGACAGAGCCCGGCGCGGCACCGGCCCGAGCGGCAGTTCGGAGCGAAGACGGGACGTCCCCGCGCGAACGCGACACCGAGCGGCGAACCGTTACGGCGCCGGACCTGATCACCGTGCACGATCTCAAGATGCACTTTCCGGTGACCGAGGGCGCACTGGTCCCGCGGGTGGTGGCGCACGTGAAGGCGGTCGACGGCATCAGCTTCACCATCCGCAAGGGCGAGACCTTGGGGCTGGTCGGCGAGTCGGGCTGCGGCAAGACCACGACCGGCCGCTGCATCCTGCGGCTCGAGCTTGCGACCGCCGGCGAGATCCTGTTCGACGGCAACAACCTGATCGAGCTCGACCGCAAATCCATGAACGCGCTGCGGCAGAAGATCCAGGTGATCTTCCAGGACCCGTACTCTTCGCTCAATCCGCGCATGAAGATCGGCGAGATCATCGCCGAACCGATGCAGGTGCATCGCACCGAGCCGGACAGGGCGGCGCGCGCCGCCCGCGTCACCGAGCTGCTGCGTCTGTGCGGCCTCGATCCCAAATTCGCCGACCGCTATCCGCATGAGATGAGCGGCGGTCAGCGCCAGCGCGTCGGCATCGCGCGCGCGCTGTCGGTGCGCCCGGAGTTCATCATCTGCGACGAGGCGATCTCGGCGCTGGATGTGTCGATCCAGGCGCAAATCATCAATCTCCTCGAAGACCTGCGCGACGAGTTCAACCTCACCTACCTGTTCATCGCCCACGATCTCAGCGTCGTGCGCCACCTCTGTCATCGCGTGGCCGTCATGTACCTGGGCAAGATCGTGGAGCTCGCGGAGTGCGACGAGTTGTACAACAATCCGATGCACCCCTATACTCAGGCGTTGCTCGCGGCGGTGCCGGTGCCGGATCCGGAAGTCGAGAGACGACGCGCCCATCAGATCGTCAAAGGTGAGGTGCCGTCACCGATGAACCCGCCGAGCGGATGCGTGTTCCATCCGCGCTGCCGGCTCGCGGTCGAAGATTGCGCGCGGGCGGTTCCAGAGTTCCGGGAACTCCGACTGGGTCACTGGGTCGCCTGCTCTGTTATCTGATCACTCCGAAAGAAGAGTGAAGCGTCCAGAGGGGCACGCAAAGCACCTCAAGGAAGAATGCTCGGAGGAAACGCATAAACTGGGAGGAACGACAATGAGACTTACACAATTGATGAGGCCGGCGTTTGCGCTGGCGGCGGCCGCGGTCGTCGCGGTCGGGTTTGGTGTGCCTCCGGCCAAGGCGGCGCCGAAAAAAGGCGGAGTCATGACGTTTGTGGTGCCTGATGAGCCGCCAAGCTGGGACGGCCACCGCGAGACGACGTTCGCGCTGATCCACCCGTTCGCGCCGTTCTACAGCCTGCTGATCAAGGTCAATCCGGAAAACCCGTCCTCGCCGACCGACTTCGTGTGCGACCTGTGCACCGAGATGCCGAAGCCGGCGGACGGCGGCAAGACCTACACGTTCAAGCTCAGGCAAGGGGTCAAGTTCCACGACGGCACGCCGCTGACCGCGCATGACGTCGTGGCGTCATTCAAAAAAATCATCTCCCCGCCGAAGGGCGTCACCAGCGCCCGCGTCGCCTACTTCGTCATGGTCGACAGCGTGAGCGCACCGGACAACCACACCGTCGTGTTCAAGCTCAAGTATCCCTCGGGCGCCTTCATCCCGGCGCTGGCGACGCCGTACAACTTCATCTACTCGAAGGCCAAGCTCGACGCCGACATCCGCTGGTACGAGAAGAACGTCATGGGCTCCGGGCCGTTCAAGTTCGTCGCCCGCGAGGCCGGCGCTTTCGTGAAGGGCGAGCGCAACAAGGACTTCTACGTCAAGGATCGTCCGTATCTCGACGGTTTCGAGGCGATCTTCTCCAGCAAGCAGGCGTTGCGCGTGCAGGCGATCCGCGGCGACCGGGCCGCGATCGAGTTCCGCGGCTTCCCGCCGAAGAGCCGCGACGACCTCGTCAAGGCGCTCGGCAAGGACATCACGGTGCAGGAGAGTCCCTGGAACTGTGTCCTCCTGTTCACGCCCAACAGCAAGAAGAAGCCGTTCGACGACGTGCGCGTGCGGCGTGCGCTGACGCTCGCCGTGGATCGCTGGGGCGGTTCGAAGCATCTGTCACAGATCGCGATTGTCAAGCCGGTCGGCGGGGTCTCGTATCCGGACCATCCGTTGGCCCCGAAGAAGGCCGAACTCGAGCAGATCGCCGGCTTTTGGCCCGACATCAACAAGTCGCGCGCCGAGGCCAAGCGGCTGCTCAAGGAGGCGGGTCAGGAAAACCTGAAGTTCACGCTCATCAACCGCGCGATCGACCAGCCCTATACGATCGTCGGCACCTGGCTGATCGACCAGTGGCGGCAGATCGGCGTGACGGTCGACCAGAAGATGGACCCGACCGGGCCGTTCTATGCGAAGCTTCGCTCGTCAGACTTCGATGTGACGATGGACTTCAATTGCCAGTCGGTCATCAATCCGCTGCTCGACATCGGCAAGTTCCTGTCCGCCGACAAGGGCAACGAGAGCTACGGCGGTTACACCGATCGAACCCTCGACAAGATGTTCGACGACATGAACCGCACCGGAGACGAGGCCGAACAGAAGAAGCTGATGCTGGCGTTCGAGAAGCGCGTGCTCGATGAGCAGGCCCACTCGTTCGTCACCTTGTGGTGGAACCGCATCATTCCGCACCGGTCCTACGTGAAGGGCTGGAAGGTTAGCCCGAGCCACTACCTCAACCAGGACCTCGCGAACGTGTGGCTCGACAAGTAACCGCCGCCTGTCGGCTGACGGCTTCCCGATTCCCCGTCTCGACCAGGTAGGGTCGGGAAGCCGTACCGGAACCAGTGCCCCGCTACCGACAAGAGAGCTTCCGCTAGTGTCCTTTCGAATCCGAAGTTCGCTCAGAGGGTGCTGCGAGATCAAGCGAACTTCGGAGTCGGCACACTAGCGGCGACGGGCATCAAGGCCATGTACCAGTACACGCTCAAGCGCATGCTGTTGATGATCCCGACGCTGCTCGGCGCCGGGATTCTCGTGTTCATCCTGATGCGTCTGATCCCAGGCGACATCTGCGTCCTGCGCATGGCGGGCGGGTCAGGATACGTCGACCCCAAGGCCATCGCCAACTGCCACGCCGAACTCGGCCTCGACCGCTCTCCCGTGATGCAGTTCCTGGATTTCATCTGGGGCTTCGCCCGGTTCGACTTCGGCAATTCGATGTGGACCGGACGGCCGATCGTCGAGGAAATCTCACTCCGCTTCGAGCTCTCGCTGCAGATCGCAATTATGGCAACGCTCACGGCCATCTTACTGGCGATCCCACTGGGCACGATCTCGGCCGTCAAGCAGAACACCTGGATCGACTATCTGGTGCGCGGGTTCAGCATCGCCGGAATCGCGATGCCGTCCTTCTGGCTCGGCATCCTGATCATCCTCGGGCTCCTCATCACCACCAAGTCGGTTTTCGGTACGCCCTGGATGCCGCCGATCAAGTATGTGCCGATCTGGGTCGATCCGCTCTACAACCTGAGCATGACGATCTTCCCCGCGCTGGCGACTGGATACCGGTATTCCGCCGTGGCGACGCGAATGACGCGGTCCGCGTTGCTGGAAGTGCTGCGCGAGGACTATGTGCGCACGGCGCGCGCCAAAGGACTGGTCCAGCAGGTCATCATCCGGCGCCATGCCCTCAAGAACGCGCTCTTGCCAGTCGTCACCATCATCGGCATCGAATTCGCCTTCCTGATGGGCGGGCTGGTCGTCACCGAGCAGGTGTTCAACCTCAACGGGCTGGGCAAGCTGTTCGTTGCGTCGGTGTCGAACCACGATTACGCGATGACGCAGGCGCTCGTCATGCTAGTCGTGGCGATTTTCATCTTTACCAATTTCGTCGTCGATATCGTGTACGCGTGGCTCGATCCGCGCATCCGCTACAAGTGACGGAAACCAGGGGTCGTGAATGACGGTTGCGGCCGACGTCAGAACCGAGATCGAGCTTCCCGACCGTTCGGAGACTGCGAACTGGTGGTCGCGAGTAAGGCAGTTCGTGCGCCGCAATCCGCTGGGCGCCGCAGGCGCGATCGTCATCATCGTCATGTTCATCATGGCCGCTCTTGCGGATTTCATCGCGCCTTACAATCCGGTCGCCAATGCGTTCGACCGGCTGCACCAGCCGCCAAGCCTGGAGAACTGGTTCGGCACCGATCAGTTCGGCCGCGACGTGTTTTCGCGCATTGTCTACGGAGCCCGCACCGCATTGCTCGTCGGATTCGTATCGTCGTTCATCGGGGCCAGCATCGGACTCGTGCTCGGGGTGGGGAGCGCCTATTTCGGCGGCCGGACCGATCTGATCTTCCAGCGCATCCTCGACGTTTTCATGGCGTTTCCGCTGATCATCATGGCGCTGGCGGTGATCTCGATCTTCGGGACGGGCGCCCAGAACGTCATCATCGCGATCACGATCCCCTTCATTCCGCGCTGCGCCCGCGTGGTGCGATCCAGCGCGCTGGCGATCCGCGAGATGCCCTACATCGACGCCGCCCGCGCCAACGGCTTCAGCCACAGCCGCATCATCCTGCGCCACATGGTGCCCAACGTCATGGCGCCGTTCCTAATCATGATCACGGCGTTCGTCGGCCAGGCGATATTGCTGGAGGCGTCGCTGTCCTATCTCGGGCTCGGCGTGCAGGAGCCGACGCCGGCCTGGGGCCTGATGTTGCAGGGAGGCGCGGAGGAATACGCCGAGAGCGCGCCCTGGATCGCCATCTTCCCGGGGATCGCTATCAGCCTCGCCGTATTCGGCTTCAGCCTGTTCGGCGACGCGGTGCGCGACGAGCTCGATCCCAAGCTGCGGTCGCAGTAGCGGGTGACCCAGCACGTGTCCCGGGCGCAGCGCAGCATGCAATGATGCGCCGCAGACCCGGGACCCCGGTTCCTTATAAGTCGCAAACCGGGACCCCGCATGTGCGGTGCAGCGTTGCCACGCTGCACCGCGTGCGGGGAACACATCCATTTTCACGCCCGATGCCGCTCTCGCACCGCATCCCATTCGTCGGCGCCGAAGCGCTGGAACGCCTCCTGTGGCGACAGATCCTTGGGCGGCGTAGGCACCACATTAGTCGCCTTCAGTTCGGCCAAGAGCTCCTCGCAGTAGCCGATCACGCCGCGGAACAGGAGGCTCGGGACGATGGCGAGCCGGTAGCCCATACCTTCCGCATCCTCGAGCGCCACTGGCGGCGTCTTGCCGCGGCGCACGACGTTGAGCAGGCATGGCCCGGTGACGAGCCGCGGCACCGCGGCGAGCTCCTCCATGGTCTGCGGCGCTTCCACGAACGCCATGTCGGCGCCGGCCGCGAGTGCCGCATTGGCGCGCCGGATCGCTTCGTCGAATCCCGCGACTGCTCGCGCATCGGTGCGGGCGATAAGCACGAAGTCGGGGCTCACCCGCGCCTCTGCCGCGGCCCGGATCTTGGCGACATAGTCGTCGAACGGAACGATCTCCTTGTTGTCGAGGTGGCCGCATTTCTTCGGAAACACCTGATCCTCGATGTGGATCGCCGCGACGCCGTGGCACTCGAACTCGCGCACGGTACGCACGGCGTTGAGCTCGTTGCCGTACCCGGTATCGGCATCCGCAATGACCGGAACATTGACTGCACTCACGATCCGGCCGGCATTGGCGACCATCTCGCTCATGGTCAGCAGACCGTAGTCCGGATAGCCGTGGCTGGCCGCCGTCCCTGAACCGGTCATGTAGACAGCGGAGAACCCGGCGTGCGCGATCGCCGTCGCGGTGATGCAGTCGTAGGCGCCCGGCGCGACGATCATGCCGCCGCGCTGCACCATCGACCGCAACCGTCCGGATTGGCTCATGAGGGCTTCTCCTCCGCCCTTACGCGTTCGAACGGTCCAGCTGGCTCCCGAGCAGGAAGGCGAGCGGGATGGTCGCGACCGTGAGAACGGATACCACGATCACGGCACCGGGAATACCGATGAGGTCGCCGACCAGGCCACTGGCCGGCGGCGCAATGGCCAAGGCCCCGAGCGTGACCGTATAGAACACGCTGAACGCCCGCGTACGCTGTTGCGGTGTCACCAGATCGGGCACCGAGCCATAGGTCACGGTCGTCACCCCGTTCAGCATGATCCCCAGAAACGGCAAAAGTACAAATGCAAATTCGAGCGGCAGCAGCATGACGGCGATCATGCCGCCGGCGGTGAGTGTCTTACTGAGGGCAATCGTGAACACCTTGCCGAAACGCGTGGCGAACCAGCCGCAGGCGAGTTTGCCAGCGGCGCCGCCGACAAACATGAAGGTCAGCGCAAATCCCGCCGTCGAAACATGCGCGCCCTTGCCGGTGAGCAGGAACGGCAGCAGGACAAAAAATCCACCCCGCGTCAGGCCGTCGACGATGCCGAGCGCGACCAGTGCACGAAACCCCGAGCGCATCCGCCCGGTCTGCGCCGCCGCCTCGCCGGCCTCGGCAGCCGTGCCCGCCGACGTTGCCTCGGTGGGCGCGGCCTCGGGCGCAAAGCGCGGCGTTAGCAGGAAGATCGCTGCGGCCGCGGCAATGCCGATGAGGCCGAGCAACCCGTAGGCCGGCCGCCACGGCATGACGAGGATCAAAGCGGAAGCACTGGCGGGCAGCAGAACCTTGCCGACATCGCCGGCGAAATTGTAGGCGCCGAGCGCCTTGAGCGAGCGCGGACCGGCATAGGCGTGCGCCACCAGGGCCGAGCCGATCGGATGCTGAGTGGCCGCGCCGATTCCGCCGAGCAGCAGCGCGGCGACCAGCCACCAAAAGCCGCTGCTGAAGCCGGCAAGGCAGTAGCACAAGCCGCACAGCGCCGTGCCGAGCGCGAGCACGATACCGCCGCCGATCCGTTCGGCCGCGATCGAAGACGGAATCTGCAGGATCGCCATGATGCCGGTGAAGATCGTGCGGAGCGCGCCCGCAGCGGCGTAGCTCAGGCCGAATTCGGCCTGCCAGATCGGCAACGCGACCCAGATCAGATCGGTATAGCCATCGTGCAGAATGTGCGCGCCGCAGGCGACGCCGAGCGCCTTGCGTTCCTGGCGCTTGCCGGTGGCCTCCTCGGGGGTCCCGGCGGGAGCGACGGGTGCGGTGACGGCCAAGACAGTTCCAATTGCAGGTTTGCGGCGGGTCGTTTGCGGGCGCGCCGGGGAGGATGACAGTCTTGTGACAGCTTTATTTATCACGGGGAATGGGCGACAGTAATCGCCCTTCCCTATGCGCACGGCGCGAGGGCACTATGAATTTCGAGTTCTCCGACGAGCAAAAGCTGTTCGCCGATTCGGTGCGGCGCTTTGCGCTGGCGCATCTCCAGAAGGATGCGCTCAAGCGCGCCCACCATTCCGGGTATCCGTTCGACGTGGCGCAGCTGATGGCTAAACACGGCCTGATGGGCATCACCATTCCCGAGGCGGACGGCGGGCAGGGCGGCACGCTCATGGACGCCGTCGTTGCCATCGAGCAGGTGGCATCCGTCTGCCCGCGCAGCTCCGACGTGGTGCAGTTCGGCAATTTCGGCCCAATCCGGGCGTTTGCCGAGTACGGCTCAGCCGTCCAGAAGGTGCGCTGGCTGCCCGGTCTGCTCGCCGGCCGCACGGTCATGAGCCTCGGCATGAGCGAGCCGAACGCGGGCTCGGCGGCGACCGATCTCGCCACCACCGCCAAGCCCGACGGCTCGCACTACGTCATCAACGGCACCAAGGTGTTCTCCACCTTCAGCCCGGACGCGGCGATCTTCCTCATCTATGTCCGTTACGGACCTGGCGTCGGCGGCATCGGCTCGGTGATCGTGGAGCGCGACACGCCGGGCTTTGCCATTGGTGTGCCGTCGAGCTTCATGAGCGGCGAGCAATGGTGCGAGCTGCATTTCGATAATTGCCGCGTTCCGGCGGAGAACGTGCTGCTCGGCCCCGGCGGCTTCAAGAAGCAGATGGCGAGCTTCAACGTGGAGCGGCTCGGCAATGCGTCGCGTTCGCTCGCCTTCGGGCGCTACGCCTTCAACACCGCGCGCGAGCACGTGGCGACGCGCGAGCAGTTCGGCCGGGTGCTGTGCGAGTTCCAGGGGCTGCAATGGAAGTTCGCCGAGATGGCGATCAAGCTCGAGGCCGCGCAGCTCCTGCTCTACCGCGCCGCCACCAATGCCGACCGCGGCATGCCGTCCGCGTACGAGACGGCGGTCGCCAAGGCCGCCTGCAACGTCACCGGCTTCGAGGTGGCGAGCGAAGCGGTGCAGGCGATGGGCGCCACCGGCTACAGCCGCGAGACGCTGGTCGAATACTGCATGCGCCGCTGCCGCGGCTGGATGATCGCCGGCGGCTCGGTGGAGATACTGAAGAACCGCATCGCCGAGCACGTGTTCGACCGCCGCTTCGACCAGCGCCCGCCACGCCATGCCGCCGCAGCGGAGTGATCATGAGAGTCTCAGCGGCTGATCTTGCTCAGGCGCGCTCCCTCTTCCCGACGGGGAGAGGGTTGGGGTGAGGGGGGCTGGTGAGTATCGATAGGATCGATCCCCCACACCCCGGCCCTCTCCCCAAAGGGGAGAGGGAGAAGGGCGCTGCTGCAAGTCTCCGCCGCGCCCTGCTCGCTCCCGCTTCCGTCGCCATCGTCGGGCAGTCGGACGATGCCGAGAAGACCACCGGGCGGCCGCTGAAATACCTGCGGCAAGCGGGCTTCCCCGGGCGCATCTATCCGATCAATCCAAGGCGCGAGACCGTGCTCGGCGAGCGCGCCTGGCCGTCGCTCGCGGCACTGCCGGAAGTCCCTGAGCACGTCTACATCCTGACGCCGACCGAGGCGGCGATCGAAGCCGCAGCCGAATGCGGCCGCCTCGGCGTCACCGTGGCGATGATCCTCGCCGCCGGCTTTGCCGAAGCCGGCGCCGAAGGCGAGGCGCGCGAGGCAAGGTTGCGCGCGATCTGCGCCGAGACCGGCTTGCGCATCGTCGGCCCGTCAAGCCTCGGCGTCGTCGACCTGCGCCACAAGGCGTTCCTCACCGCCAATGCCGCATTCGACGAGCAGGACCTGCCGGTCGGCCGTATCTTTGCGGCATCGCACTCAGGCACCATGATCGGCTCGCTGCTGTCGCGCGGCAAGGCGCGCGGCATCCATTTCGCTGGCCTGGCATCGGTCGGCAACGAAGTCGATCTCTCGATCGGAGAAATCTGCCAGGCGACGCTCGACGACCCCGGCATCGACGGCTACGCGCTGTTCCTGGAAACGCTGCGCAAGGCCGACGCGCTGCGGGTCTTCGCGCTTGCCGCCGCCGCGCGGGGCAAGCCGGTCATCGCCTACAAGCTCGGCCGCTCGGCGGAAGCGCGCGAATTGGCGGTATCCCACACCGGCGCATTGGCCGGCGAGGACGACGTGGCCGAAGCATTTCTCGCCGACTGCGGGATCGCACGGGTTGAGACGCTCGATGGATTGATTGAAGGCTTGCCGCTGGTCTCGCGCATTCCGATCGCCGCGCGCCATAATCGGCGCCCAAGCGTCGCCGTGGTGACGACCACGGCCGGCGGCGCCACCATGGTGGTCGATCCGCTTGCCGTGCGCGGCATAGCCGCCGATCCGCCGAGCGCCGAAACGCTCGCGCGCATCAGAACCGCCACCGGGATCGACCTCGCGCCGTCGCGTCTGGTCGACCTCACCGTCGCCGGCGCGCGCTATGAGGTGATGAAGGCCGCGCTCGATATCCTCACCGCAGCGCCGGAGTTCGACCTGGTGGTCGCCGTGGTCGGCTCTTCGTCGCGGTTCCTGCCGGAGCGCGCCGTCAAGCCGATCGTCGACAGCGCCGGAGCGGCCAAGCCGATTGCGGCATTCCTGGCTCCCGAGGCGCCGGATGCATTGGCGCAGCTCGCTGCGGCCGGCGTGCCGAGCTTTCGCACGCCGGAGGCCTGCGCCGACGCCATCGCCGCTGCGCTCAAGCGGCGCCCGCCGAAGCCGATGGTCGCGATGCGTCGGGCGCCGGCCGGCGCCCCGGGCCGGATGCTGGACGAAGCGCAGGCCTACGAACTGCTCGACCGGCTCGGTATCGCGCGGGCGCCGACGGTGGCGCTCGACACCCACATAAAGTCAGCACCGGACCTGCCCTTCCCATATCCTGTTGCCGTGAAAGTCTTGTCCGCAGAAATCGCGCACAAGTCCGAGGTCGGAGGCGTCGTGCTCGATGTGCCTGTCGGCGATGCACTGCCTACAGTGATCCAGCGACTGCAGGAGACGGTCTCACGGCGCTGCGGCATCCGCATCGACCGCGTGCTGGTGCAGCCGATGATCGCAGGGCTCGGCGAAGTTCTGGTCGGCTATCGCGTCGACCGCGACGCCGGCCCGCTGGTCATGCTGGCCGCCGGCGGCATTCATGCTGAAATCTACCGCGACCGCGTGCTGCGCCTCGCACCGGTCGATTTCGCCGAGGCGCAGGCGATGATCGGCGAGGTGTGGGCCATGCGCATGCTCGAAGGCTTCCGCGGGAAGCCTGCGGGCGATCTCGAAGCGCTCGCGCGGACGATCGTCAAGTTCTCGCAGCTTGCCGCCCTCGACAATCCGGTCGTGGCTGAGGCCGAGATCAACCCGCTCATCGTGCATCGCAAGGGCGAAGGCGTCACCGCCGTCGACGCCCTGGTGCGAATTTTGTGAGGGACCGCATGATCGAGAACATAGCAGAGCACGTGAACGCCGACGCCAATCTGGTGCGCCGCGGGCGCTTCGTCACTACGGCGTTCCTGATCGCCGTCGATGATGCGGATTACCTCATCCGCATCGCCGAAGGACGAGTAACGAGCGTGACGACGGGACCGTTCATCACACCGCACTACAGCTTCGCGCTGCGCGCCTCGCGCGAGGCATGGGAAAAGTTCTGGCAGCCGCTGCCGCCGCTTGGATTCACGGATATCTTTGCTCTGGTGAAGAACAAGCTGCTGCGTATCGAGGGTGACCTGCATCCTTTCATGTCGAACCTCTTGTATTTCAAGGATATGCTGGCGTCCTTGCGCAAGGGGGCCTCATGATGAGCCCACGCTTCGAGCCGATTGTCGGCCGCTACCTGTGCCTCGACCTGTTCGGGCGGCCACACCGCCTCTATGTGGAGGAGGCGGGCAGCGGCATTCCGCTGTTGTGCCTGCACACCGCGGGATCGGACGCACGCCAATACCGCGGCGTGCTCAACGATTCCCGCGTGACCGCGAATTTCCGCGTGATCGTCTTCGACATGCCCTGGCACGGCAAGTCGTCGCCGCCCGCCGGCTGGCAGAACGAGGAATACAGGCTCACCTCGCGCGACTACGTGCGCATGATCGTCGACATCGCCGCCGCGCTCGCGCTCGACAAGCCGGTGGTGATGGGCTGCTCGATCGGCGGACGCATCGTGCTGCATCTTGCCAACGAGCACCCCGAACGCTTCCGCGCGCTGATCGGGCTTGAGTCCGCCGCGCATGTCGCGCCCTATTACGACGTCAATTGGCTCGACCGCCCGGACGTCAACGGCGGCCCGGTCTGCGCCGGCGTGGTGTCGGGCCTGATCGCCCCGACCGCGCCCGCGGCGGAACGCTGGGAGACGCTGTGGCACTACATGCAGGGTGGGCCGGGCGTGTTCAAAGGCGACCTGCACTTCTACATGGTCGACGGCGACATCCGCGACCGTGTCGATGCGATCGACATCCGCCGCTGTCCGCTGTTCCTGCTGACCGGCGAATACGACTATTCCTGCACCAGCGAGGGCACCCTCGACGTGGCCAAGCGCACCGGCGCCGAGGCGACCATCATGAAGGGACTCGGCCATTTCCCGATGAGCGAGGACCCAGGGCATTTCGTCAGCTACCTTCTGCCGGTGCTGGAGACGATTAGGAAGCTTAGCGTAGGTTCGGCTCACTGACTCTCCGCTGCATCCCGGCCGAGCGGCCAAAGGCCGCGCGAGCCGGGACCATGTATCCCGGCGCTGCGAGCAATCGCTGAAACAGGGGTACATGTTGGGGTGGACGGCCCCACATATGGGTCCTGGGACGGCGCCTCTGGCCGTCCGAAGTGACGACAGAGCGGCTGAGCCGAGCACTATCGTTTCTTCTCGCGCAGCAGGCCGCCGCAGCCGGCGCGGCGCGCCCAGTATTCGATCATGCGGGTCTGGTCGGCGCCGCCGGGACCGAGGAAATCGCGCGCCGCGATCTCGCCATCCGACAGCGGAATGATGTCGCCACCGAGCATGATCGCGGTGGTCAGCACCTTGGCGTTCCTCGGCAGGTAGACTGAGGTCTTGAGCACCTCGTTGAGCGTCCGACCAGCAGCGGCGAAGCCGTGACCGCGCATCAGCGCGACGCGGTGCTTGCCGAGGCAGCGGGCGAGGTCGCGGCCCTGATCCTGGTTCGCCACCAGCAGGGTGGTGTCGCCGAATTTATCACGGATGTCCCAGACCGGAATGTGGCCGCCGCACTCGCTCGCGGTATGGATCACCGACCGCATCGGCACCGAGCTGATGCCGTAGGGCAGCACCTCGTCGGCATGGCTGTGAACCACCGCCATGATCTCGGGGTTTGCCTCGTAAATCGCGCCATGAATGAACCGTTCGAGATAGGGGCGCCCGCTGCGCTCGCCCACGATGTCGCTGGTCAGCGAGAATTCCAAGATATCGCCGTGCTCGACCAGTTCCGGGCTGCGCGCCCGCGACAGCAGGTATTTATTTGGATCGTGTGGATGCCGCATGCTGACATGCCCGAAAGCATCGACGACGCCCTCGTGGGCGAGGATACGGTTGGCAAGCACGATATCGTTGACGGCATCGTCGAGGTCCGACATTGACACTGATCCTTTGGCATTGATCCTTCCCTGACGCCGTCGGATTATAGGGGTATCGTGCCTCCACGGAAGCCATCGAACTTCGCGCGCTCACCGACCCACGCAGACCACCCTCCCCGCTTCCTGAGATTGACAACAAGGATCGCCTGAATGAGCAAGTTGCGGCTGACCTTCTCCTGCGGCGCCTACGACCGAATGCATGCGCTCCTGATGGGCGAAGTGCAGCCCGAAGGCATCGACCTCAACTATCTCGTTATGGACGAGTCGCGGCAAATCTTCGACCGCATGTCGGGCGGGCAGGAATTCGACGTCTGCGAGTATTCCAGTTCGGAATTCATCACCCGGTACGCTACTGGCAACTCTCCGTTCGTCGCCATTCCGGTGTTCGCCTCGCGCGTGTTCCGTAACGGCTACATCTGGGTCAACCGCAAGGCGATCAAGACGCCGAAGGACATCGAGGGAAAGCGCGTCGGCGTGCCGCTCTACACGCAGACGGCGGCGATCTATATGCGGGGCCTGTTGCAGGAGGACCTCGGCGTCGACCTGTCCGGGGTGAAATGGGTGCAGGGCGCTGTCAACACCGCTGGTACGCACGGCAACCCGACCGTGCTGCCGATGGTCAAGCCGGTGCCGATCGAGATCAACAAGAGCGGCAGGTCGCTCGGGGACCTGCTGGCCGACAACGACATCCAGGCGATTCTGAGCACCATGACACCCGACTCGCGGCGCCGCAGCCCGGACGTCCAGCGGCTGTTTCCGAATTTCCGCGAAGCCGAGATGGAGTATTTCCGCCGCACCCGCATCTTCCCGATCATGCACCTGATCGCGATCAAGCGCGAGGTCTACGAGAAAAATCCGTTCATCGCGACCAGCCTGTTCAAGGCCTTCAACCAATCGAAGGACATCGCCTGGAAAAAGATGCGGGCGGTCCAGACGCTGCGCTACATGTTGCCGTGGCTGCCCGCCGACCTCGACGAGATCGACGATGTCTTCGGCGGCGACTGCTGGCCCTACGGGATCGAGCCGAACCGACCGACGCTGGAGGCGATGATGCGCTTCATGGTCGACCAGGGGCTGATCGCCAAGGCGATCCCGATCGAAGACCTGTTCATTCCGATCCATGGCTGACGTTGAGGGGTGTAACCGATGAAGCTCGCGAGCTATATCGCCGGCGGCGCGGAGGACTACGGCGTCGTTGTTGACAACGGCGTGGTCGGGATGCGCAAGCGCACCGGCTTTCCGACGCTGCGCGACGCGCTGTTGCCAGAGGGGCTCGACGCGATCCGCAAGGCGGCAACCGGCGCCAAGCCAGACCACACGCTGTCCGATATCCGCTTCCTGCCGGTGATCCCGAACCCGGGCAAGATCGTCTGTGCCGGCATCAACTACCGAGCGCACGCCGCCGAGACCGGGCGCGAGCTGCCGGTTGAGCCGAGCATGTTCGCCCGGTTTGCCGATACGCTGATCGGCCACGAGGGCGAGATGGTCCGACCGAAGATCTCGACCAACTTCGATTTCGAGGGCGAGCTGACCATCGTGATCGGCCGGCCGGGCCGGTATATCAAGCCCGCGGATGCGCTCGCCCATGTTGCCGGCTACACGATCATGGTTGACGGCAGCGTGCGCGATTACCAGAAATTCTCGGTGACCTCGGGAAAGAACTTCCCCGGCACCGGACCGCTCGGCCCCTGGATCGTGACGACCGACGAGATTCCCGACCCGCACAAGCTCACGCTTACGACGCGGCTCAACGGCCAGGTCATGCAGCAGTCGGGGACCGACATTCTGATCCACGACGTACCGGCGCTGATCGCCTTCGTCTCCAATTTCACCCCGCTCGCGCCCGGCGACATCATCGCCACCGGCACGCCGGACGGTGTCGGCCACCGCCGCAATCCGCCGGTCTGGATGAAGGCCGGCGACGTGCTGGAGGTGGAGATTTCCGGCATCGGCACGTTGCGCAACCACATCGTGGATGAGACGTAATGAAGCCTCTGACTCACGTCATACGCGGCGTCGTCCCCGCGAACGCGGGGACCCATACTCCGTGTCCTCTCGATAGAGCTGTGGTTATGGGTTCCCGCTTACGCGGGAACGACCGCGGAGAAAGCGGCGATGGCGGAAAATCAAAATAGCTGGCCGGACCTGATCCACGGGCATTTCAAGCGCGTCGGCATCCGCCAGGTCGGCTACGTCCCCGACGCCGGCCACAGCCGTCTGATCGACCTTTGCAAGCAGGACAACGGCATCACCGACGTGGTGCTCACGACCGAGGAGGAAGGTATCGGCCTGGTCGCCGGCGCCACGCTCGGCGGCCAGCGCGCGGCGCTGCTGATGCAGTCGAGCGGCGTCGGCAACTGCGTCAACATGTTTGCGCTCTTGCGCAACTGCGGCTTCCCCTGCCTGCTGCTGGTGACCATGCGCGGCGAGTACGCCGAGTTCAACCCGTGGCAGGTGCCGATGGGCTCGATCACCGAGCAATGCCTGAAGCTGTGTGGATTTCAGGTCTATCGCGTCAACCAAGCCGATGAGGTCGACGACGTCGTGGGCGCGGCAAGCGACATGGCGTTCGAAGGCAATCTCGCGGTCGCGGTGATCCTCTCGCAGCGGCTGATCGGCCGCAAGCAGTGGGTGCGCTGATGCTGGAGCGCCGCGCCGTCGTCGAACGCTTGCTGCGCGACCGCGGTGGCCTCTGCGTCATTCCTGGCCTCGGGTCGTGCACCTGGGACGTCGCCGCCTGCGGCGACCATCCGCTCAATTTCCACATGTGGGGCGCGATGGGCGGCACGGCGATGATCGGGCTGGGGCTCGCGCTCGCACGCCCCGACCGGCGGGTGCTCGTGCTCACCGGCGACGGCGACATGCTGATGGGCCTCGGCAGCCTCGCGACCATCGGCGTCAAGCGGCCGGCGAACTTTGCGATCGTCGTGCTCGACAACCGCCACTACGGCGAGACCGGCATGCAGGCGAGCCATACCGCCGCAGGCGTCGATCTCGTCAAGATCGCGGAAGGCTGCCGCTTCCGCATCAGCTATGCGGTCGGCGACATGGGCGAGATCGACCACGTCCGCGATTTGCTGCACACCGGCGAGGGGCCGATCTTCGTTCAGGCGCAGATCGCGCCGAACGACCCGCCGCGCGTGCTGCCGACCCACGACGGGCATGCGATCAAACAGCGGTTCATGCAGGCGCTGAACTAATCGCTGACTCGCTCCGCCCTCATCCTGAGGAGGCTGCGAAGCAGCCGTCTCGAAGGATCGAGGGCGGCCCATGGTTCGCGACGCGCCCTGCGGGCGCTCCTCACCATGAGGCCGGAAAAGGCATTACCTACCCGCCCTTGCCGCGGCCTTCACCGCCGCGATGATCTCCGGATAGGCCGCACAACGGCAGAGGTTGCCGGAGAGATAGTCGCGGATGTCATCGTCGCTGGGGTTCGGCTTGTCCTGCAACAACTGATGCGTCATCAGCACGAAGCCCGGCGTGCAAAAGCCGCACTGGAAGGCGCCGTGGTCGATGAACGCCTGCTGCACCTTCGACAGCGCGCCGTCGGCGTCGAACGCCTCGACGGTGGTCACACTCTTGCCGTCGACCATCACCGCGAAATAGAGGCAGCCGGACACAGGCTGGCCATCGACGACCGCGGTACAGCAGCCGCATAGGCCCTGTCCGCAGCTTTCGCGCGCGCCGAACAGATCGAACCGCTGCAGCAGCTCGACCAGATTGTGATGCGGCTCGATCTCGGTCGAGACTTTCCGACCGTTCAAAGTGAAGTGGATCGTCCGTGCAACACTCATGCGTCGTCCTCGAGCGGCCGGCCTTCCTTGGCGCGTAGCGCGCGCAGCACAGCTTCCGGCGTCATGGGAAGGTCGGTCAGGCGGATGCCGACGGCATCGTCGAGGGCGTTGGCAATCGCCGGCGACACGCCGAACGTCGCGGATTCGCCCAGGCCCTTGGCGCCGAACGGACCGTTGCTCTGCTTGGCGTCCACCAACTCATTGTACATCGGCGGGATGTCGTGCATGCCGGGGATCTTGTAGTCGGCGAGCGAGGCATTGGTCACCTGGCCGCCGTCGAGCACCATATCCTCGAACAGCGTGAAGCCGAGCGCCATGGTGGCGCCGCCGGATAGTTGCGTGGTCGCGATCCGCGGATTGATCGGCGTGCCGCAGTCGGCGACGTTGACCAGCCTGGTCACGCGCACCTTGCCGGTCTCGGTGTCGACCTCGATCTCGGCGCCGGTGCCGCCGATCATCCAGAACGGCGTCACATTCTCCGACATGCCGGTGGTCTTGTCGGGCGACTGATAGGTCGGAATATACGTCCCCGAGCCGATCACGTTGCCGGCCCGCATGCCGTACCGCTTCACGAAAATCTCCGACGGCGGATAGTTGGTCCCGGGCGGCAGCCCGGCTTCGGCCGCGAGCGCCGCAAGCTTCGCCTTGGCGTCCTCGGCGGCGAGCCGCACCGCATGGCCCATGTGGAAGGTCGAGCGCGAGCCGAGCGTACCCATGTCGTAGGGCGTGATGTCGGTGTCCGTGTGCATCACGCGCACGTGCTCGGCTTGGATGTCAAGTACCTCGGCGACGATCTGCGCCATGATGGTGTCGGAGCCCTGCCCCATGTCGGTGGTCGCCATGTTGAGGCTGGCGCTGCCGTCGGCGCTGACGTTGACGATCGCCACCGACGTGGTGGGCGAAATCGAAGCCTTGAAACCAATGGCGATGCCCCGCCCGCGCCGGATCACGCCGGTGCCGCGGTCGAACGGCTTGCTCCACGGCATCTGCTCAGCGAGCGCATCGAGCACCTGCTCGATCGCAGCATCTTTCATCTTCGTGCCGGTCGCCTGCGGCCGGCCTTCACGCAAAATATTCTTGCGGCGCATCTCGACCGGATCGATGCCGAGTTCACGGGCGATGATGTCGGTATGGCACTCGTAGGCCCAGACGAGCTGCGGAATGCCGAAGCCGCGCAGCGCGCCGCACGGCGTGCGGTTGGTGTAGAGCTCGTAGGAATCGATCTTGATATGGTCGATGTCGTAGGGGCCGGGCGCGGTGAAGCCGGACTTCTGGCAGACGCGCGGGCCGAT
This sequence comes from Hyphomicrobiales bacterium, assembly GCA_009377755.1. Taxonomy (GTDB): domain Bacteria; phylum Pseudomonadota; class Alphaproteobacteria; order Rhizobiales; family Xanthobacteraceae; genus WHTM01. The sequence goes on along the minus strand of WHTM01000049.1, from coordinate 15,441 downwards.
GTCGGCATAAGCACCGCCATTCCAATGCACCTCGCACTCGCGCGCGGTGATCTTGCCGTCCTTGGTCACCCCGCTCTTGATCCGGAACGTCGTCGGATGCTTGGTGATCATGTAGAACTGCTCTTCCATCGTCAGCGCGACCTTCACCGGCCGGCGGACGATGAGCGCGAGCGCGACCACGAGCGGCTCGAGCTTGACGTAGACCTTGGCGCCGAAACCGCCGCCGAGCAGCGGCACCTTCACCCGCACCTGGTTCTCCTGCCAGCCGAGCAGGCGGGCAATCTCCATGCGCACGAACGACGGCGTCTGGTTCGAGGTATGGACGGTCACCATCCCGTCGCCCGGCTCGGCGACCGCCACGAACGGCTCGAAGGCCAAATGCAGGGCCTGCTGGCTGCGGAAGGTGTGCTCGAACACATGATCGGCCCCCGCGAACGCCTTGTCGGTGTCGCCGCGGGTGAGGTGAAAGTCGAGCGCGACATTGGTGCCGGTCTTGCCGGCGAGATGCTTGAGGTCGGCGAACGTGCCGGCGGGTTTCAGCACCTCGTGCACGATCGCCTGCGAGGTCATTGCCTCGACCTCGTCGTAAACCGCCGGGAGCTCCTCGTACTCGGCCTCGATGAGCTGCACCGCCTGCTCCGCCACGTGCGGATCGGCTGCGACGACCGCGGCCACCGGCTCGCCGACGTGGCGTACCTTGTCGAGCGCCAGGATCGGCTGATCGTGGAACGCCGGCCCGTAGTAGGGCTCGGGGATGACCTTGCGGATGTCTTCGCCGGTGACCACGCGCTCGACGCCGGGCAGCGCCGCCGCCGCGCTCGTGTCGATGCGCACGATGCGGCCGTGCGGGACGGTGCTGCGGAACACCTTGGCATAGAGCATGCCGGGCAGCCGGAGATTGTGCGTGTACTCCGCCCGTCCGGTCACTTTCGAGCGCGCTTCCAGACGCGGAATGCCTCGACCGACCTGAGCCATATGTCTCGCGTCCTCTAGTGCGTGGGTCGGCTGGAGAGCGCCTGCCGGACAGCGCGTCCGACGCCGACGCGCAGCAGCTCGCGCTTGTAGGCGACGGAACCGCGGATGTCGCCGATGATCGGCGCCTCCGCGACAGCGGCATCGCCGGCGCGCTTCAGCGTCGCGTCGTCGGCGCTGGCGCCGTTCAAGATTTTTTCCGCTTCGGTGAGCCGCATCACCATGGCCGTTGCCGCGCTCGCGACCAGGCGCACGTCGCGTAGCGTGTTGCCGTCGGCATGCAACGCGACCGCAACGCCGAGCGCCGGCCAGTCGTCGGCCGAGCGGGCGGTGATCTTCAGGTAGGCGGCCTTGCGGCTCTGCATCGCCGGAACAATCACGTCGGCGATCAGTTCGTTGCGGCCGACCACCGTCTCATAGTAGCCCGTGTAGAGCTCGTCCACCGCGACATCGCGCGATTCCTTCGGACCGACGATCGAGACCTTGGCGCCGAGCGCCGCCAGCACTGGCGGAAGGTCCATGTGCGGATCGCCATGCGCCAGCGCGCCACCGACGCAAGCGACGTTGCGCACCCGCACGTTCGAGAGCCTCGGCAGCATGCGCGCGATCACCGGAAAAGCCTCGGCCGCTTTCGTGTTCCGCTCAAGCGCGGAGAGCGTCGCCATCGCACCAATGCGCAGTTCGCCGGCCCCCGATACGCCGATCTCGGAGTGTTGTGCCCCGATATGCTGCAGGCTGACGAGTCGGGTCGGTGCGAACACGCCCGCCTTCATCATCAGCATCAGCGCGGTGCCGCCCGCAACCGGACGGACGCTCGCGTCATCGGGGTCAAGCAAACCCACCGCCTCTTGCAGCGTCTGCGGTTCCATCAACTCGAATGGGGTCATTGCACTCCGCCGGCCGTTCTCATCTTGCCGCGCCGGTCATCGCCGGGCGACCGCGGGCGGCAAAATGGCACAGTCATTACGGGCTCGCTAGAGGGGTTCCAATCATGGGACCTTTGCCGGGCGCGACGTGCCGCTGTGCTCCGCCAACACGCGCTCGGTATCGGCACCAAGCGCCGGCACCGGACCGCAGGGACGCGACGCGCCGTCGAACAGCGCTGCGGGCTGCGGAAAGGAAATCCGCCCCGCTGGCGTATCCACCTCGGTGCGCCGCAGGTGCGCGTGGGCCGAGAGCGCCGCCATGTCGTTGACCTCGGCGAAGGCGGTGTCGGCGGCAATAAGCCGCGCCACCAGATCGTCGCGCCTGAGTGATGCAAACGCTCCAGCCACCATGCCGTCGGTATCCTGACGGTGCCGCACCCGCGCGACCGTGCCGGAGAACCGCGGATCGTCCGCGGCGCCAGGATTGTGCAGCACATGCCGGCAGAACGCGCGCCATTCGCGGTCGTTCTGGATGGAAATGAGAATCTGCGCGCCGTCCTTCGAGGGAAACACCCCATAAGGCGAGATCGACGGATGCGCGAGGCCGATGCGTTGCGGCGGATGCCCACCCTCTGCATTTAGGAGCGGGATCGACAGCCAGTCCGCCATCACGTCGAACATGGATATACGGATGTCACAGCCCTGTCCGCTGCGGCCGCGGGCGACCAACGCTTCGAGGATCGCCGCATGCGCCGTCGCGCCGGTCGAAATGTCGACGATCGAGATGCCGACGCGCGCCGGCCCCTCCGGCCCGCCGGTGATCGAGCACAGGCCCGATTCTGCCTGGACCAGCAGATCGTAGGCCTTGCGCTGCGCCAACGGTCCGTCGTCGCCGTAGCCGGAGATCGAGCAGCAGATCAGCGCCGGATGGTCGCGGCGCAGCCGTTCGATCGGGAAGCCGAGCCGCGCGAGCGCATCGGGCTTAAGGTTTTGCACCAGGACATCGGCACGCGCAATCAGTTTCTCCAGCCGCGCGCGATCGTCCGCCTGGGTGAGATCGAGCACCACCGATTCCTTGCCACGATTGAGCCAGATGAAATGGACGCTCTGCCCATTGGCGACATCGTCGTAGCCGCGCGCGAAGTCGCCCTCGGGACGCTCCACCTTGATTACGCGGGCGCCCGCGTCGGCAAGCCGCGCGGTGCAGAACGGCGCCGCCACCGCCTGCTCGACGGAGACGACCGTGATGCCTGAGAGGGGATGGGTCATCATCGGCTCACGCTGCAATGAATCTGCGGTTGTCATCCCGGACGCGCCACCGATCTCGGGTCTACCCGAGATCGGCGATATGACTGCCGAAGTTCCGCGCGAGCATGTGATCGGCAATTTCGGCGCGGGTGGCAATCCATACGTCGTCGCATGCCGCCGCCCGTTCGATGATCTTCTCGTAGAAATAGGCGCCGCGCGGCCGCCCGAAGATGTGCGCGTGCGCCGTCACGTCGATCACCGCTGGGCGATCCCCCTGCGCGCGGGCGACATCGATATTTTCATTGAACGAATCGAGCATGAGATGCGGAACGTTGCCGAACTTCATGAACGGCATATCGTTTACGTCGGTCCCCAGCGGAATTGCCACGATCCGGCGATCGCCGAACGCCTGCACGTACGGCAGGTCGTCGTCGAACACATCGCCATGCCAGCGGAAGCCGGCGTCAGCCAATAGGCGCGCGTGTCCCGGACCGGACGTTCCACGCGGGCTGAGCCAGCCCTGGACTTTCCGACCTGCGGCCTTCTCCAGCACAGTCGTGCAGCGTTCGATATTCTTACGCTGCTCGTCTTCGTTGAGCAGCCCCGGCACCACATCCATCGTGTAGGAATGCGAGAGGACCTCGTGGCCGCCTTCGGCGATCGCCTTGACCGCCTGCGGCGACCGCTCGGCGATGATGGCGTTGACCATCGCGCTGCACTTGGCGCCGTGTCGCGCGAAGCCGTCGAGCAGCCGGTAGATACCGACGTTGACGCCGTAGGCGGCCCAGGAAATCGCCATGGTGTCGAGCACACCCGCCGGCAGCGGATTGCCCATCGGGCTGATGCCGGGCGCCTTGCCGTCCGACCAGGCTTCGAGGCAGACATTGAAGATCACGGCGATCCGCTTGCCGTTCGGCCAACGCCACGCTACCGATTTCATCGCCGAGCTCCGTATTGTCCTTTCACCCATACAAGGCGATCATGATCGCCCGCAACGGAAATCGGGATCCGTGAATACCTCTCAGTTGTCGTCCCGGCCGAGTGAGCGAAGCGAGCGAGAGCCGGGACCCATACTCCCCGGCTGTGGTTATGGGTCCCGGGTCTCGCTACGCTCGCCCGGGACGACAGAGTGTGTACGGAGCCGGAATTGAACATCGTCGGCGTGGATATCGGCGGCACCTTTACCGACCTGGTCGGCTGCGTCGACGGCCGCATCGTCACGTCGAAGACCTCGACCGTGCCGGCCGACCCGACCCGCGGCGTGGCCGACAGCCTCACGCTCGCCGATTGCGACATCTCCTCGCTCGCCGAGGTGCTGCACGGCTCGACCATCGCCATCAACACCGTGCTGGAGCGCAAGGGCGCGCGCACGGCGCTGATCACGACGCGCGGCTTCCGCGACACCTACGCGATCGGCCGCGGTAATCGGATTGAAGCCTTCAATTTGTTCTTCCACCGACCGAAGCCACTGATCCCGCGCGAGCTGACCTTCGAGGTTGCCGAGCGCATCAACGCCAAGGGCGCGGTGCTGACTCCGCTTGACGAGGCCGAAGTGCGCGGCATCATCGAAAGTCTCTCTGCTCTCAAGGTCGAGGCGGTCGCCGTCTGCCTGCTGCACGCCTATGCCAGCCCGGAGCACGAGCGACGCATCGGCGCTATCCTGCGCGACGCACTCCCGGACCTGTTCGTGACGCTATCACACGAGATCATCCGCGAGTACCGCGAATACGAGCGCACATCGACCACGGCGCTCAACGCCTTCGTCGGGCCGCGGGTGCAAACGTATCTCAAACGCCTCGAAGACTTTCTCCACAGCGAGACCTTCGCCGGCAAGATCAACATCATGCGCTCGAACGGCGGCGTGATGTCGATCGGGCTGGCGCAGGACCAGCCCGTCGCGATGATGGAATCTGGCCCGGTAGCCGGCATGATCGGCGCCGGACAGCTCGCCGCGCGGCTCGGCATAGAGCGCGCTATCGGCTTCGACATGGGCGGCACCACCGCCAAGGCGAGCCTGATCATCGGCGGCGCGCCGGCGATCGAGGAAGGCTACGTCATCGGCGGCGCGGCGAGCGGGCAGCCGATGCTGTTGCCGGTGGTCGACATCGTCGAGGTCGGGGCCGGCGGCGGCTCGATCGCCTGGTGCGACGCCGACGGCGGGCTGCACGTCGGCCCCGAAAGCGCCGGCGCCGATCCCGGCCCGGCCTCCTATGGCAATGGCTCGATCGATCCGGTCGTGACCGATGCCGATCTCGTGCTTGGCCGCCTCAATGCTGGGCGGTTCCTCAACGGCGCCATGCAGCTCGACCGTAGTGCCGCCGGGCAAGCATTGCAGGCGAAGGTCGCCGGCCCACTGCGGCTGAGCATCCCGGAGAGCGCGCTCGGCGTGGTCCAGATCGCGGACGCCGCCATGTCGCTCGCGGTGCGGGCCGTGTCTGTCAACAAGGGCGTCGATCCGCGCCAGGCGGCGATCATCGCCTTCGGCGGCGCAGGTCCCCTGCATGCGGTGGCGATCGCGCGGGAAATCTTCATCCCGAAGGTCGTCGTGCCGAAGGTACCCGGCACCTTCTCCGCGCTCGGCATGCTGATGGCGTCGTGGCGGCAGGATTTCGTGCGCACGCTCTACGGCCCGCTCGGCGCGTTGGACAAGGCGCAGGTGGAGGCCGTGTTTGGCGAACTGGCCGAGGTCGGCCGCGATCACCTCGAACGCGACGGCGTCGAGCAAAGCATTGCCGACTTCCGCTTCCTTGCCGATCTGCGCTACATCGGCCAGGAACACACGATCGCAACGCCGGTGGACGACGCCGGACAATTAAGCGGCGATTTTGCGGCCCTACGCCGGCTGTTCGATGCCGCGCACGATCAGCGTTACGGCCAGGCGGCACCCGGCGAGCGCATCGAGGTCGTCAACATCCGCCTGGTGGTCACGGCGGCGCGGGCCGACACCCTCGCCGAGCGCTGGCTGTCCGAACCTTGGACGCCGGAGCCGCCCGTTGCCGACGAATGGCGCGACGTGATCTTCACCGATGCGGCGCGCCCGGCGCGCGCACGCATCGTCTGGCGGCCGTCGCTTGCCGTCGGCGCCATCGTGGAGGGGCCCGCCGTGATCGAGGAGCCGAACGCAACGACGCTGCTGCACCCTGGCGATGTTGCCACCGTGTCGGAAGCGGGGCATCTGATGATCGACGTTGCCGTCGAGGCCGCAGGACAACCATGACCCGCAACAAAGCCCATCCGATCACGGTCGAGGTCGTCCGCAACGCCATCGTCGCCTATGCCGACGAGATGGCGAACGCGCTGTCGAAGGCCGCCTACAACATGATGATCTATGAGGTGCGCGACTATTGCTGCGGCCTGCTCGACCCGCAGGCGCGGATGATCTCGCAGAACCGCGGCGGTCTGCCGATCTTCCTCGCCGACCTCGGCGTCGCCGTCGAGGACGGCATCAAACGGTACGGGCTCGACGGCTTTTCGCCCGGCGACGTGGTGGTGATGAACCAGGGCGAGGTGTGCGGACAGCACCTCAACAACGTCGTGGTCTACTCCCCCTGTTTCCACAATGGCGAAATCGTCGGCTTTGCGGCGAACCGCGCGCATTGGGTCGACATCGGCGGCATGCGGCAGGGCTTCGGCTCGTTCGCGACCAGCGAGATCTATGCCGAAGGGCTGCAGATGCGATCGCTCAAGATCTACGAGGCGGGCAAGCGCAACGAGACGCTGTGGCAGATCATCCGCGACAATATCCGGTTTCCTGATGCCAGCCTCGGCGACCTGCGCGCGCAGATCGCCTCGTGCCAACTCGGCGCTAGGCGCTACGGGGAGTTGCTGGCGCGTTACGGCCGCGAGACGGTAGAAGCCTGCATCGCTAGGATCTGGGATCAGGCCGAGATGGCGGCGCGCCGCGTCGTGGAACGGATTCCGGACGGCATCTACACGGCGGAAAGCTTCCTCGACAACGACGGGCGCAGCCTCGACAAGCCGGTGCGCGTCAAGGTCACCGTCAAGGTCGAAGGCTCGCAGATGACGGTCGACTTCAGCGAGATGAATCCACAACTGCCGAGCCCGATGAACTCCGGCAAGTCCGGCGGCATTGCCGCGGCCCGCGTTGCCTTCAAGGCGCTCACGTCGCCGGAGCTCGACGTCAACGAAGGCTGCTTCCGCCCGCTCAATGTAGTGCTGCCCGAGGGCACGATCCTGAGCGCAGGGCCGCCAGCAGCGCTCGGGCTGTGGAGCATCTCGCTGCCGACGGTAATCGACACGATCCTCAAGGCGCTGGCGCCGGCCGTGCCACAGCGTATTCCTGCCGCGCACAAAGGCGACATGGGCGGCTGCTCGTTCTTCGGCTTCCGCGAGGACGGCAGCCGCTTCCTGCTGATGAACATCTTCGGCGGCGGCTGGGGCGGCCGGCCGAACGAGGACGGCGAATCTGCCAGCGTCTCGGTCTGCCAGGGCGACGTGCGCAACACCCCGGTGGAACTGCAGGAGATCAAGTATCCGGTGCTGATCGAGAAGCACGCGCTGCGCCGCGACTCGGGCGGCGCCGGGCGGTTTCGCGGCGGGCTCGGCCTCGAGATCACCTACCGCTTGCTGACCAAGTGCAAGGCCAACATCAATTGCGACCGCACCGTCGATCCGCCCTGGGGCCTGCACGGCGGTGCGCCCGCGGCCACCAACTGCGCCATCGTGCATCGCGCGGCGGACGGGTCTGAGACCGTCGCCTTGAAGGCAACCGAAGTCGAGATCGCGGCCGGCGATGCCGTGACGTTCCTCACCGGCGGCGGCGGCGGCTACGGCGACCCGAAGAAACGCGGCCGCGAGGCCATCGCGCGCGACGTCGCCGAAGGGTTTGTCTCTCCCGAGGCGGCCGTGGGACGTTACGGCGCAACGGAAGAAACGTGAGGCCCGCGATGCTGTCGGACGACCGCAAAAGGCGACTTGCCGAGTCCATGCGCGAGGCCGGGCTCGACGCGGTGCTGCTCTATGGCAACGCCTGGCAGAACGACTATCTGCGCTATGCCACCGACTTCGGCATTCTCGAAGGTCAGGCGCTTGCGATCGCCCGCGCCGATGGCGAAGTGACGCTCTATCTCGACAGTCCGCTGGAGGCCGACCGTGCCGTCGTCGACTCCCCGGGCGTCCAGGTGACCTATGCGCCGGACCTGCTCGGCACCGTCGACGCAGCCCTCGACCGCATGCGCAACCAGCGCATCGGCGGCGCGCCCTATCGCCTGCTGCCGCGGCGTATCACCGCCCGCGCCAAGAACCTGAAGCTCGACGACGAAACCGCGCTGCTCGACCGGCTGCTGATGGGCAAACTCGACTCCGAGGTTGTGGCGATCCGCAGCGCCGCGCACCTCGCCGACGAGGGCTATGCGGTGTTCCGGCAGGCGGCGCGTCCCGGCCGCGCCGACTACGAGCTGGTCGCCGAGATCGAAGCGTTCTTCCGGGCCAACGGCGTCGACGACAATTTCCAGATCATCGGTGTCGGCGGCCCGGAGGTGCGCGGCATGGCGCCGCCTGCCGGCAAGCGGCTCAAGCGCGGCGACCTAGTGACAACCGAACTCACCCCCTGCGTCGATGGTTACTACGTGCAGATTTGCCGCACGCTGGTGGTCGGCGAGCCGAGCACGAACCAACTCGCCGCTCATGCGGTCTATCGCGAGGCGATGGAGGCCGGCATTGCCGCGGTCCGCGACGGCGTCGCCGCCGCCGACATCGCGCGCGCCGAGAACGATGTGTTCCGCCGGCACGGGCTCGGCGACTACGTGACCAGCGAATATACCCGCGTGCGCGGCCACGGCATGGGCCTGTTCGCCGATACTAAGCCGCACATCCTCGAGGATGTCACCACGCGCATCGACGCCAACATGGCGCTGATCGTGCACCCCAACACCTATCATCCCGTCGTGGGCTACCTGGTGCTGGGCGATGCGGTGATCGTCACCAAGACCGGCTGCGACGTGCTGACCACGACGCCGCGCGAACTGTTCAGCGTTCCAGCCTAAAGGAGCGAAGCGATGCGCCGCGGCCTGATGGCATGGGACCCGCAAGAGCTGCCGGAAGCGGTGCTTGCCGACCGCATCGCGCGGTTGCGCGCGGCGATGCAACGGGAAAAGCTCGACGCGTTCCTCATCTACACCAACCTGGTGCGGCCAAGCGCGGTCTGTTGGCTCACCGGGTTCACGCCCTACTGGTCCGAAGGCGCGCTGCTCGTGCTCGGCAGCGGCGCGCCGATCTTCGCCACCGCACTGTCCAAGCGCGTCGCCACCTGGATGCGGACCACCGATCCGGTGGGCGAGATCAGCAACGCCCCGCGGCCCGGCAAGGTCCTGGGTGAGCGCCTGACGGCGGACCGAACCGTTCGACGGGTCGGTGTGCTCGAGCTCGATGCCCTGCCCTCCGGTCTCTACGACGACGTCGTCGGCGTGGCCCCGTCCGTCGAACTGTCCGACGCCAGCGCATCCTTTGCCGGCATCCGCCGTACCATCGATGATGCGGAACGGCGTTTGCTGGCGCGTGCCGACGCGATCGCCGGCGCGGCGCTCGATCGGATCGATGCCGCCCACACGGACGATGCCGGCACGGTCGCCGGCCTCGTCGAGCAGCATGCACGGCTCGCCGGCGCGGAAGAAGCCTACATCGCGGTGGCGACCGATCTTGACGCCGACCGGCGGCTGTTGCGCATCGTCCGGCCGACGCCGCTCGGCCGGCGCTTCGCGGTGCGGGCATCCGTCGCCTACAAGGGCGCCTGGGTGCGCCGCATGCGCACGTTCGCCCGCGACGAGCCGGGCCGCAGCGCCGTTGCCGACGCCGAGGCGTGGTTCGACGAACTGTGCCACGGCATCGACCCCGGCAAGGGCCTGACGGCGCAACTCGATGCCGAAAGCGAAGCGCTGGCAGGCGCGACATTACAGAACTGGATGGTGGAGAGCTGCGTCGGCAGCTATCCGCTGCAAGTCGTGGCCGCGCACGGCATTGCTGCCGCGCAAACCACACCGCTTGGCGACGCCCTGGTGCTGACGCTGTCGCTCACTGTTGGTGGTGTTCCCTGGCTTGGCGCGGCGCCGCACGCCGTCATACGGGCCTAGCGACCGAAGCGCTGCTTGGCGAAGGGATTTGTGTGACAGCGGCCGAAGGCGCAACGCCATCGCCCTCAAATTGGACATTTGAATCACTCTGGGACACCTCAACATGCTTCAACGGGCGATTGCCCGTCATCTGGCGAAGCAGGACGTAGAACACCGGTGTCAGGAAGATACCGAACAAGGTGACGCCGATCATGCCGGCGAACACCGCAACGCCCATGGCGTGACGCATCTCGGCGCCGGCGCCAGTGGATAGCACCAGCGGCACGACACCCATGACGAACGCGAGCGACGTCATCAGGATGGGACGAAGGCGAAGGCGGCTCGCCTCCACGGCGGCTTGTACCGGCGTACGCCCGGCAAACTCCAGCTCGCGTGCGAATTCGACGATCAGGATTGCGTTCTTTGCCGATAGTCCGACCAGTACGAAGAGACCGATCTGCGTGAAGATGTTGTTGTCGCCGTTGGTAAGCCATACGCCCGCCATCGCAGCCAGCAACCCCATCGGCACGATCATGAGGATCGATAGCGGCAGCGTCAGGCTTTCGTAGAGCGCAGCGAGCACCAGGAACACCAGCAGAATGACGATGGGATAGATCAGGATCGCCGAGCTGCCGGCCAGAATTTCCTGATAGGTCAGTTCCGTCCACTCGAAGCTGAAGCCTGACGGCAGCGTTTCCGCGGCAATGCGCTCGGCCGCTGCTTGCGCCTGACCGGAGGAGAAACCGGGGGCAGGACCCCCGCTGATATCGGCGGACAGGAAGCCGTTATAGCGCATGGCTCGTTCCGGGCCGGAGCTTGACCGTACATTCAGCAACGCGGAGAGCGGAATCATCTCGCCGGTGGTCGAGCGCACCTCGAGTTGCCCGACGTCGTCCGCACGCGCCCGGAAGCGCGCGTCCGCCTGCACCCGCACCGAGTAGGTGCGTCCGAATTTGTTGAAATCGTTCACGTAGACCGAGCCGAGATAGGTCTGCAGCGTCTCGAACACATCGGCCACCGGCACACTGAGCTGACGCGCCTTGGTGCGGTCGACGTCAGCGTAGAGCTGCGGCACGTTGACCTGAAAGCTCGTGAACAATCCGGCGAGCTCGGGGGCTTGGGCGGCGCGGGCCATGAACGCCTTGGTCGCTTCGCTGAGCGCACCATAACCGCGACCGGCGCGATCTTCGATCTGCAGCTTGAAGCCGCCGATCGTCCCCAGACCCATCACCGGCGGCGGCGGGAACATCGCGATGAAAGCCTCCTCGATGGCGCTGAATTTCTGATTGAGCTGCATCGCGAGCGCGGCGCCGCTCATCGCCGCGCCTTTGCGTTCCGCGAACGGCTTCAGCGTCACGAATACGATGCCGGCGTTGGAACTGTTGGTGAAGCCGGCAATCGAGAGACCCGGGAAGGCCACGGCGCTTTCGACGCCGGGGTGCTTGATGGCGATGTCGCTCATGCGCCGGATGACCTCTTCTGTGCGGTCGAGGGTCGCACCGTCGGGCAGCTGGGCAAAGCCCACAAGGTACTGCTTGTCCTGCGCGGGCACGAAGCCTCCCGGCACGGCCTTGAACAGGCCGAACGTGACAGCCACGAGGATCAGGTAGACGCCCATCATCACGGCTTTGTGCGAAATGACGCGCCGTACGCCGCTGCTGTAGGCTCGCGCGCCGGAGCCGAACACCCAGTTGAAGCCTCGGAACAACCAGCCGAGCAGCCGATCCATCACCCGGGTCAGGCCGTCCCTTGGCGCGTCGTGCGCCTTGAGCAGCAAGGCGGCGAGGGCCGGCGACAGCGTGAGTGAATTGACCGCGGAAATGACGGTCGAAATGGCAATCGTCAGCGCGAACTGGTTGTAGAACTGGCCGGTCAGCCCGCTGATGAAGGCGAGCGGCACGAAAACCGCGACGAGCACCAGTGCGATTGCAATGATCGGGCCCGAGACCTCATGCATCGCGCGGTACGCCGCAGCGCGCGGCGACAGTCCCTCTTCGATGTTGCGCTCGACGTTTTCCACCACGACGATCGCGTCGTCCACCACGATGCCGATTGCAAGCACCAGCCCGAACAAGCTCAGCGCATTGATCGAGAAACCGAGGCCGTACATCACCGCGAAAGTGCCGATGATCGAGACTGGCACCGCCAGCAGCGGGATGATCGAAGCGCGCCAAGTTTGCAGGAACAGGATCACCACCAGCACGACCAGCGCCACCGCCTCGAGCAGCGTGTGGACGACGGCCTCGATCGAGGCGCGAATGAATTGCGTCGGGTCATAGACGATTTCATAGTCGACGCCTTCCGGCATATTCGGCTTCAACTCGGCCATGACGCTGCGGACATTGTCCGAGATCGCCAGCGCGTTCGAGCCCGGCGCCTGGAAAATGCCGATGGCGACCGCTGGCTTGTTGTCGAGCAGAGAGCGCAGGGCATACTCGGAAGCGCCGAGTTCGATCCGCGCGATATCCCGCAGTCGCGTGACTTGGCCGTTCGTGCCCGTCTTGACGATGATTTCGCCGAACTCCTCCTCGCTCTCAAGCCGACCCTGGGCATTGATCGACAGCTGGTAGTCCAGGCCGGGCTCAGCCGGAGAAGCGCCCACGACGCCGGCGGCGGCCTGCACATTCTGCGCACGGATTTCGCGCACGATGTCGCCCGCCGAAAGGCCGCGCTCGGCGACCTTCTGCGGATCGAGCCATACGCGCATCGAATAGTCGCCGGCCCCGAACAGCAGCACCTGGCCGACGCCGGCGATGCGCGCCAGGCGATCCTTGACGTTCAGTACCCCGTAGTTGCGCAGATAGGTGATGTCATAGCGGTCGTTGGGCGAAAGCAGATGCACGACCATCGTCAGGTCGGGCGAGCTCTTGACCGTGGTGATGCCAAGACGCCGCACTTCCTCCGGCAGGCGCGGCTCGGCCTGCGAGACGCGGTTCTGGACCAGTTGCTGGGCCTTGTCCGGATCAGTGCCAAGTTTGAATGTGACGGTGAGCGTCATCAGGCCGTCGGTCGTGGCCTGGCTGCTCATATAGAGCATGCCTTCCACGCCATTGACGGCTTCTTCGATGGGCGTCGCAACGGTCTCGGCGATGACTTTGGGATTGGCGCCGGGATACTGCGCCCGGACCACCACGGACGGCGGAACCACCTCCGGATATTCGGAGATCGGCATCACCCGCAGCGCCAGCAACCCGGCGAGAAAGATTAGCACCGACAGCACGCCGGCGAAGATCGGCCGGTCGATAAAGAATCTGGAGACGTTCACAACGCATTCCTTGGAGCTCTGTTGGGTTAGGACGAACGTCAGCCGCCGTCCGCACGCGCCACCGCGCCATCGGCCAGCATCGGGACCAGCCGCGGCGCCACCAGCGCACCAGGCCGAATGCGCTGCAACCCGTTGACGATGACCCGTTCGCCGTCCTTGAGGCCGCGCATCACGATGCGCCCGCCCTCCGCAGACGCGCCGAGCGTTACTTCGCGGTAGGCGGCCTTGTTGTCGGCGCCGACAACCAGCACGAATTTCTTGTTCTGGTCCGTTCCTATGGCGCGGTCATTGACCATCAGGACAGGCGCGGTATTGGCGCGGCCCATGTGCAGGCGAGCGAACTGGCCCGGCATCAGGCTGCCGTCAGTGTTCGCGAAGACGGCGCGAACGCGCACCGTTCCGCTCTGTGCATCGACCTGATTGTCAATCAGTTGAAGCCGGCCCTCGAAGGTCGTGCCGTTGTTCGTCGCGGTGACCATCCGGACGGGGATGCGGTCGACCTGCGTGTGCGGATTCGCGCCCAGAGCCTTGAGCGCCTGAACCACCACTTCCTCGTTGGCACTGAAGCTCGCATAGATGGGATCAATCGACACGAGCGTCGTCAGCACGGGCGCGCCCGGCCCCGCGGCCACCAGATTGCCGACGGTGATTTCAAGCTTGCCGACGCGCCCCGCCACCGGCGCGCGGATCTCCGTATAATTCAGGTTGAGCCGCGCGGATTGCAGGGCGGCCTGCGCGGCCCGGAGATTCGCTTCGGCTTCCCGCTGGGCATTGACGCGCTGGTCCAGATCGCGCTGCGAGACGGTGCGTGAATCCCACAGCTGCCGGCCCCGGTCGAGTTCGCTCTTGGCCAGCGACAGCCGTGCTTGGGCCGCAACCACCTGGGCCTCCGCCCGCTCGACCTCGGCCGCGTACGGCGCCGGATCGATGGTGATCAGCAGATCGCCTGTGGCGACCAGAACGCCTTCGCGGAAGTGGACCGACTGAACGGCGCCCGCAACCCGGGAGCGAACCTCCACGCGTTCGATCGCTTCCAACCGGCCTGAGAACTCGTCCCACAAGGCAACTTCGCGCCGCTCGACCACGGCGACCGAGGCCGGCATGGCTGGCGGCGGCGCCGCGGACGGGGTGTTCGACTGCGAGCTGGTGCTCGGAGTGGCTACCAGGACCGCCGTTGCCGCCGCCGCCATCGCCGCAACGGTCACAACAATTCCCGCACCCCATATCCGGGCGCGAGCGGGTGGTTTTTGCATTTGAATTGGCTCCGTCGCCTATTATGTAACGTTTGTTACATATGTACGGCTGGACCGGAGCTGTCAAGCGACTTATATAGTGACCAGTAAAAAAATAGGGAGACCCCAAACCGTGGCAGTAATGGGACGGCCCCGCGAATTTGACCTGCACCACGCGCTCGACCGGGCGCTCGATGTGTTCTGGCGCAACGGCTATGAGGGCTCATCCGTCGCGGACCTGACCGAGGCCATGGGCATCAATCCGCCCAGCCTCTACGCAGCCTTCGGCAACAAGGAAGGATTGTTCCGAAAGGCCATCGAGCGCTACGTGGAGCAGCACGCCGGATTCTGGGCCGAAGCCAGCAAGGCGCCGACGGCGCGCGGAACGGTGGAGCACCTGCTGCGTGCGACCGTGGATTTTCTTACCGCGGAGTGCAATCCGCCCGGATGCTTGCTGGTGCGGAGCTCGTTGTTGTGCAGCGAGGCTGTCGACCACATCCGGCAGGAACTGGCCGCCCGCCGCGCCGAAGGGGAGACCTCGCTCCGGGAGCGCCTGGAGCGTGCGAAAGTTGATGGAGAACTTCCGCCGGACTTGGTTCCTGCCGACTTCGCCCGTTACATCATGACAATGTTGGAAGGCATGTCGGTGCGCGCCGCGGCGGGCGCAGGACGAGAGGAATTGCAAAAGATCGCTGATATGGCGCTGCGGACTTGGCCGGTGTCGGCCGCGTGACTGTGGAGGCCATCCTGGACGCGCACTATCTCGACGGGAAGATCGGCCTCGCGGAGGC